>JBNJGK010000048.1:3577-19629 GCA_051747665.1 Bacteroidota bacterium | reverse complement strand
GAGTGGGTACACCTCAGAAAATCCAATACAGAGCCTATCATCCGGATTTACAGTGAGAGCAAAACGGCAGAGGGAGCTCAGAAACTGGCTGAAGGGGTTATGAAAGAGATCAAATCATTAGCATCAGAATAATATGGCCAGAAAAACACGCTATAACAAAATTACGCTGAAGCTGACTACCCGGCAGCGGAAATCGCTGGAAGCGTATTGCAAACGTCGTAACACTTCGCCGGTAAGGTTTATTAAAAGTTCTATCAAACATGCGCTGAAAGACGGACACCAGGTAAAGCAACTTCCAAAAGACCAGGCGCAAATGGATTTGGAAGACCTGATTAAGCAATTAACCGATGAAAGCCAGCAAAAAGGGAATCAGGATTTGCCTTTTCCGGATGACTCAGTCCGAAAATGATTCATCGTAAGGCTGCCGGTTAACAATAGAACGGCCCAGCGTTACTTCGTCAGCATATTCCAAATCGTTGCCGATGGAAACCCCACGCGCCAGGGTGCTCATTCTTACTTCTGTGTTTTTGATTTGCTTGTGGATATAGTAATTGGTGGTGTCGCCCTCGATGGTTGTAGGCAGAGCCATGATAATTTCTTTTACCGAATCTTCCTTTATCCGTTTGATAAGTTGTGTGATAGTCAAGTCTTCCGGTCCCAATCCTTCCATCGGACTAATGATTCCGCCCAGAACATGATATACGCCGCGATATTGCGAAGTGTTTTCAATCGCCATCACATCCCTGACGTCTTCTACTACGCAAACCAGGCTCTGGTCCCGTTTTGAATCAGCACAGATGTCGCAGGTTTCATGATCGGAAATGTTATGACACTTCCGGCAATACCGGATTTCTTTACGCATGCTGATGATAGCATTGCCCAGCGATTCTGCATATTTTTCATCCTGCTTCAGCAGATAAAGCGCCAGACGCATGGCTGTACGCTGCCCTATTCCGGGCAATTTGGCCAGCTCTTCTACAGCCAGGCCTACTTTTTTTGAAGGAAAATTCTGCACAATTTTTTTTTGCAAATGTATAAAATCGTTTCCCATGTTCGTTATTGTAAAAAAGTAAATACCTTTGAACAAAACTGAATTGAAATGAACAGAATCTGTTTGATTATGGGCTTGTTTTTGGCCGTTTCCTTTTCTGCTGTTGCACAAGAAGATACTTCAATTAACCAGACCAATGATAAGGGAGAAAAACACGGGAAATGGATCAAAAAAGACAGCAACGGAAATACGATCTACAAAGGGCAGTTTGAAAACGGGATGCCGGTTGATACCTTCCGGCATTACTATCCTGAGAAAAACAAGCTCAAAGCCATAGCCACCCATCGCGATAATGGAGAAATGTTTGTACAAAACTATTTTGAAAATGGAAAACTCAAAGCCGAGGGTAAATATATCAACCGTCAAAAGGACAGTGTGTGGCGTTTTTACCGTAAAGAAGGAAAACTGGTTTCCGAGGAGCATTTTGAGAAGAATTTGCGTCATGGCGAGGCTGTTTTTTACTTCTTTTCCGGCGATACGCTGAAAATCACCCATTTCAAAGCCGGCAAGCCACATGGCAAAGAAAAAGTTTATTATGAGGGCGGCGATTTAAACAAAAAGGTGATGTATGAAGCAGGGAAACTGGATGGAGCTTATGAAGTTTTTTATCCTGACGGCGACACAATGACATCCGGAACATACCAAAATGACCGTAAAGATGGGGTATGGCGGTATTTTAATGAATCTGAAGAGCTCATCAAGGAGGAGCATTACAAAAACGGAAAACTCAAGAAAACGGAGCGTTATAAAGTTGAGGAGTAAGCAAAGCGGTTTTTATTGAACAAATTTGAAGATGAGGTCGTTTTGACATTAAAACAAAAAATATCTGTTATGCCTGTATTAAAAGTTCAGACCAATGTGCAGCATGAAGACAAGCAAGCGTTTATGAAAGAAGCCACAGCGTTATTGTCTGATATGTTGAGTAAACCCGAAAAATTTATAATGATACATCTCAATACCTCAGAAAACATGATGTTTGCGGGGAATATTTCAGGTTTGGTTTATGCCGAGCTAAAGAGCATTGGGTTGCCCCGGGAGAAAACACCCGAGTACTCGGCCCGTTTGAGCGAATTTTTCACCGAAAAATTATCGGTGCCTGCTGACCGGGTCTACATTGAGTTCACCGATGCTCCGCGTGATATGTTCGGGTGGAACGGCGGTACCTTTGAACGCTAGCTCATATAAGTCTGCACCGTATTCAGCAATGTTTCCCGGCGGATGGGTTTTTCCAAAACCTTCATTTCCCGGCGTTCCTCCAAATTGTTTTTGCCCAGCGAAAATACCGCGTCGGCATTTGCTGTCTGAAATACAATTGGCAGTTCGTGATGCATTTTCTTTAGTTCCCTGCTTAACTCATATCCATTCATATCCGGAAGCTGAAAGTCCATCAATACAAGGTGGATATTGTATTTATTGCAAATTTCAACAGCTTCATCCCGGTTGCTGGCCCATAGCACATTTGCAGAGGTTGATTTTAACATGCCTTTCAAAACAATGTAGTTTAATTTGATGTCGTCTACGATTAAGATATTAAGCTTTTCCATAACATGTATTTATTTACCTTATCCATCATAATAAACATGCCACAGACTTAACGTTCAGTAAATCAAAAAACTAAAAAAACACCATCGAAACCATAAATTTCAAATAAGGGAAAAATGTCCATTTCTGGGCCATTTTACACGTGACAATTTCCACCGCAGCAGGAAAGGTTTTCGGAGGCCGCTTTCTCAAAGGATTCGCGTCCTTCACTAAAGGCAAACCAGGCTATGCCCAGAGAACCCGCCGCATCAATCCATCCGATTTGAAATATTTCAAAAGCGCCGCTGCTGATGAGCAAGAGAATGGAAAGGTAGAAACAGGTTTTTGTGCACTGCGCATCCGCGATGATGGCATCAGACTCCAGTTTTTTGCCGACTTTCATTTTGGTGGTCATAAGCCACCACATTGTTAAAATGGAGAGTCCGGCAATGATTATTCCTACGACGGTTGTTTCTGGTTTGGCTTGTGTAAACAGATTTAACACAGCTCCCACAAGGAGTCCGCCGGCGAGCAGGTAAAAACTGACGCCGGTTATTTTAAGCGCCAGCCGCTCAAAATCATCACGCTTTGATACCTTACTATAGCGCATTCTTAAAACCATGTGCGCGATACCTAAACCTGAAATCACTTCCACAAAACTATCCACACCAAAACCAAGCAGAGCCAGCGTATCATCGCTCAGCCCATATCCAACGCTTACAATGCCTTCAATTACATTGTAAGCGATAGTTATAAAACTGAGGATAAGCGCTGTATTGAGTAATTTATTTTGATTGTCCATAAAATCAATTCTTGAAAATCATTTTCCCCTACAACAGTAGTTTTATAAAAATGATTAAACGATTGTCTTATTTATAGAGCGAAACTAAAGAGCTTTGCCTGCGCCTCATACGCCATAAACTGATAATCAATCAGTTCTATTTTAAACTCAAAATAGGTTTCCAGCTCGTAAAAAAGCGCTGTACTCGATATTTCATTTTTTTGATAAGCGCTGCGCAATTTTTCCGGATGATCATATTCTTTTAAAGATCTTTGATAATCAAGATAGATTGTTTTTAAGGTTTGCCATTCAGTCCAATATGATGCAGCTTCGGCTTCCAGTTGATTATTTACAGCCTGTAGTTGCAGTTTTGCGGCCTCACCGGCCAGTTTAGCGCTGCTTACCGAATGCCGCTTTTCCCATAACGGCAGCGTTATTCCGGCTTTAAAGCCGCGGTGTGATTCATCTAAAACCTGTTCAGATTCCCATCCGACTTTTAAATCAGGTAGATATGCATTCTTTCTGAGCCGGGTTTTTGAATTGCTTTTATTTTGGTTTGCCAGAGCTATTTGTTTCCGGGGATGATGCGTGATGTACTCCTCTATGAAGTTTTCCCGTCCTGCATCCCGCAAAGGAGGATATTCCAGCTTGTATAATCCGGATAATTGGTGGCGGTTGTTCAGCATCAAAATTTGTATGGAGTCTGATTTGATTTTGCTTTCCAGTTTCCGTTTTTCATTGCGGGCACGCGTCACCTGCATGCGCGCTTTGCTTACATCCAAACCTGGTACAGACCCTTTTTCATAGAGTTTTTTGATGTCTTCCTTGAATTTAACAGTCCATTCCAAATGCTGGTTTGCCGTTTTAAGTTGATGCCGGTGATAAACATACCTTAGCAAAAGAATCTTGGCTTCCAGGAGCTTTTTACGCCGGAGCTCCTGGTATTCAGCATGGTCATAACTTGACCGGGCTTCTGACATGCCTTTGCGGGATTTGTATTCCGTAGGAAAAGCAAAGCGTTGTGCAATACCGAAAACCTTTTTTGTTCCCACAGCCGACGTGTTGCCGGGAAAATAGCCGTATTCCACCTCCGGATTGGGAGGCTGCAAGGTTGTTTTGTATTCTTCTGCACGGGCCTGGTTTTCTTTCAACGCGGCCTGCAAGCTCGGATGATTGGTTTCGATTTCACTTAGTACGGTTTTGATGTCCTGCCCGTGCAAAGCGGAAGAACATACCGCCAATATAATAACAAGGATTTTATTCATGTCTTTTGCTTTTATAAATTTGATAAACAACAGGTATAACAAACGCGTTCAGCAACGTAGAGCTCAGGAGGCCACCAAGTATGACCACTGCCATAGGACTTTGAATTTCATTGCCCGGTTTTTCAGCCTGCATAACCAGCGGAATCAGTGCTAAAGCTGCCGTTAATGCCGTCATCAATATCGGACTAAGACGGTCGGCAGAGCCTTCGGTAACAGCTTCTTTCAGTCGTTTTCCCTGTTTCAGCAACATTTCATACCTTGAAACCAGCAGAATGCCGTTACGCGTGGCGATCCCGAAAAGGGTAATAAACCCGATAATGGCCGGAATGCTCAGGGTTCCTGAGGTGAACTGAATAGCTGCCACTCCGCCTATCAGGGCCAAAGGCAGGTTCAGCAATATGATGCCTGCTGTCCGGGCATTTTTGAATTCCTGATAAAGGATCACAAAGATGATGAGCAAAGCCAGGATGCTTGTAATCATAATTTTCTGCTGTGTTTCACTTGCCGTTTTAAACTGGCCGTCATATTCAATATGGTTTCCTGCCGGCAAGGTAATCTGGTTATCGATTTTGTTTTGGATATCTTTTACAACGCTGCCGGCGTCGCGCCCGGCCACATTTACCGAAATCATCAGCATGCGCTTTACATTTTCGCGGCTGATGGTGTTGGGTCCGCCCGAAGAAATTATTTCTGCGACTTCTTTAAGTGGAAAATGGTTTCCTTTATTGTCACTTATGGGAATATTGCCAATAGCATCAATGTCGGTACGGAAATCTTCCTCGAGTCGCAGCACCAAATCAAAAGACTTTTCATCTTCAAAAACATCACCCACTTTCATTCCGTTGAGTCCCATTTCGATAAAACGGTTAAAGCGGCTTAGCGAAATGCCACGTTTGGCAAGCATTTCATGGCGCGGACGGATTTTAAGCTGAGGAACTTCAATCTGTTGTTCGGTATTGATATCTGCAACACCCTCAACATCTGAAATCTGATTCTCTACATTTTTAGCCGCAGTATACATTTCGCTCAGGTTGGCACCGAATAATTTGATAGCTATCGTAGCCTGTGAACCTGAAAGCATATGGTTGATGCGGTGTGTTATGGGCTGCCCCACTTCAATATTAGCGCCGGGGATATGATGCAGTTGCTCCCTGAGATCAGCCAAAAATGCTTCTCTGCTTCTGTCTTGCAGTGTGTAGGGTGCGTCCAGCTCAGAAACATTCACGCCGAATGTATGCTCTGCCAGTTCTGCCCTGCCTGTGCGTCTCGTTACAGTAGAGATTTCGGGTATCCCGAGCATGATATTCTCAGCTTGCCGGCCCAGTTTTTCCGATTCCTTCAGGCTGGTTCCCGGGATTGTGGATACATTTACGGTCAAAGCACCTTCGCGCAGTGGCGGCAGGAAATCATTTCCAAAAGAGCTCAAAAGAACCCCGGCGCCGGTAAGCAACACAACAGCGACAAGTATAACGAACCTCTTGGATTGCAATGCGCTGTGAAGTCCGGAGCGGTAAATCCGCTTCAGGTTTCGTTCCACCCAGCTTCCTGAAGGATTTACAGCCAGGCTCTTTTTGTTAGTCAGCAGCAACGAACATAATACCGGCGTAACCGTCATAGCAATAATCAGCGATGCTGCCAGCGCCACAATGTATGCAATGCCCAGCGGCTGCAACATTCTTCCTTCCATCCCGCTAAGGAAAAACAAAGGCAAAAACGCTACGATGATAATCAGCGTGGCATTGAGTATTGACGAGCGTATTTCGATGGACGCGTCATAAACGACTTTCAAATAATTTACATTTTTATCGCGACTCCTTTCGCGCAAGCGTTTATATACATTTTCCACATCAATAATGGCATCATCAACCAAAGATCCAATGGCGATCGTCATCCCGCCCAGCGTCATGGTATTGATGGTAATATCCAGCAAAAACAAGACTATGATGCCGGTAAGCAGCGAAAGCGGCAGGGCGATAACCGAAATGATGGTTGTTCTGACATTCATCAGGAAAAGAAAAAGGATAATAACCACAAGCGCGGCTCCTTCTATGAGAGCGGTTTTTACGTTGTTGACTGAGCGGGAAATAAACTCTGCCTGGTCAAAAACCTGTGTATGAAACCGGATGTCGCTGTTAGCGCTATTTTCAATATTATCAAGGGTTTCGTGAATTTTCTCAGAGAGTTTGATGGTATTGATGCCGGGCTGCTTGGTTATAGTCATTACAACACCGTTTTTGCCATCAATGCTCCCGGCTCCAATGCGGGGTGCGCCATGCACGGTAACGCTGGCCACATCCTGCACTTTAACAGGTTGGCTGTCCTGCATTTTGATTAAGGTTTGCCCGATTTGCAGTGTATCATGTGTTCTGGATAACCCTCTGACAACATACCGGTTTCCATGCTGCGAGAAAAACCCTCCGGGAACGTTCCGGTTGGCGCTTTGGCAGGCGGCAGCAAGCTCATCGGCTGAAACATTGAAGTGCTTCATTTTAAGTGGGTTGGCCAGAATCTGATATTCCTTGTAATCGCCACCAATGAGGACAATTTGAGCTACACCACCTACCGCCAGCAGCCGCGGACGCACATTCCATTCCATATTCGTTCTCAGCTCCATAGGCGACAGCGAGTCTGACGTAGCTCCCATAACAATGATTTCGCCCATCAGCGAAGATTGTGGCGCTATAACCGGATTGCCGGCGCTTTCCGGGAGACGGGAGGAAGCCTGAACGATGCGTTCCCCGATCGTTTGGCGGGCATCATAAATATCAGTACCCCAGTCAAACTCAGCCCAGATAATGCTGAAACCCATCGATGATTTGGAGCGAACCCTGCGGATATTATTGGCTCCGTTGATGGTAGACTCTATAGGATAGGTTACGGTTTTTTCTACTTCTTCTGGCGCCATACCATGAGCTTCAGTCATCACTACAACCGTAGGCGCATTGAGGTCTGGAAAAACATCGATATCCATTTGCCGGCTTGCGTAAATGCCGCCAAAGATTAGCAATACGGCGGCAATAAGCACGACGAGGCGATTGTTCAGCGAGTATTGTACAATTCTGTTTAGCATGATATCTTTGTTTTAATGGTCGTGATTGTGTGAAGGTAAATTCCCCGACATAGAGGACAGCTTTAGATTATATGCGCCCTCGGTTACCAGTATATCACCGGACTGCAGCCCTTGTTTTATCACCATCTGGTCACGGTTTTCCTGCCCGGTAACCACATCTCTTTTTTCAAAACTTTCGCCACCGGTCATCACATATACATAATAGTTGCCTTCGGCTTCCATTAAAGCTGTTTTGGGGATGACGATTTGTTCTGTTTTGGTGGGTAGCGAAAAATAGATTTCTGCATAGGCACCGGGTAAAACGCCGGAGATATCCTCTAAAGGCACAGAGGCTGAAGCATAACCCGAATTAAGGGATTTTGAAAGAATCATCTTACCGGGATCGGTTTGAATTTTTTCTGATCGGAAACCCTGCCCGGGAATATGAAACTGAAAGCTTGAGACATCTTTCATTTCAGGATAATATTTTTGCGGGATGTCTGCTTTCAAAATGTAATTTTCTCCAGGAATGACAGTGCAGAGTAAGGCTCCTGTGCTTATATGCTCACCGTTTTCTATATTAATATTCCCGATATATCCGGATGCTGGAGCGGTGATGTTAACACCGTGTGATGAATTCCCTGAGGCCAGCGCTTCATAGTTTTCCGATGCTAACTCTTTCGCTAATTTGGCATCCAGCAATTCATTTTCAGATATGATGTCTTCTTTAAACAAGTAGTCCGCTCTCTTGTATTCTTCTTTTGCCCGCTCAAGGCTTTTCCGGGCTTTTTGAAGTGCCGTACGGTGGTTTTCAGGGGTGTTTTCTGATGGAACCACAGTGAAGAGTATTTCTCCCTTATTCACTTGCTTTCCTTCCATTAAGTCCGGAATTCTGAAATTCGCTTTGCCGTGGATGCTGGCTGTGACTTTGTTAACGGCTCCGGGAGCTAAAGCTATTTTTCCGGAAGTTTTCAGCGTTGCGCTGAATGGCTTGAAATCAAGAACTTTTATGCCCATCCCGGATTCCCAGGCTGCTTCCTTAGAAAATACAATATCATCGTTGTGCTGATGTATTTCCTGTGCTGGAGCGTTTTTTGGTTTTTTAATTTCAATTTGCTGTCCGTCCATCCGGAATTGCATCCCATGCAAATGGGTTTTATCATAATCTGTTTTTATCCGTGCAGAATAAATGCCTGATCTTACAGGTTCCATGGTCGTTTTTGTATTTCCGGAAGAACCCTCTATCAACCATTCCGGTGAGTCTATCACAACAGGTGTGTAATTTTGTAAATCTGTCAGATGAGCTGTAATTACATATTCTTCACTGTGATAATGTACTTCTGCAAAAAGTTCAAAACCGTTCTGAAACAGCAGTATGTTTTGTTCTTTATGCTGGTTATCATGAATTTCTGAATCATGATTGTCTGTTTCTTTTTCTGCCGGTGAGCAACCCCATAGCATAACAAATGCCAGTAGGCTTGTGACTATACCAAATTTCATAAACATCAAAGTTGTAATGTTAAAAAAAATATTAATTAGACAAGGTCATTATCAGACCTTTACAGGGAATGATTGTTATGAAATGATGGGAGGAGCTCTCATTGGGCAATGGAGCTGAAAAAGCAGGGGAACAATTTTTCTTGTATATGGTATTATAATTTGTTTCAGTTCTGTAAGCGAAACTTCTGATATTGGATTCCGGGTTGAAAGGAACATGGGTTTTTTCCCGGCCTTATCAAATACCTGACTGAAATTGCAGGACAGATCATGAGCGTGCTCTTCAGAGACATCAAGCATACCATGCTGATCACCGTCGTGATGTTCATGAGCGCTAACACAATACTCATGATGGTGATGGGGAATATAATCGTGGCCTGAGAGCAAACCCCAGGCGGTCACCATTATTAAAAACCCGATGAATCCGTTTAATTTCATTACGGCAAAAATAGAAAAATTTAATAACGATTTGCAGATAATGCATTCTAAATAAGCTGAAGAATGGCATATGAGATAAAAATAATTTCTTACTTTCGCTTCGCTAATAAAATCTGCAACACATGACACAAAAACCTACACTTTTGATTTTGGCCGCCGGAATGGGCAGCCGTTACGGAGGACTTAAACAGCTTGATGCTGTTGGCCCTTCCGGAGAAGCTATAATTGATTATTCTATCTACGACGCGATTCGGGCCGGCTTCGGGAAGGTGGTTTTTTTAATCCGGAAAGACTTGGAATCGGCCTTTAAAGAGCGCTTCAGTAAACTGGTGGAAGGCAAAATTGATTATGACTTCGCGTACCAGGAATTGGATATGCTGCCGGAAGGCTACAAGGTTCCGGCTGACCGCAAGAAACCCTGGGGAACAGGCCATGCAGTGTGGTGCGCCCGCAATCATATTGACGGACCTTTTGCCGTGATTAATGCCGATGATTTTTATGGCAGTGATGCCTATAAAACCCTTGCTAACGCTATGGCAGAAAACACCCGGGATCATTACATGGTAGCTTACTATCTGAAAAACACCTTATCACGACATGGCCATGTTTCGCGTGGGGTTTGCTCTCTGGACGAGAACCACAATCTGAAAGATGTGGTGGAACATACTCAGATTTACCGCAAAGGCGATGAAATTGTTTATGAACAAGACGGAGAAACAAGAACGTTGAACCCTGAATTGCCGGTAAGCATGAACTTTTGGGGATTTATGCCGAGCTATTTCGATTGGCTGGAAAAGTATTTTACAGCGTTTCTGGACAAGCATATCGATGAACCCAAGAGCGAGTATTTCATACCTACAGTAGTTAATCATTTAATAAATAGCGGAGAAGAACGTGTGAAAGTGCTTACTTCTGATGCACAGTGGTTTGGGGTAACCTATCGCGAAGATAAAGAAGAAGTAATGCAGCGCGTCAAGGAGTTGGTAAATGAAGGGGTTTATCCTTCCAATTTGTATAAATGAGTTCAGGGTAAAAAGCTGTTATTGGTTGAAACCGCATCTCCGCTCTGTGTTTATGCAGCAAGATTTTAAATTATCGATGAAAAATGGTAAAAAGAGGCTGTGATCCACATGTTTTTGTAATTTTGAGAGCACAGAGAGGAATATCATGAAACATTTTTTGCTTTTAGGGATAATATGGCTTTTTATTCTGTTTTCGGCTACTGCCCAGCTTGATGAACATGAAAGACATGCCCAAAACCGGATTCAGGCTGAAGAGTTGGAAGGATATCAGGTTTATCTTGATAGCGCAAAAAATTCAGACTCTTTCGAAACAAAAAATGCATATCTGGAAAAGGCATTGGAAAGCGCCGATCAAGATGGCGCAATATTAGGACAAATCGAAAGCTATTTTCAGGCGGGAACCCTATATCATGAAGCGGGTTCCACGCGAGTGGCCCTGGAAAAATATGAATATGTGGCTGATCTTCTTGAAAAGCATCCAAACATTGTAGGCTACCGGCAAAAAGTGGAAATGTATCACCAAATGGCACTCAATTTCAGTTATTTAAGCCAGCATAGTGATGCATTGCACTACTTTTTAAGGAGCGAAAAGCTGGCCCGCAAACATAATCTTGATAGTTTGCTTAGTGATGTTCTGCGTCAAATCGGAAATGTTTACCATTACCTGGAAGATGTTGATCGTAGTTCAGAATACTACTACGAGTCCCTCGAAATTGCACAGGAACACGGATATCGCGAACTGGAAGCAAGCGCTATGAATAACATTGCCAGTAATTTAGCAGATATAGGGCAAATAGAGGACAGCGAAAAGATGTATCAGCAAAGCCTGGAAATTTCTCAGGATATCGGTTATGCAGAGCTGGTTGCCGTTGTATCGAATAATTTGGGGGTGCATTTTGCAAATCAGGAGCAACTTGATAAAGCGCTCGACTATTTTAATATTGCGCTCTCGTACGCCAGTAAAAACAATGACCTTCTGGCAAGGGCGATTTATAATAACAACATCGCAGACATTCATATCCGGGAAGAAAATTTTAAAAAAGGAAGGAAAGCACTCAACAGCTCTTTGAGAGATAATGAGCGAATCGGTAATAAAGAAGGTCTGGCATCGAATTATCATAATTACGTTTATTATTATATGCAACAGGAAGATTATGACAGCGCCTGGATCTACATAGAAAAACACGAGAAATTGATGGAGGAAATGGGGAGTAGTTCCATGAAAGAAATTCATTTGGATTTACTTCAGAATTATTACGCCAGCACGGGTGAATATGAAAAAGCATATGACCACCTGTATGAATTTTACTTATTGAATGATAGCTTAAACGAAGCCAGGACCGGAGAACAAATTTCCGGGTTGTATAACGTATATGAAGAGCAAAAAGAACAGAAGGAATTGGCTGAACTTAAGGAGCAAAAAACCCAGTTGCGACATTATTTATATCTTACTTTTTTGTTGTCGGGATTATTCATCATTGCCGTTGTTTACGCGTTTATAGTGCAAAGAAAAGCTGCAAAGCGCGTTAAGAAACAGAATGATCGGTATATTCAGAATCAGAAACAGCTAGCGACAAAAAACCGCGAGTTGGTTGAATCGCAAAAAAAGATAGAAGCGATTAACCGCGACCGAAACCAGCTTTTCTCAATTATTTCGCATGACTTAAGAAGCCCGTTTAACTCTTTGTTGGGTTTTTCAGATATGCTGGCCGAGGAAGTGAGGGAAGGTGCAGATTATGAATCGGTTAAAATGATGACTGAAAACATCCACGCTTCTTCTATGCAGCTTTTTGAGCTTATACAAAACTTGCTGGAATGGGCTAACAAGGAACGGGGTAAAATCGAATTCAAACCTGAACAAGTTATTCTATACAGAGTTGCAGAAGAAAGCATTTCATTAGCTGCTAATTCAGCTTATCATAAAGAAGTAACACTCCATAACAATATTGACAAACATCTCATGTTAGAAGCAGATGTGAACATGCTGAATACGATTTTCAGAAATTTGATATTCAATGCTATTAAGTTTACTCCAAAAAAAGGACATGTTACGATAGATGCTGAGGAAAAGGCCGATGAAATTGTGGTTAATGTCGAGGATACGGGCATGGGTATGAGCCGGGAAGATAAGGAAATGATACTTCAGGGCGAGGATACCTTTTCACGTAAAGGCACGCAAAATGAAAAAGGAGCAGGTTTAGGGCTTGTGCTTACAAAAGACTTCATTAAGCGCCATAACGGAAAACTGGATATAACTACAGAAGTAAACAAAGGCACAACGTTCCATGTGATTTTTCCGAAAAGCCGTTAATTTTTTTGGCAAGTTTGCTATGAAGTTCTTGTGGTATAGTTTTTGAAAACATTTAATATCCAAGTGGCGTTTGCATAATGAATACCAATAACAAAAGAGGAATGAAGATATGCGGGTTTTAAGTTTATTGATATTAATAACAGGACTTTTACTGGTTTCTTTAGGAAGCCATGCTCAGTATTTTGGACAGAACAAGGTTAACTATGAGCAGTTTCCTTTTAAGAAAAAACATACAGACCATTTTGTGATTTATAATTACCTCAACAGCGATACCATGGTGCAGCGCATCAGCAACCAGGCCGAGCAATGGTATCTGAGGCATAACGCAATATTTGGCGATACCATTTCCAGCAACCCGCTGATTTTTTATAATAACAAAGCTGACTTCAAGCAAACTAACGTAATTTCAGGAAATATCGGTGTTGGTACCGGAGGTGTTACTGAAGGGTTTAAGCGACGCGTGGTCATGCCCATGATGAATTCGAACAAAGAAACCGATCACGTTTTGGGTCACGAATTGGTTCACGTCTTTCAGTATTATATGTTTCAGTCAGACGACAGCTTATCGTATCAAAACCTGCAAAATGTGCCTCTTTGGATGATAGAAGGCCTGGCTGAATATTTATCTATTGGTACGAAAGACAATCATACGGCCATGTGGATGCGCGATGCGGTGATGCATGATAATGTTCCTACAATCAAAGACATGACCCGCCGGCCTGATAAATATTTTCCTTACCGCTATGGACACGCATTCTGGGCTTTTGCTACGGGAAAATGGGGGGATGCAATCATAAGGCCATTCTTATACAACACAGCGCGGTTTGGTATGGAGCGGGCTTCAAAGAATCTCTTCAATATGGAGCTCGACAGCTTATCAACAGTATGGCAGGAGTCGGTTAAAGAAACATATGAACCCTATGCAGATGATACTATCGTATCGCCTGGAGAACAGGTTTTTAAGGAGGAGAATTTTGGCAAGCTCAACCTTGCGCCGGTGATTAGTCCTGATGGGAAGTATGTTACTTTTTTGTCCAATAAAAATGTTATTACTATTGACATGCTGATGGCGGAAATAGAAACGGGAGAAGTGGTTAAAAAGCTTACCGGGCCGCTTTCGCAATCGCATATTGATGATTTTAATTATATCGAATCAGCAGGAAGCTGGTCGCCCGACGGAAATAAATATGCGGTTACTTCTTTTGCCAAAGGAAGAAACAATTTGCTGATCATTAATTTAAAAAAGCGTAGCAAAGTAGAGCGTACAATTGCAATTGATGGAGTTCAGTCGTTTGATAATCCTGAATGGAGTCCGGATGGACGGTATATTGCTTTTTCTGGTTTGGTAAACGGGGCTTCGGATTTGTATTTGTATGATCTTAAAGCTGATTCAACGATTCAGCTTACCGATGATCAGTATTCGGATTTGATGCCGGCATGGTCTTCTGATGGTGATAAGCTGATTTTTATTTCAGACCGCGGGCCCGGAACAGATTTCGATCGCCAGGTTTTTAGTCCTTACCGGCTGACGGAATTCTCCTTAGAAACACGCCAGATACATGTTTATAATGATATTTTTCCTCAGGCGAGCGTATTTAGTCCGTATTTTGCAGACAATGACAGCAGCATTTATTTTGTATCGCATGCCGATGGTTACCGGAATTTATATAAGTACCGCATACAGGAGGATTCGCTTTTTCGCTTAACAGATATACCAACAGGAATTTCCGGAATTACAGAGCTGGCTCCTTCTTTCAGCATCAGCAACAAAAGCGAAAAGATTGCTTACACTCTGTATCGCGATAACGGATATCATATTCAGATGGCAGATTTTGATGATTTTGAAGAAGAACCGGTCAGCAAAACCTTGCGCAATACAGCCCCGGAAGTTTTACCTCCTAAAGACCGGATTGTCAACATTGTACAGCATAACCTAAAAAAATATCCGCAAACCGTGGATACCAGCATAACGCAAATTCCCTACAAACCAAAGTTTGAATTGGAATATATCGGAAGCAGCGGAATAGGCATGGCGACAGGATATTATGACACATATGCCTCAGGTGGCGTCAATGCTATTTTTGGGGATATATTGAAACGCCATCAACTCTACACGATGGTAATGATGCAGGGCGAAATATATGACATCGGCGGCGGGGCTACTTATATCAACCGCGAATCCCGCTTTAACTGGGGTGGCTCTTTTTATCATATTCCCTACCGTTATTCTTATTACAGGCTTAACAACTCTTTATACGACAATGATCCGACAGATTCGTTGACGATTGTAAATCAACGGATTTTCCAGGATCGCCTTTCTGTTTTCGGGCAATATCCTTTTTCTAAAAAGCTGCGTGTTGAAGCGGGCGGTTATCTCACGCGTTATGGATACAGGGTTGATTTGGTAAAGAATTATTATCAGAATGGTTATTTTGTCGGACGTAAAGAGGAGCGGGGAGAGGCTCCGGATCCAATGTGGATACAAAAGGTGTATACGGCTTTTGTGGGCGATGATGTGGATTTTGGCGTAACCTCGCCTCTGGATGGGTATCGCTTTCGCTTTCAGATTGACCAGTCGTTTACAGATATCCAGCAGTTTACAACATTGGCTGATATGAGGCGCTATCATTTTGCCAAACCGTTAAGTTTTGGCGTAAGGTTGTTCCACTATGCCCGTTATGGACAGGACTCTGAGAATTTATATCCGCTTTACCTGGGTGATAATTATTTTATTCGCGGATACTCATATGGTTCATTTGATGATAATTATTCCGTCTCCGGCAATAGTTTTAACCCAAACAGCATTGCTGGTTCAAAAATGGCGCTTTTTAATGCTGAAGTGAGACTGCCATTCACAGGGCCGGAGCGGCTGTCGGTCATCAAATCGGGATATCTTTTTTCTGATTTGGTTCTGTTTGCCGATGGCGGTTTTGCTACAGAGAATTACGACAACATCAACTGGTCATGGGATCCGGCATTTTCAACCGAGAATGATCCTAATGTAAGCAATGTAGTTTTCAGCGCGGGGTTAGCATGGCGTGTAAACCTGTTTGGATATGCCGTGCTGGAACCATACGTTGCCAAACCTTTCCAGCGTACTGACAAGGATTGGGTTTT
>JBNJGK010000048.1:0-3477 GCA_051747665.1 Bacteroidota bacterium | reverse complement strand
ACATGCTTCATCATCACCTTTAAACAAACCTAAATATTGCGTAAGCTTGTTTTTATTGCCCAGGAAAAAGAAAATGTCGTTCTCCTGAATCAGCGTATCTTCTGCGGGATGCCTCAATACTTGTCCTTTTCGGCTAATAGCGAGTAAATTAAGCATTTCGTCCTCAAAAAAAGGCTGACTGTCAATTCTTTGACCAATCATCGGTGCACCTTTGCAAACATGCACAGAGTGTATTTCTACCTCGGGAGCCTGCACTTTCAGTAATTCAATCTGTTTTTCAGGCAAAGACAAACTCCGGAACATCTCATACCCATCTTCCCTTACCCTGGCTACCATTTTTTCTATTTCTGTATACGGAATCAGATACTTAGCCAAAACCCTGGAGAATATTTCTATAGAAGTTTCAAACTCCTCAGGGATCACTTCATCAGCGCCCAAATCGTAAAGCGCTTTCATTTCTGTGATATAGCGGGTACGTATGATAATATGAAGGTTTGGGTTCATCTTTCTGGCAACATCGGTAATACGCTTCACATCGCCGGTATGCGGTATTGTAACCACTAAAATGGTTGCATCATGCACGTTGGCATTTTCCAGCACAACCGACTGCGTGGCATCGCCATAGAAAATCAACTCGCCACGCGCCTGTTCATCCTTTACCGTATCGGGATTTAACTCAATGATAGCGTGCGGAATATCGGCAAATTTAGCGGCTTTGGCTACATTTCGTCCGTTAATACCATACCCGATAATTATCATATGGTTATTTAATTTGTCTATTATCGGCTCAGGAATGTTGTGTAATCCTTCTCTCATTTTCTTTGGAATCGGAAGTTTGAGCAGAAGATGGGCGAATTTCGGGGCTATGTAGATAATGAAAGGCGTCAGCGACATGGTGATAACTGCTACAGCTAAAAACGCCTGGTAATTATCCGGAGAAAACAATTCGTAGTCCATCCCGATTCTGGAGAGGATAAAAGAAAATTCCCCGATTTGGCTGATGGTAAGCGCTACAATAACCGTGGTTCTGAAGGGAAACCCTAACATAAACGTCGCAAAACCGGCTACTAATGTTTTAAGAATAATGAGTCCGCCGGTCAGCAGCAAAACAAAAATAAGGTTGTTAGCAACAAACTCCAGATTCAGCAACATGCCGATAGAGACAAAGAAAAAACTCGTAAACACATCCCTGAAAGGCATAATATTACCAAAAGCCTGCTCGCTGTATTCCGACTCAGAGATTATCAGTCCGGCAATAAACGCACCCAGCGCCAATGACAAGCCCATCTCTGAAGTCCCCCAGGCTACACCCAGGGCCACCATGATAATGGTTATCATGAATAGTTCCCGGCTCTGAGTTTTGGCTATATAATATAACACTGCAGGCATAACATGTTTGGCAAGGACATACGTAGCGCCGATGATGAAAACAGCCTTTCCGAGGAAAATCAGCAATTCCATACCCAGATTTCCGTCACTTCCGGCTATGAAGGGCAGAATCAGCATCATAGGAACAATAATGATATCCTGGAAAATCAAAATCGCCAGGGAAGTTTGCCCGTGGTGTGTTCCAATTTCACCCCGGCTTTGTATCATTTTCAGCACTACCGCCGTACTGCTGAGGGCTACTAAAAATCCCGTAAAGACGGCTTGTTGCCATGTAAGTCCTGCTAAAGAAGTAAGCAATGCGGTAATCAGAATGGTAATGCCTACCTGTAGACCGCCACCTATAAGTACAGACCTTTTTATACGCTGAAGCCTGGCCAGGCTGAATTCTATACCAATTGTAAAAAGCAATAGGATAACCCCGATTTCGGCGATGATTTCTATGTCGTGGGTATTTTCAACCAGTTTGAGGGCATTAGGGCCTGCTACTACGCCGGTAAACAAAAACCCGACAATAGGAGGGATTTTGATCCTGTGAAAAAAGTAAATTACAAAAACTGAAAGCGCGAGAATTATGATGATATCCCTTAGTAATCCAAATTCCATGTTATGATTTTTACCTTGTTATTACCTGTCCCGACTATGCCGATGTTATTATAAACACATTGCGGGCGGCGCTAAGCCTTTCTGTTGATGGTAAAGATAAAAAAAAGCTTTGAAACGTAGTTCAAAGCTTTTTATGATTTTCCTAAAGTACCGTATTGCATTAAACTCTGCGTTCTTTAATTCGTGCAGCTTTTCCGGTACGACCTCTGAGGTAGAAAATGCGTGCTCTGCGCACCGAACCTCTTTTATTGATTGCAATCTTTTCTATAGAAGGGGAGTTGAAAGGAATGATCCTTTCTACACCTATACCACTGGATACTTTACGAATGGTAAACGTTTTGTTGGCTCTTTCGCCGGCTATCTGTAAAACAATGCCGCGGAAACTCTGTATACGTTCTTTGTTTCCTTCTTTAATTTTATAGCTTACGGTAATCGTGTCTCCGGCGCTGAATTTCGGAAAATCGTTCTTTTCGATGAATTCATCTTCTACGAACCGGATTAAGTCAGTATTGCCCATTATTCTGTGTTTTTATAGATTCCTTTCTTAAAATGGCTGCAAATATACAAGTTTTTTCTAATGAATTGTAAGTCCGATGTCAAAATCTGCAACGAGTTATCAAAATAATAATGTTAACAATTATTCCTGATTATCATTATCCAATAGCTCCGGACGTCGTATTTGAGTGCGCTCAACGGCTTTATTATAACGCCATTCCTGTATTTTTGCCTCATGCCCCGAAAGCAGGATGTCTGGCACTTTCATCCCGTGAAAGTCAGCCGGACGCGTATAAACGGGAGGGGACAGCAGGTTGTCCTGAAAGCTGTCTGACAAGGCAGATGTTTCATCATTCAATACGCCGGGAATCAACCTTACAACACTGTCGACAATAACAGCGGCTGCAAGCTCTCCTCCCGACAAAACGTAATTCCCGACAGAAATTTCGCGGGTGATGTATTTTTCGCGAATGCGCTCGTCAATGCCTTTATAGTGTCCGCACAAAATGATGATGTTATTCAAAGTCGATAACCGGTTTGCCTCCTGTTGGTTATGCAGCAAGCCATCTGGCGCCGTGTAGATAATTTCATCATAGCTCCTTTCTTCTTGCAGACTTTCGATGCATCGGGATACAGGTTCTATCATCATGACCATACCCGCGCCTCCGCCGTAAGGATAATCGTCAACTTTACGGTGTTTGTTAGTACTGTAATCGCGGATGTCATGAAGGTGAATGCCGGCTAAATCTCTTTGGCGCGCCCTTTTAATAATCGAATGAGCAAAAGGCCCGTCAAACATTTCCGGGAAAAGCGTCAGGATATCAATACGCATATGAAAAATTTTTTGCAAATTTACGAACTTCTGTAAAGCTAAAATAATGGCTGTCTGTGAACTTTTACCTAATTTTACCCGTTTTAATTAAGTTTGTAGGTTACTAAGTTTTTAGGTTTGTAAGTTGTTTGAAAGGTGTTTAAGTGCGTATGTGTTTA
>JBNJGK010000047.1:0-20027 GCA_051747665.1 Bacteroidota bacterium | reverse complement strand
CAGGTCTGCCGGAACGGCTAATGTTTCTATGAGAGTTACATTGCGAATGAATGCAGACTCCACAATTTCGATATCTTCCTCAATGTATGCGTCATAATCATCTAATGTTACGCTAAGGTCATAATTACCTTTCCAGAAATTGCTAAACTGAACTGTACCGTCAGCAGGTACAGTTGCTGAGTATGTTGTGTCGTTTTCAACATTTTCGAACTCTACAACAGCGCCTTCGGGGCTGTCGCCGGTATTCAGGTCGACAATAACCACTGCATTTGCTATCATGTCTTTGGCTACCATGTTAGAGTTTACTGGGTCAGCTTCTGTAATGGTATAAACTGCTTTAACAGCATAGTAATAAACACCCATGTCGGCGTCTTCCCAGGTTTCGTCTACATATTCTGTATCTGTAACATCGTCGGCAAGCAGTGTCCAGTTGTCCATGTTATCGATATCCTCTTCCATGAAGCGATAAACTTCAAAAGCAGAAATTTCGCGGCTGTTGTTTCCTGCTTCCTGAGTAACATTAAACTCACCAGCAGCTTCAGTGTAAACACCATTTTCTTTATTAGAAGCGTTGACAGAAACAGCGCCTTCAGAAGAGGTACCATTTACTTCAACCTCATCATATGCTAAGGTTTCATTTCCTTGCGGTCCTGAAACTTCTGCACGAATCATGAAACTGTCATAGTCAGCAACACCCCAGGTGTCATCGCTGTATGAATAGCTGCGGTTTGCAGGAGTATCTTCTGCAATAGCAGTAGGAGGACAATCCGGGAAAGTACTGATTTGACGGTTTGCAATATAAAAGTCACCATCAGAAATACTAATGTTCAGTGATGAAAGGTCTACTGTAACCCAGTTAGGAGATTCCGGAGTAACTTCTATAGAACCTAATTCCGTTCCCGGGAGACCATCTGGTCCGTCATCGTCAAGAACAACCACTTCCATTGGGTTAAGCACATCACCTTCTGGCCATGTTCCGTCCCAAATATGGATTTTCGCTGTTTTCACAGTAGCCGGATAACCTGAAGGGGTAAACTTAATTGCGTTCATGTTTCCTTCAAAGTCAGGATTCCAGGCTGTAGCGTTATTTGCATTACCATCGTCATAAACGATTTCATATGTTGGGAATTCAGTTGGCGCTTCCCATTCAACTGTTACAGACTCATCGTCATCAGCTTTAGTTGCAATAACTTCACTTACAGGGATAGGAGTTTCCCCCAGCACGATATCTACATTAATGGTTTCTTCTGCCTGAACATCTGCATCTTCTGAAACGTCTTCATAACCACCGGCTGAAGCTGTGGCAGTATATCCACCTTCAACAACCGGAACTTCGATGTCGTAATATCCATCTTCATCTGTATTTGCAGAATAGTTATCGATAAGGGTGTCATTTGCAGCTAATGTAACGGTAGCGTCCGGTATACCTTCACCACTGTCAACATCAGTTACCTGTCCTTCAACGATACCACGACCAAGAATTTCAATTTCCTCGATGGTAACAATTTCAGATTCGCCTTCGTCATAAACAGCAGAAACACCAAACTCATATGTACCTGAAGTGAGGTCAAGTACATCATATTCAGTTTCCGTATAGATTTCTTCATTAATCTGCTCGCCATTCTGATAGATATTGTATCCGAGGAATGCACGGCTCCATGGTGTATCGTTTTCAATTTCAACGGTAACGTTATCCACGGCCCATCCTGAGGCCCAGCCGCCATCATCATCGGCGTGGAAACCAATCCATACAGAAGAATAATCTTCTCCTATGTAATCAGACAAGTCAACTTCATAACCATCAACCCATGCGGTTTGAGCTTCCATTTGCTCCACTACTTCCCAGGTTTCGCCACCATCAGTAGAAATTTCTACAGTTGCAATCTGACCGAATTCACCTGTATAGAATGAATCGAAAATCAGTGTTGCTGAGTTACCATTGCTGAAATCCTGCTCAGGGGTAATAAGATAATCCATAGAACCATCGCTACCAGATCCGGCAGCATCATCGTTAGTTACGGCATAATAACTGTGCGGAGGTACGTCAAAGTACTGGCTACCGCCATCTTCTGTAACAAACCAACCCGCTGTTGAACCCGTAGCATTTGATTCGGTCATCCAACCTTCAGGAATTTCACCTTCTTCAAAATCTTCGGTCCAGCCTATAGTGCCATCAAGTGGGTTGTTCCACTCGAGGTGTACATTCGTGAAGTCAAAGATTTCGCCAGTTACGAAAAGAGGCTCTGGCAATACAGTGGTAAACGCCCATGTTTCTGACTCTGTTGAGCCATTTTCGTTGTGAGCAACGACTTTCCAGAAATAAATCTGAGAAGGATCGAGTTCTTCAGGAGCAAAAGATTCTGCTTCACCGTCTAATGTTGCAACAACATTTTCAGGAGGATACTGAGTAGATAGATAAACTTCAACTTCTTTCGTATAAGCACCGGTTTCCCAGGTTAATTCTGGTTCAATTCCGATATCGTCAGCACCATCTTCGGGAGAAATCAAAGTAACTTCTTCAGGTACAGGCATATCTTCGATATCCAGGTTCAGCGTATAATCACCATCATCTGGGTTTCCGCTCAGTACGATAAAGTATTCGCCCTGCCAAAGTTCAAAATCAGAAATCTCATCCCCTTCAGCAACAGGCTCAAGGTTAAGAGGATTCAGCGCTCTGTTTTGCTCCAGATGATACAGTTGCATATTTCCGTTGAAATCAGCACCGATATCTGAAAGCGTAACATTCAGAATGCCATCAGTTGGATAAGCAAAACGGTAAACTACATCAGAAACATCTTCATTATCGAGGATGTAGTTGTTGCGCATCGGCATATCCACTGAACCGCTGTGCGTATAGCTTCCGTCGTTGAGTTCTGCCTCAAAAGCAGTTTCAAACACGTCACCTTCTACCGGCTGATAAGCCGAAGCAAAGATTTCGTAAATATGTGTAGTTTGCTCATCTTCAACCAGGAGAGCGCCTTCATAATCTCCAACTTCATCAGCATCCAGATAAACGCGGAAGTTCATTTCGTTGGTTGTGATTTCATAAGGATATTCATAATGTCCTTCAACACTGAATACACCTTCTTCATCAGAGGTTGTTACATTATTGATAATGAGCGATTGTCCACCGTCATTCATGATAGTGAACTCTCCGCCCGGGTGCCATGCACCTATCGGTACTTCGCCGAGGTCCATTACTTCCGGATCAACAGAAAGAACCGGCTCTTGCCCTTCAATATGTACATTAAATTCATAATCGCCGCTTCCGCTAACTACCATAACATATGTGCCAGGGCCGATAGCTGTTTCAGCGCCTTCATAAATGTTGTTATCGGCCGTGATTTCATCGCCTTCTTCAAATACAGATACATCTGAAAGACCAGTATCATCGCCAATTGTCAGGTAAGAATCTTTGTCAACAGTAGTAGTATAAACTACGTCGGCATCGTCAGCGCCTGCAAGGTCATAGTCATTGTAGAATCCTTCAAAAGATCCGTCTTCTACCATGTAGTCAAAATTCGTATTCCAGTCCTGGTCAATTACGAAAGCATTTTCTACCAGGTCATAATCCGGAATATTGTATGCGCTTCCTGTCAGGTTAAAGGTTCTGATTACCCTGTCGAGGTCATCTCTTACAACCAGCAAGGTATTTGAACTACCTTCGCTTTCAGGATTGAAAGCTACATCAAAAGCAAAAGCTTCCTCTGTTTCATCAGATGGTCCTTCAATTTCATAAGGGAATGTTGTTCCATCTTCAAGCACTACGGAGTAGTCATCCTCGTTTCCTGAGAAGAAATAAGGCTCTTGTTCGATAGTCAAAGTACCCAGACCTGCATTAGAAACTTCAAAAGTTTGGTTTTCTGCTACATAATAAGGTTCTCCATCAAGCAATCCAACAGTTTCGAACTCATGTTCTTCCGGAGAAATTGCAAATATGGGGCTATCAAGCGCCATAACAGATTGTTCTGCCGACTTAGGTGCAACACCATCTTCGTAAACCGCTGCCACCTGGTAAGTATAAGTTTCCTGGGCTACAACGTTTTCATCGGTGAATTCCATCATATCAGTAGAATCATACAACTCAGTATCATTTTCCTCACCGCGGTAGATGTAATATTTCTCTACGTTTTCGGCATCAGGATGATTTTCCCACATCAGGTCTATCATAGCGTTACCTGGTGTAGAAGACATATTTACCTCAGCCACAAATTCTGTAACAGGAAGGTATGGAGTAAGTGACCAGTTAGTTTGACCCTCGAAAGAGTGTGGTTCAGAGCCCCACTCATCACCATGTACATAGTAATCAATGGTGAAGTCCTGGTTAGCATCGGCCGGTACAGTTACATTAACGGTAAACGTATACGGTGAACCATTTCCGCTTAGATAACCATCCGGGCCCCAAATTACAGTTTGCCCGTCTATTTCTGTAAAATTCAGTGTATACGAGTCTCCTGTAATATCCGGAGCACTGTTCAAAGTAATTTCTTCAGGAAATGTAAGCTCTACATTCTCTGCCCATTCTGCATCGGGAGAGCTAACTTCCAACACAAATTCAGCGTCCATTGTTTCTCCGGGCACATAATCGTTACCCGTTTCAATGGAACCGCTAATTTCGCGATCCTGCGCAAATAACGACATCGTGCTAAACATAAACACAGATGCCATTAATAGCATTTTCAATTTGTTAAAATTGTACATAAATCAATATAATTTTAGTTAATAATTCGGTTTATAAATAACTCTAATACAATTATTTGTAAAACCTTACTTTAAGAAATTTCAATTTTGCCTAATACAATCCTTTGAAAGGATTCGGATAAATGACAAGCCAAAGAAGGGAAACCCTTAGTTGAAGTGCATTTTTTTATTTTAAATATTCAGGATTCTATCTAATAAGTCACTTAAAAATCTGTAATATCCATTCTTACTGCTTCAGGATTTTCTTAGTCTGAATAATACTATTCGCAAAACGGATTTCGAGAATATACATACCTGCAGTAAAATCGTGAATATCTAACTCGATAATTTCTCCTGCTTTGGAGTTCTTTAGGTTTTGTGTCCTGATGTTTGTACCTGTAAGTGTCAGCCAGCGAAGCATAATGTTATTTGCATCGCGGTTAAAACGAAGATTAACTTTATCTTCAGCTAATACCGGGAACACCTCTGCAGCATGCTGTTGGTTTTGAATATCTGCTTCAACGCTTTTTCCGTCGATGGAAATATTCACGATTTCCTCTTCCTGATTGTCCGGTGTTAGTGTAAGCAACCCGGTTAGAAAATAAGGCACACCTGCTTTTTCTGTGCCGATTCTGTAATTCCCGAAAGGAATATCATTAAAGCTATACGTTCCATTTTGTGCCGGAATATCCCACTGAAAAATCCTTCCTGAGCTGTCAGTAAGATGTATGATGGGCAATATGCCTCCCGAGGGCTCAGACACATTGACAACTCCCCGGATAGAAGCCTTTCCGGGCGGTAAAGTAAAGTGTGGTTTTTGAAGGGTAATATCCACATCATACACATCAGCTTCTATATTAATTTTATGTGCATCTTCCCAACGGGTTTTATTTACATAATAAGTTGGTAAATATGAAGAGTTTTCCTCAGGGATATACAAAAGATGCATTTCGGTTTCAGGAACAGCAGGTAAAAAGAATTCATTGTTTACGTCAGGTTCTGTTTCGGTCATAAATCTGAATTCTTCATTGTTTTCTGCTAATAACGTGATGCTGCCCCGGGCTGTGTTATCATGCATAACACTACCGCTAATGCTAAAAGACGGTCTTATAGTTAACATAAGGGTGTCAGCATAATGCCCGCAATGGCTGTATGCTGACATGATTAGCTCCACCTCTCCGGATTCAATATCTTCATCGCCGGGATAATAAAGGCTGGTTAAGCTGTCTGCATCCTCAAAGTATCCATCGCCGATTGTAGTCCATTTCAGGCTATCTACATAATCTGCTATAGCATGATTTGTTCTTAAGGCCGAATCAGCAAGAATAATGGTATCATTTCCGGCAAAAATTTCCGGTATGGATGCAAATTCAACTTTTATACTGTCTCCTCTTATCTCACCATCATTATACTGATGTAAATAAAAAACGAGTTCTTCTTCCAGGTCTTGCTGGTCATGGAGGTAATTGGCTTCCAACTTATCTTCATCTGACAGCACTCCCGGGCCGTTGGTAATCCAACGCAAGCTATCGTAATCAAAGGCAGTGGCATGCATAAATTCAAGCACTTCTCCCTGGCAAATTGTTGTATCATTTCCGGCAAAAGGATACATGCTGGCAAAAGAAAACCAGCTTTCATTCATGTTGTGCTGATCATTATAGCCATTTGCCTGATCATTTACCGTTGTTACAGCTATTTCAGCATGAACATCCGCTCCGGGTAAAGCAAAGCTATTTGTGTCAGTTACTTCATATACCTCCTCAAACTGAAAGGTATTTAATCTATTGTAGTATACCCTGTAACCGGCCACTTCAGTTTCAACCGCATCCCATGACAACAATACCGTATCATAAGCCAGGCGTTTAGTCACATTTTCAGGTTCAGGAGGCATATTATTTACAGGCTCATCAAGAACCGGATGATATAAAACGCGTCCCATCTCTTCATCATCAAGCTGATCGTAAATCTTGTTTTCGATGACCGCCGTGTCTGAAGTACCCCACCAATTATATGAGGC
This sequence comes from Bacteroidota bacterium, assembly GCA_051747665.1. Lineage (GTDB taxonomy): Bacteria > Bacteroidota > Bacteroidia > Bacteroidales > JAIPAH01 > JAIPAH01. Next base: position 13,330 of record JBNJGK010000047.1, on the reverse strand, counting down.
CTGTTGATCATACTCATCAAGCAACCGGAAATTCAGCGTATCATTTGAAGAAAAGCTGTTGTAAGCAATACTATCCTGTGGTGAAGCATATAATCTGATGTCGTATTCTGTATTGTTTTCAAAGATATTATTGATGATGGTATTGCCACCCGACTCCTGCACTGTGTTTGACGATAGGTTCATTCCTCTTGTGTTTAGCAGGATACGGTTGGAATCTACAATGTTTTTGATGCAATTTTCTTCAAAGACAATGGCATTTTCGTTATTGAAAATCAAGTTGCCTGAAAGGTGGTTGTTATTACCCCCGGAATAGTTGTTTCCCTGAAACCTGACTCCGTAGTTGTTATCAAAAATAACATTATCAATCAGGTAATTATATCCGTTATAAACATAAAACCCCACCTCATTATGAAAAAGCTGATTGTTCTGGAACGTATTGGTATGTGTTTTATCACCACCTGCTATCTGAATGCCATATAAACAATTGCTGATGATATTATCTTTAAACATATTTCGTGCGGTGAGTGCATCCTGCCCAAGAATCAGGATTCCTACGCTAAAAAAATTATCAATAACATTGTTTTCCAGTAAAACATTTTCTGTTTTCGTCCTGGAACTGATGTATATCCCAAAGCTGCCGTAGCTCAGATGGTTATTTCTTACAATTGTATTCGTACTGCTGATAAGTTTTATGGTATAGCTGGAATTATTGAAAAAGTTGCAATTTTCAATTTTCAGGTCGTCGCGATTGTACGTAGTAATAACCGATCCGGAGGAGTGGGTAAAAAGTGCATAATTTATAATATCAGGGATTGTATCCTGAGCAGACTGTTCCAGGAGCGTTATTCCTCCCCATTGTTCTGAAGTGGCTTCCCGCACATCAAAAACAACGGGTTCTGCAGCAGTTCCTTCTATCTCAATAGAACCTTTGATTCTAAACCCTGCATCTTGTTCAAAGAGCACTTCCACGCCTTTTTCAATAGACAGATGCACTCCTTCTGCCGTAATAAGGTTTTCAGTAACAATATACGGGGAGTTTTCTTTCGTGAGCGTTAAGTCCTGGTAATACACTCCTCCAATAAATTGCTGAGCAGCAGCAATATTCATAATGGAAAGCATTGCAATTACCAGCCATATTTTAAAAACGCTCATTTTCATATACCGTTGTTTATTTTGCTAAGATAAAACAAGATTTAATATTGCCGTTAAAAAGAAATTCTTACTCCGGCCTTAACAGATACTTCATTATTTTTTCGCTCCAGCGGATAGCTTTCATGAAATGCATCCTTGAGTGGAATTCTCAGGTTAATTTTTCCGAACATTCCCAGCCTTTTCCCGAAATAATATACGCCGCCGGCTTCGAACAAGCCGCTATAGGCCATGTTTGACTGTAATTCGGCAAGCTTTTTAACCGGGCCATCTTCCTCATCAGCTATGTAGTTTCCGGTTTTCCTGAGTAAAACTGAAGTCGCCACTCCTGCTTTCAACTCAATCATCGTATTCCTTATATCAAACCTGTATCCCAAATAAACCGGGATATCCACAAAGAGATATTCATTGAGGTTGTTATACTTCTCTTCATATCCCGGAACGGTCTGCTGCGAGGAGTCTGTAACATAATACCATGTAGTGTCCTGGTTTTCTACCGTATAATATGTATCAAGTGTATCAGTTACATAGAAGGTTTCAGGTGGTTTTTCAAAGGTATATTCAAAATTTTCCGTTATTCTTCTCAGAGCAATACCGGTTTCGGCTATAAAATGTCCTTTACTCAGGCCTGCTTCAGCACCTGCCGCAAAGGAAAATCCCCCGGAAAATGCATCCGAGTATGTCTCCACCAAAGGGCTGTTTCCTTCATAAACAAGATCAGAAAAGACAGGACCTGCAAAGAAACTTAAATAAAACTTAGCTGTTTCTCCCTCGCGGATTAAGGTATTGTCAAAAGAAGTTTCCTTTTTATGCGCATTTTTAACCACTTTCTGCCTGAAAACGGTATCTCTGACGATGAGTGTGTCTCTTACATATACCGTATCCGTTTGAGTAATGGTATCAACCCTTACCTGAAATACCGTATCCACTCTCACCCGCACCTCAGGTCTATCGGTTTCAAGAGTATCACCCTGAACTGTTTCTGTTGTTTCACGAGGCTTATCGCTGTAGTCGGGGTTTTTGAAGATTACGAATTCATCTTCGTTTCGTTCAAATAAAAACTCCTCCTGAAATATTTCATTCAGAATATATTCAATGCTGCGGTCATAGAATTCTACTTTAAGCTTTCGGTCTTCAAAATCATCGGGGGAATAAAAAAAGGTACAGGTACTTTGCTCTTCAATTTCTTTCAGCAGGTCAATTACCGAAATCTGGTCATAAACCAGTGTGATTTTTTCCGTTTCGCTTTGGGAAATCGACTTATCAGGCAATAAAAAAACGGCAATAATCAGGAGTATACTTTTTATTACCGTTTTTTTAGTTGATGGCTTTTTCATTTTCTGGTGGCGAATTTACGCTTAAAAATATTGTATCTTGTTGCTGATTTATTTCAAAATCGAAAATCATTTGCATTATTTCCAATACTTCATCCAGTGATTTGTCTTTAAAGCGGGCCGTAAGCCGTTGGTCTGTCATTTGTCTATCCACTCTGATGGCTTGATCATAGTGCCCTTCCAGTTGATGAATGACGTTGTCCAAGGATGTATTCTTAAATACAAGTTCATTGGTTTTCCAGCTCAGGTAATTTCGTCCGGCCGATTTATAATCAAAAGATGCTTCCGGTTTCAACACGATTAAATCTCCCGGCAGCAACTCTTTAGCGCTTTCTTCATTTCCGGCTGAATAAACAGCTACTTTTCCTTCAGTAACATACACTTCAAAAATATCAGAACGTATTTCCCTAACGTTGAACCGGGTTCCCAGCACTTTAATGCGGTAATCGCCTGCTTTCACTATGAACGGCTTTTCCCGGTCTGGTGCAACATTAAAGAAAGCTTCGCCAAAAATAGTAATTTCACGTGTTGAGGCCAAAAATTCTTCGGGATATTGCAAAGATGCGGCTTTATTAAGCGTAACTTCAGAGCCGTCGGGCAGTTCTAAAACCTCACTTTGACTGTAATTATGTGTTTTTAAGTCTGCGCTTTGCTGAAGCTGGAAAAAGGAGAAAACACCTATCAACAATAAAATAACTGCTGCCGCGCTGCTCACAAAGACTCTCGCAAAATACTTCCATTTACGGTGACGGACGGCAAGCGCTTCTCTTTCAAGGAAACGTTCCCAGGCTTGATCGGGATTAAAAACAGACGAATCATCAGCATACAACGCACTCAGCCAGGCATCGCGAAGCTCATGATAATACGCTTCATTTTCAGCGGAAGCGCTTATCCAATCTTCAACGATCCTGCGGGAATCGTCATCGATTTGCTGTTGTATGTATTGAATTAATTTTTCGTCTTTCATGAGTTTTACCTCGCACTTGTTATTGGTTATGACATCCAATGCATCAAAAACCCCTACTACTAATTTTATAATTATTTAACATCAGGCTTTAAAATCCTTCAATTTATCCCTTAAAAATTTGATTGCCTGAGTCATCTGAGCTTCTACAGTTTTTACTGAAACATTTAATTTTTGTGCAATTTCCTGATTTTTCAACTCCTCGAAACGGGACATTTTAAAAATTTTACGGCGTTTTTCCGGAAGCATTTCCACACTTTTCCTGATCATGTCCTCAAGTCCAAACTCCCAATATGCCTGATCGTCGTTATAGTGCTTGTTTTTAAAGCCTTGAATCACTTTATCCTTGTACCCGCGCTTTATTTTTTCATGATTCAGGTAATTGATGGAAAGGTTATGCACTGAACGATACAAATATGACTCTAAAGAGGTTGTAATGAAAAGGTTTTCGCGTTTTTCCCAAAGCCTGAAGAACATATCCTGCACCAGATCCTCAGCCAGCTCTTCATCAGGGATATAACGCAAAGCAGAAATGCACAAGCTTTTATAGTAGCGCTTAAACATTTCTTCAAACGCCTGCTTGTTGCCATTACGCACTTTCTCAATCAGCTCCTTATCCTGCTGATTAAGTGTGATTTTATATCCCGGTTCTTCTTTACTCACGCGCAATATTATTTGTTTTTCACCAGAATTCTTGGTTCCATCATTTCCCTGATCGTATACTTCACTCCTTCACGTCCGGTTCCCGAATCTTTTGTTCCGCCGTAAGGCATATGGTCTACTCTAAATGTAGGCACATCATTGATGATGACACCGCCCACCTCTAATTGGTTGTGAGCCGCATTCATTTCTGAAAGCGAATCTGTAAAAATTCCTGCCTGCAGGCCATATGCTGAGTTATTTACAGCGTTGAGCGCTTCCTGATAGTCGGCATATTTTTCAATCGCCACCACAGGCCCGAATATTTCTTTAGCGCACACATTCATTGTGTTTTTCGTATTGGTCAACACCGTAGGTTCTACATATGTATTTTGCCTGTTGCCTCCGGCCAGCACTTTCGCTCCCTGCTGCCTTGCTTCCTCAATCCAGGAAACAACGCGTTCGGCATTACCCTGATCAATCATAGCTGAAACGTCTGTTTGCTCTGATACCGGATCGCCAACCTGTAGAGAATGGGTTTGCTTCAGAAATTGTTCAATGAATTCATCAAAAACGGATTCATGAACATAAAACCGCTGGGCATGAATACACACTTGTCCGGAATAAGCAAACGCCCCAAATACAGAACGTTTTACGGCGTGTTCCATATTGGCTGTTGGAGCGATTATTACCCCTGCATTACCTCCCAATTCCAGGGCTACATGTTTTTTCCCTGCGCGGGCTTTCAGAGCCCAACCCACTTCCGGAGAGCCTGTAAAAGTCAGCATCTTAAACCGATCGTCTGTTATCAGCTTTTCACCAGTCTTACGGCTCATTGGCATGATAGAGATTGCCCCATCGGGTAACCCAGCATCATTTATGATTTTAGCCAGCTCTAATGTACTTAATGGCGTCTTTGTAGCCGGCTTCAGCACTACCGGACAACCTGCTGCAATGGCCGGAGCAATCTTATGAACCGCCAGGTTGAGTGGAAAGTTAAATGGCGAGATAGCGGCTACAGGCCCAAGAGGAAAGTACTTTACATAGCCTTCCTTGCCTTCACCCGCAGCAGTCCAGTCGAGCTGCAAATATTCTCCCGGCAAACGTAAAGCCTCTTCTGAGGCAACCTTAAAAGTCTGCACTGCCCGCTTAACCTCTCCTAAGGCATATTTATAGGGTTTAGCGGCTTCCATGGCTATGATTTTTGCAAACGTGTTTTGCTCTTTGTCCAGACGCTCTGAGATGTATCTCAAAGCCTCCGCTTTTCTGTAAGAAGGCCAGACGGCAAAATCAGATTGCACATTTACTGCTGCAGCAATGGCTTTTTCGAGGACTTCATCATCAGCCAGATAAGTCTGGCTTACAACCTCATTATTGTATGGGTTTATGACCTTAAGCTCCTCATCTGTATCTATAAACCTTCCTGCGCAATAAATTAAATGTTCATGCATAGCAAAAAATGTGTGATTGTTTCACCACAAATTTACAAACAAACATCGAATTCTTAATAGCTGGATAAAACAAAACCTAAAAACACGCAGAAATATTCATTATACATATGATGAAAAAATTCTTCTACTTTTGATGCAGTGTATTGAGATTTGCTTAAGCCTTAAAGAAATCACATGTTTATAATACTTTAAGTATAGTCTTAATACATTTATCATGAGATAGTTAAATATTAAAACAGCGAGTAAATCAGAGTTTGTTTACAGAAAAATATTTCATTTCTGATATGCCAAAGACCAAGAACAAGAAATAGCCGATGGAAAAAATAGCTCATAAAAAGGGAATCCCTTTTTTAATCCTTTTTATTCTGGCCCTTACCTGGGGCTCCTCGTTTATCCTTATCAAAAAAGGATTGATTTACTATTCAGACATGGAAGTTGGCGCGCTGCGCATCGTGATTGCATTTTTGTTTTTCATTCCCTTACTATCAAAACATTTGCGCAAGGTCCGGAAAAAACATATCCCCTATCTGTTGATTGTGGGTATAATTGGCAGTACGGCGCCTGCATTTCTATTTGCTAAAGCCGAAACCGGTATCGACAGTGCCCTTGCCGGCATTCTTAATTCACTTACACCGCTATTTACTTTTATCATAAGTTTCGGGCTTTTTAAATATGAAGCCAAATGGTTTAATGCAGCCGGGCTGGCGCTGGCACTGGCAGGAGCTATGGGTTTAATCATCGTTAGCGGTGATGGGAACATCTCTTTTAATTTTCATTATGCCAGCTTTGTTATCATCGCCACTATCTGTTATGCCATCAATGTTAATGTGATTAAGTATAAACTCACCGACCTTAACAACATCACCATTGTTACGGCAGGCTTTTTTGTCGCCGGCATTCCTACCTTGATTTATCTTTTGCTTTTTACTCCTTTCTTAAACACCTTATCTTCGCCTGGAGCCTTAAAAGGCCTGGGATATATTGCCGTTTTAGGAATTGTGGGAACTTCACTGGCTTTGATGATTTTTTATTACCTCATCAAGCTAAAAAGCACGGTCTTTGCCAGCAGCGTTACGTATCTTATTCCGGTGGTAGCCGTAATATGGGGTGTAATTGATGGAGAAACCTTCCGGGTTTCATACTTGTTATGGATCTCTTTTATCCTTTACGGGATATACCTCGTGAATACCAAAAGGTTAATGATGCAAAGGAAAAGCAAAAAAGCAGGATAAAAAGCGGTATAATTTTCTATTAAACGATTTGTTTATCCATTTTTTTTAATAAATTTGCAGCCCAATTTTGATGAATACACAAAAACACAAGTGATGTACGCGATAGTAGATATAGCAGGACAACAATTTAAAGTTGAAAAAGACCAGGAAATCTTTGTTCACCGCCTTAAAGAAGAGCAAGGTGCTACAGTAGATTTTGAAAACGTAATGTTGGTAGATAACGACGGGGATGTTAAAGTAGGCAAACCCAACGTAGAAGGCGCTAAAGTTTCGGGCGAAATTCTGGAACATACCCGCGGGAAAAAGGTTAAGATCTTCAAAAAGAAACGCAGGAAAGGTTATCAAAAAGAAACCGGTCATCGCGATGATCTCACTAAGCTGAAAATAGCCGACATCACTGTTTAATCAATTAAGAATAATATAAAAAACACAGACATATGGCTCACAAAAAAGGAATGGGTAGTACCCAAAACGGTCGTGACTCAGAAAGCAAACGGTTAGGAGTCAAAATATACGGAGGACAATTCGCTAAGGCCGGCAATATTATTGTCAGGCAACGCGGAACGAAACACAATCCGGGATTAAACGTTGCGAAAGGTAAAGATGATACGCTTTTTGCGCTCACCGACGGAAAAGTGGAATTTAAAAGAAGACGCGGCAACAAATCATTTGTCAGCGTTGTTACCACCAATCCAGAGGCATAAGCGTTTTTATAATTGGTAGTTTATGGTTTTAATCTCCTGGTAAACGCGTTTACCGGGAGATTTTTATTTGAGTAAGATAAAATAAACCTATACGAAAATCTATCTTTGAAAAAATATTTCAGATCATGTTAGACATCAATCACATCAGGCAGGATGCAGAGGGCGTTATTGAACGCCTGAAAATAAAAAACTTCGACGCAGAAGAACCTATCCGGAAAATTCTTGAGATCGACAAAAAACGAAGAACGACCCAAAAAACGCTCGACGACAAACTGGCCGAATCAAAGAAAATAGCCAAAGAAATAGGAGGTTTGTTTAAGGCGGGAAAACAGGATGAGGCCAACGAAATGAAAGAAAAGTCATCTGCCTTGAAGACAGAATCCAAGACCCTTTCAGCCGAGCTGGACACCCTGAAGCAACAGCAACAAGAGCTGCTTACAGAAATCCCGAATATTCCGCATGAGAGCGTCCCTGCCGGGAATAGTGAAGAAGACAATGAGATTGTAGAAGAGCAGTACTCCAGCAAAATTTTCAAAGAAAAAGGGCAACCTCACTGGGAGCTTGCCAAAAAGTATAATGTGATTGATTTTGAATTGGGTGTAAAGATTACAGGTGCAGGTTTTCCGGTTTACAAAGGAAAAATAGCCCGATTGCAGCGTGCTTTGGTTACTTATTTTATTGATTTAGCACGCGAAGCCGGATACGACGAAGTACAGCCGCCTCTATTGGTTAATGAAGACTCCGGCTTTGGAACCGGACAACTTCCCGACAAGGAAGGTCAGATGTATGAGCTGAAAAACAGTCCGCTATACTTAATCCCCACAGCAGAAGTGCCGGTTACTAATATTTACCGTGATGTGATTCTGTCAGAAAAAGACTTTCCGGTTAAAAACGTGGCTTTTTCCAGTTGTTTCAGAAGAGAAGCCGGCTCTTACGGAAAAGATGTGCGGGGGTTAAACCGCCTGCACCAGTTTGACAAAGTAGAGATTGTGCAAATTGCACACCCGGATAATTCTTATGAGGTTCTTGAAGAGATGGTACGTTATGTAAAAACATTGCTTAAAAAGCTGGAGCTGCCCTTCCGGGTGGCTAAGCTTTGTGGTGGCGACCTCAGCTTTACTTCAGCACTTACGTATGACATGGAAGTTTACGCAAAAGGCCAGCAAAAGTGGCTGGAGGTTTCTTCTATCTCTAATTTCCTGGATTATCAGGCAGCAAGGTTAAAGCTTCGCTTCAAAACCAAAGAAGGCAAAACTCAGCTCGCCCACACCCTCAATGGCAGTGCGCTTGCGCTTCCGCGCATTGTGGCCGCGATCATGGAAAACAATCAAAGCGCTGAAGGCATCAGAATCCCCGAAGTTTTAGTGCCGTACACGGGTTTTGATTATATTAACTGATTATCATCGTACTGAAAAGCTAAAAGCGGCATCCCGGCAAGGTTTGCCGCTTTTTTTGTTACTGCGTCAAAAACAATATCAAACGAAGATGATATCTTTCTTATTACCTTTGCACTTACTATGCAAAGAACAGGTAGTTTTTTAGTTTTATTGGCTTTATTGATGAGCGTAACGGCGGCCTACAGTCAGTCGAGTTCACCGTCTTCTTCCTCTCGGAATGAGTCTTCCTCTATGTCAGAATCAGAAAGACGGGAGAAGGAAGATTTAGCCCGTGAGTATTACCGCGGCAAGGAATACAGCAAAGCCATTTCGATTTTAGAAGATGTGTATTGGGAAAACCCATCTCACAGCAATTATATCTATTATACCTACAGCCTCTTTGGTTTGCAAAACTTTGAGGAAGCGGAGAAGGTAGTCAAAAACCAGGCGGACCAATATCCCAGCCAGGTGCGTTATAAGGTAGATTTAGGCTACGTTTACCGGAACCTCAACAAAACCAAAAAAGCAGACCGGCTTTATGACCGGATTTTAGATAACCTTCCGGAAAACGAAAACATGATCAAACAAACGGCGAATGCTTTCAGAGTGCGCCGCGAAAATGACTTTGCTTTGAAAGCTTACGACAAAGGCGAAGCCATTTTTGATGAACCGCATAAGTTTGCCCTGGAAAAAGGACAGATTTATGACCGGATGGGCAAATACGAAAAGATGTTTGATGAATACCTGGGGCTGCTTACTTCTCAAAACAGCAAAATGCAGCGCGTTCAATATCGCATTCAAAACTCATTGCGTGATGATCGTGACAATGAAAAAGCAAACTACTTTAAAAAAGCCTTGCTCAAGAAAGTACAGAACAACCCGGATGCCCGCATCTATTCAGAGCTCCTGCTTTGGCTTGCTATCCAGCAACGCGATTTTGACATGGCCCTGAGGCATACCAAGGCACTGGAAAAACGTTTTGACCTTTCCGGAAAAAAGGTTTTTGAGCTGGGAAATGTGGCTATGAACAACAAACGATACGATGTTGCTACTGAAGCTTTTGCTTTTGGACTGGAAATTATTCCCGAATCATCGCCGTTATACTACCGCACACTTACCAAAAGCCTGGAAGCCGAATTTAACGCGCTCACGCACAAAAAGAAGCCCGAAAAAGAAGAGCTTGTCCAACTGGAGCAGGAGTATCATGAAACGCTTGACGAAATGGGAAAAAACAAATTAACCTTTTCGTTAATCACAAACCTTGCCAGGCTGAAAGCTTACCATCTGGAAAAAGATGAGGAAGCTACCCAACTCCTCAAAGACGCCCTGGATATGACCAGAATTGATAAAAAAAGCCTGGCTGAAACCAAGATAGAGCTGGCCAATGTTTTGCTTTTCCATGATGATTACTGGGAAGCTACTTTGCTTTACTCTCAGGTAGAAAAAGATTTTCCTAACGAACCCATAGGTCATGAGGCCAAGTACCAAAACGCCATGCTTTCGTTTTACATCGGAGAGTTCGACTGGGCGAAGGCTAAATTTGATGTGCTGCGCTCAGCCACCTCCAAGCTTATAGCAAACGATGCCATGGATATGGCGTTCCTTATGCAGGAAAATCTGGAAAACGACAGCATCCATGAACCCATGCAAATGTATGCCAGAGGAAGCATGTTTCTGTATCAAAACAGACAGGAAGAAGCACTGAAAACCTACGACAGTCTTGAGAATAAGTATCCAAAGAATGCTTTGCGGGATAATATTCTTTTTAAAAAAGCAAAATTAGCTGAAGACAATTTTGAATATCGTAAAGCAGATAGTCTGTATCAAAAAGTGTATACTGACTTTGGTTTTGATATGCTGGCAGATGATGCGCTGATGCGGGCTGCGGAAATCAACGTTCAGCATCTTAACAATCCCGAAAAGGCAAAAGAACTCTTCCGGAAAATCCTTACAGATTATTCCGGCAGCATTTACGTTTTTGATGCCCGCAAAACTTATCGCGAAATAACCGACGAAGATGATCCGAGCCAAGAAACACCTGGGGCAGCACTTCCTGAACGATAAAAACATTGCCCGTAAAATCGTGGCATCTCTTTCAGGACAAACACAAAACATACTTGAAGTGGGGCCCGGAACCGGAGTGCTCACGGGAATACTCCTTCAGGATGCCGGTAAAAACGTGATTGCCATGGATGTTGACCGGGAATCCATAGCGTATCTGCAATCAAATTACCCGGAATACAAAGACCAGTTTCTTTTGCAGGATTTTCTAAAATCTGACCTTTCATCGGTTTTTCAAGAGGATTACAGCGTTATCGGAAACTTTCCCTACAATATCTCCTCTCAAATCCTGTTCAAGGTCATCGAAAACCGGAAGCAAATTCCCGAGCTCATAGGCATGTTTCAGAAAGAAGTAGCCGAAAGGATTGCCTGCAAACCCGGTTCTAAAAAGTATGGAATTCTGAGTGTGTTAACACAGGCTTTTTTTGAAACCCAGTATTTATTCACGGTTCATGAACATGTATTCAGCCCGGCGCCGGCAGTAAAATCAGCCGTAATCCAAATGACAAGAAAATCTCATTTTACACTTTCGTGTGATGAAGCCTTGTTTTTCACCGTAGTGAAAACCGCGTTCAACCAACGCAGAAAAACGCTCCGGAATTCGCTGAAAAGCATCATGGCAAGGCCCGCCAATCATCCCATGCTGCAATCACGGCCAGAACAGCTTAGCGTAGCGGAGTTTTGCGAGCTAACCAAGCTCGTAGCTGCTCATCAAAATCCCAATTAGTTCATTTCTTTTTTAATAGGGCTGTAACATTTAAGGTTACCTTTACGTCAAAAGAAAAAACAGACTGAAGAAAAACGGATGACAGTCTCTCAGTACAATCAATGTGTGGAAGCTTACGCTGATGGGGTGTATCGCTTTATCCTGAAAAATATGAGGGATGAGGATGAGGCGCGTGATGTGGTGCAGGAGGCATATGCGCGCATGTGGGAGAAGGCAGCGAACGTAAACTATTCAAAAGCCAAATCCTATTTGTTTTCAACGGCTTACCATACTATGATTGACCGGATAAGGAAAAGCAGCCGCCTCTCCGTAAGCGAAGAATCATTCGATGAACAGGAGTATGAACGCGGTGGCTATTCCGACCTTCAGGATGTACTAAACCGTGCGTTGGAAACCTTGCCGGAGATACAAAAACATGTCGTTCTGCTGCGCGATTATGAGGGCTACAGCTATGACGAAATAGGGCAAATTACAAACCTGAATGCATCGCAGGTAAAAGTGTATATCTACAGGGCACGCAAAGCGCTGAAAAATTATATCGGGAGTTTGGATAAAGTACTATGAACAGGATTGACAGACATAATTACGAAGTTTTTTTTATGGATTATTTTGACGGAAAATTGTCAGAAGAATCCACGCAGGCTTTGTATGCTTTCCTGCAACAACATCCTGATCTCCGTGAAGAATTTGAGAGCTACGAAGAAATCAAGCTGGTTGAGCCTGAATCTGAAAAGTATCCCGATAAGGACAACCTGAAGAAACCCAACGCCACTACTGCAGGCAATATCAACGCTTTTAATTTCGAAGATTTCCTGATTGCACGCCAGGAAGGCGACCTTGCAAAAAATGAAGCAGAAACGCTGAGCCTGTTTTTGCAAAAAAATCCGCATCTCAGAAGCTATGCGCGTTTTTATGAAAGCGCCACCTTCAAACCCGCTAAGGATATCACTTATCCGGATAAAGAAAACCTGAAAAAAACGATCGCTCCTTTTCTTGTCCGAAACAAAAAAACAGCATTTTTTGCTATGGCTGCTTCCGTATTGCTGTTGATCGGGTTATTCTTTTTCAGGAATGACGGGACTGAGCGTATAAAATCCGTAAACAGAATAGCCCAAATAACTGTAGATGAAGTGCATTACCAAAGTGCTCGTGAATCAATCAGGTTCAGGAATACAAAAACTGAATTGCCGGATATGATTGCACCGGAACAACCAACTTTACAAACAATAAACTCATTGGCCTCGATACCGATACCAAGCCGCCTTCAGGAGAAAAACAATGAGATTGCCATGAGTAAGAGGCTTGAGCAAACCAGCAATTACCACTATTCCACGATTATGGATGATTTGGAGTATTACGTTGCTTTACAGGAATACCAGAAGAAGGGACCACTGGGTAAGTTTTTCTACCAGGTAGAAAACCGGCTCTCTGCAAGCGAGATGTATATTGCCGAGCCCGTACTGAATCCGGTTCGTTTTGACCGGGAAAGTTTTTCTTCGCTAAGTAACTTTTCCTTTACGCAACTGCTTGATATGATGCCGGAACAAGGACGCTTCCGGGCAGATGGGCTATAAAGCCTGAGACCAAAAAAGTATAATTAAATCCCGATGCCTGTAACAAATTACCAAACCATTCCGTCACAATAGAAACAAAACTAAAAACTATGAAAAAACAACTCGGTTTCATTTCGGTA
>JBNJGK010000046.1:0-20366 GCA_051747665.1 Bacteroidota bacterium | reverse complement strand
CAAATTAACCAGTTAACGAATCACAAATTAACGAACCAAAGTCAAAATGAAATATATTCTGATAGCAATCACATTATTTTTTGTAGCATCATGTAATACAGAAAATAATGAAACGAAAAATGCGGTTACAGTAAGCATTACACCGCAAAAATATTTTGCTGAGCAGCTTTTGCCGAATGATTATGAAGTAAACGTTATGGTGCCGCCCGGTTCCAGTCCGGCCACGTATGAACCTACTCCCCGGCAACTGCAACTATTGGGTAAATCTGGTGCTTATGTTCGTATTGGAGCTATTGAATTTGAAGAAGTGTGGATGGAAAAAATAAAAGATAACAACCCCAATTTAGAGATAATTCACTCAGATAAATCTGTGGATTACATGAAAGAGGGTAAAGAACGGGATCCGCATATCTGGACAAGTCCGCAAAGAGTAAAAATCCTGGTTTCGAATATGACCAGGGAGTTTAAGCAGCTTTTTCCAGAAGATGCAGCAACCATAGAAAGAAACAAAGAAAAGCTTTTGCTGCGAATCGATGAGGTGGATAAAAGTATAAATAGTAAGCTTAAACCTTATCGGAATCGGGCCTTCATCATTTATCATCCGGCGCTGGCTTATTTCGCTAAAGACTATCAACTTGAGCAAATTGCGATAGAGCACCACGGAAAAGAACCCTCTGCTCATGATATGGAACATATTATGAAAAAGGGTACGGATATGAATATCAACACTGTATTTATCCAGAAACAATTTGACCGGCAAAGTGCAATGACAATTGCTGAAGAGCTAAATGCCAAAGTTGTTACAATTAATCCTTTATCAGAAAAATGGGATGAGGCTATGCTGGATATTGCATCTAAACTTGAATCCTCATTCAATTGATTATGGAAGAAAAACCTCTCATAGAACTACAAAACGTAACCGCGGGTTATAATGGAGAGCCGGTGCTAAAAGATGTAAACTTAAAAATATATCCAAATGATTTTATTGGGGTTATCGGGCCTAACGGCGGAGGCAAAACTACTCTAATCAAGGTAATCCTGCAGCTTATTAAACCTATGAAAGGGAAAGTGGTACGAAATACTTCCGGTATAGGCTATCTCCCCCAGCTCAATGACATAGACCGGCAGTTTCCTATAACGGCAGAAGATGTAATCCTTTCAGGCAAAGCCAACAGAAAGCGATTGTTTCTTCATAAATCCCGTAAGGATAAAAAAGAAGCCCTTGAACTGCTGAAAAAAATGGGTGCCGGACACCTTCTGAAGAAAAGTATAGGAGAACTTTCAGGCGGTCAGATGCAACGTGTGTTTTTATGCCGGGCGTTAATTTCAAATCCGCAAATATTGATATTGGATGAACCCAACACTTACGTGGATAATAAATTTGAAGGCGAACTGTATGAAATGTTGCGGGAATACAACAAAACCATGAGCATCATTATGGTATCGCACGATATCGGGATGATATCTCCTTATGTAAAAACCATTGCATGTGTTAACGAGTATCTGCATTATCACAGAAGCAATGTGATTACAGAAAAACAGTTGGAATCTTACAACTGTCCGATACAGTTGGTCACACACGGAGATGTGCCGCACACCGTACTAAAAAAACACTAAATCATGGAATTTCTGAATCAGCTTTTTGAGTATGATTTTATGCAAAACGCCTTTTGGGCTGCCCTGTTCACAAGCATATCGTGCGGTTTGATTGGAACATATGTTGTAGCAAAACGGATTGTATTTATCAGTGGTGGAATCACCCATACTTCTTTCGGCGGCATCGGTATTGGTTATTACCTGGGTATCAACCCATTGATTGGGGCAACTGTATTTGCCGTTCTGTCAGCTTTAGGCATAGAGTATTTCACCCGCAAAAGCGAAATCCGTCATGACTCTATGATTGGTATTTTCTGGTCGTTCGGGATGGCCGTAGGAATTATTTTTGTCTTTCTCTCACCCGGGTATGCTCCCAACCTTATGAGCTATCTTTTCGGCAGCATTTTAACGGTATCAAAAGCCAGTGTTTTCTGGATGGCTGCTTTAAGCGCTGGTATTGTGCTTGTTTTCGTACTGCTTTACAAACCCATTTTATATATCGCCTTTGACGAAACTTATGCGGTTACCCGAAAACTGCCTGTAAGCCTGATCAAAAACATTCTCATGGTCTTGATTGCTCTAACTATCGTTATGAGCATCCGTGTTATTGGTATTATTCTTTTGATTTCCTTGCTTACCATACCCCAAACCATTGCCAACCTGTTCACCAAAAAGTTTAACCACATTATGATTTCATCGGTAATTATTGCTTTAGCAGGCTCTGTGGCTGGCTTATTGATTAGTTACTATCTGGATATTCCGTCAGGAGCCTCCATTATTTTCTCTCTTATTCTCATGTTTATAATTGCCCGCATAGCAGTAAGCATCAAACAAAAGAAATAAACGCCGAAAGCAATGTGCCTCCGGCGTTTTATATTATCAAAACAAATCATTTAAAATCCTGAACTGCTAAGGGAAACGAATTCCGGGGTAATCGGTTACTGAAACCGTGGGCAGCTTAGCCCCATAGGTGTCGTTAATAGCCAGGATAAACTCATTGGCTACCAGTGCATAGCCTTGCCCGGTAAGATGCACACCATCAAGTGAGAAAAGTCCTCCGGAAACAAACTCCAGAGTGTATCCTACCCCATCAAAACGGATTTCATCCTCTCCGGCTTCCTGCATTTTTTCGTTTATATCTACATAAGCCAATCCATTGTCGGCAGCAATGCCCTGAATAATCGCGTTAAAGTTATTTACAGCGGCATTTATTTCTGTTAATTCTTCAACATCCAGCACATACTGATCCGGAACAGGTTTTTGGCTACCCCATCCTGCACATTTCAATGAATCCTGGGGCAAAGTGAGCAGTACACGTTCACCCTGCTTGATTTGACGCATGCTTCCGAGTTCCTGTGGAATGTTTTCATCATGAATGATCATCGGATTAGGTCCTTCAGAGAAAACAATCGGGTCTAAGCCATACTGCTCTGCTGCAGCATTATAGGCAGAATAACCTGAATTTAAGGCTGTAGCTTCTTCTGCTGAGACTGTAATGGCATTGTACGGAATCGTATTGAAGAAAGCAATATCTGAAATGGAAGGGATATTCGCGATGGCGCCTTTGGCTCCTCCGGAAGTCAGCGTTTGCACAATGCCGCCAAGAGCTTGCGTAAACAATGCTTCTGAAGTGATGCTGTCGGATTCGCCACCTGCCATAGCATAACCCAACACATCGTTGTTACCTAGCCAGGCTGTAAAGAATGTAGGCTGAGCTTGCATCGCATCAGCCATTACTGTAGTTTGAGCGCCAGAGGCAAACCGTCCGAAATAAGGATTCAATTGACCATAACCCTCAGCTAACAAATGAAAGGATTTCGCGCCCGGCACGCCCATGTTGTGAAACGGACCCTGTTCTGCTATTGAGAGGAAATTCTGCGGCGATGGCTGCTCAGGGAAAGGAACAGGTCCCAGAGAAGTGTTGCCAAGGCAATCTTCAGCCATTCCTAATATCAGTCTGTTGCCAAAGCCGGCCTCATCTGTCATCAGCGGTTGCTTAAATTCTCCGCCGCCTACAGTAGCAAATTTTTCGGCCAGAATTGCCGGGAAAGAATTTTCCTGCGCCATGCGGTAGAGCTCACCATCAGCAAAACCTGCTGTTAACGAGTTGCCCACAGCTACATAAGAAGAAAAGTCAGCTTCTCCTTTTTCCGGGGTAAAATCATCAATATCAGCTTCACAGGCTGTAAAGAAGACTGCAATAAATAATAGAAATATTGTTAGTTTATTCATAATGTCTATAGTTTCGGATTAAAATTGATAGCTTATTCCAATACCCGGGATGAGTGCATTGTATTTGTAGGTTCCGCCAAAGTTTTCCGGTTTGTAGTTTACATCTCGCTCCAATCCCTGCACATATAAAAATGAGGCATCCACAGAAAGGTTTTGGTTGGGAGAAAACGAAAGACCAGCCGTATAACCTAATTTAACGGCATCCGGAGTTTCCGGGGCATAGTATTCATCATCGGCCACCGGAGAGTCATAATAGAATCCGGCTCGGAACGTCCACATGCTGGATGCTTCATATTCTGCTCCAATACGGTAGATGGCTCCGTCATCGTAGTTTTTAGGCTGACTTAAATCCTCAAGCGATTCTGTATTGGTTTCAAAGTCAAAATCCAAAGACTCATAAGAACTCCAGAAAACATAGTTTACATCAACTGCCAGCAAGAGTTTCTCTGAAGCCTGATAAGCAGCACCAACATTCACTGATGCAGGCAAAGGTAAGTCTGCATCAAACTTGTTCTCAGGAGGGAACGAGGATTGTAAAGACTGCGGCACATTAAAGGTTGCATCACCGCCTTCTACTTCCATCATGACCTCAGAGCGGTATGTAGCGCCCAAAGAGAAACGTTCTGAAGGTTCAAAATACAATCCGGCATTAAACCCAAAATTGCTGGTTGTACCGTTGATATTTATTTGTCCTTCATTGCCTTCAGCATCCTGCAGCGGAAAACCTTTGTTGAGTTCCACATCTCCATAGGCATAAATAAAGCCTACGCCTATTCCGAGACTTTCGGTAATTTTATAGGAGATCGTAGGCTGCACATAAATTGCCATTAAGGAAATATCCTGGATAACGTGTCTTCCTCGCCAATCATCATCCCATACGGTAGAACTACCATAAGGTGTGTAAACTCCCAGCCCTGCAGACAATCTTTCATTGATTTTGCCTGAGCCATAAACTGCAAATGGCAGGCTTACCGGGTTGTCGGTAGTTGTTTCGTAAAGGGATGGCTCCTGGTAGCGAAAAGCTACTGAGGATATTATCGGGCTTAGTCCGGCAGAAAAACTGTACTGTCCATCTAAAAAAGACATCCCTCCGGGGTTGAAGAATACAGCGCCCGGACCACTCAGATACCCTGTGCCTACAAGGCCCATTCCGGTTTGACGCTGACCTTGCAGGCCTACCTGGAATCCACCGGCATACGCCGAAAACATGAATGTCAGCATCACAAAAGTGAATAATAGTTTTCTCATAAGTTAAAATGTTAGTTCAACTTGCAATATTACTAATTTATTTAAATATCTATATGGTTGCAAAACTACTTAATAGTCCAATCAACAGGATTTTGGCCAGTTTGTTGCAACAAAGTGTTGGCTTTGGAAAAATGGCGGCATCCGTAAAACCCTTTGTTAGCACTGTAAGGGGATGGATGTGCGGCTTTTAAAACAAAATGGCGATTTGTATCGATAAGATTCATTTTATTTTGAGCTGAACGGCCCCACAGCAAAAAGACAATATTCTTTCTTTGCTCAGAAAGCTGTTTGATGGCATAATCTGTAAATGTTTCCCATCCGCGGCCTTGGTGCGATTGTGGCTGTCGCGCTCGCACGGTTAATACTGCATTTAGCAGCAGCACACCCTGCTCTGTCCATGCGCTTAAATCGCCATGTGCAGGCACAGGTATATTCAAATCGCTGTGCAATTCTTTATAAATGTTTTTTAAAGAAGGAGGAACTGTTACTCCGCGGTTAACAGAAAAGCAAAATCCGTTGGCCTGACCGGGACCATGATAAGGGTCCTGACCAATAATGACTACTTTCACCTTGTGAAAAGGCACTGAATCAAAAGCCGCAAAAATCCTGCTGCCCGGCGGAAATACATGATGGTTTTTTCGTTCGTCTATAAGAAATTGCTTTAACTCCTGAAAGTACTGTGACTCAAACTGGTTTTGCAAGACGTTTTTCCAGCTTTCTTCAATTTGTGGCGATACTGTTGGCATTTTTTTTCGTTTTTCTTGAATAAGTCAATACAAAGAAATACATTTGTTCTTACAATAAAAACCAATTATTAGAGTTAATATTAAAAGTTATGAAAAAACTCATCGTTACAATCATCATTGCGTTTACAATTGCAATAGCATTTTCTGGTTGTCGTTCTGCTGATAAATGCCCTGCATATGGCACGGCAGAAGATTATCAGGTAGACAGACCATAACCCTAATTTAAATTTTCCGGCAATTTCTAAAAAGTCAAAGATTCATGCTGTTAAAAGGTTAGCGGTGTGAAGTTTTTATGTTTGTAAGTGTGTATGTGTTTAAGTGCGTGAGTGTTTAGGTGTTTAGGTGAAAGTTGGCAATAGGCAGTTGGCAATAAAGATGTTGAATTAAATTGAAAATTAACGAATTAACTAATTTACGAATTAACGAATTGACTTATTAAACAAAAACCCCGACTGAAAAACAGCCGGGGTTTAATTGAAATGTAATTTAGTAAAAAGCGCTATTAACGTACAATCAGTTTTCCTGTCTCAGTCTGATTACCTGCTGTAGTACGCACCATATATTGACCAGGCTTTAAGAACCCAATTTCAACTGATGCTGTTTTTCCCTGCGCTGAAGCTTGTTTTTCCAGCACAACTCTTCCTTGCATATCAAGAATACGAATAACGGTTTTGTCATTCATTTCCTCATTCAATTCAATCGTTACTTTATCAACAGCCGGATTAGGATACATTGCTAAAGTGTTGCCTTGCGCTTCACCGTTTCCGGCTTCAATTTCATCAACACCCACAAAGTTACGCGATTTCCACATGCCTCTGCCATAGGTAGAAGCAAAGATAACGCCATAATTTGAAATGCCTTTGTAAGTCCGGTATACGGTTTCTCCTGCCAATTCTCCAACGGGTATTGTAATGGATTCTGAATTATCCACTTGCTGGCGAATCTCAGTTACAGGCACAGCGCCCATTTCACCAGCATCAAGTGTCCAGGTATCTCCTTCGAGGGAGAATATTCCAAACTCAGAGCCTACCAAAACATGGTTGCTGTTGTTCATCTCTACCAAAGAGCTGAAAACAGGAACATTAGGTAAGTTGTACTGGATGCTTTCAAAACTTGGTTCATCCGCTGTAGCGTTAAACGTCTCATAAACATAATCTTCATTACCGTAATTTCCTAAGGTTACAATTACATGGTCATTATCATTCGGATCAACACTGACAGAGGTAATCATACGGTCTTCCATCACAAAAATGGTATCGTTGGTGATTACAGATTCCGGAGAATCAAACATTGCTGTAGCCGAATCATTAGCCATAGCTACATTATTCATGCGGTAAACCACACCCGTTTCCATACCCACATATACCTGGTTGCCGTCATCAGAAACCTCAACATCAGAAGGAACTTCATCATCAGCAAACTGTGCAATCTGATACCAAACCGGTTCTACACCATATTTATGAACTTCTGGAGTCATCCATAATTGGGCTTCATTTGAAGATTCTATGGCCACGAATAACCGGGCAGCCACCGGGTCAGCAACCTGCACTGAATCGCCACTGTTCAAGTTTGATTCTAGTGTATACTCGATAGGATAACCCACCGTTTTGCTTTGCACGTAAACTTTGTCTCCGGCATTATAACTGGTGTCTTCATCGGCTTTAAAGTAAACTGTTTCCTCACTATAAGGATTGTCAAAAGATTCCCAGAGTTCAAACTGGATAAATTCTGCATCATATTCTGTATCGCCGCTGTAACCCATTTCTTCCTTCAGAAAATTCTGGCCAAATGCCGTACCATTATCCTGACTGCGGAACATCTGTTCCTGAGTGCCTTGCACAGCTTCCAGAGATATAATAATGTTTTCCTCACTTAAGATAGATTGTTCTACTAAACCTCCCCGGCCGGGTAAAACCTGCTCTGCATCCTGCTCAACAGCTTCAAACATCGGGAAATATAATACTCCGTATTTGTTTTCGCCTACAAGCACTTTTTCATTGATTCCAACAGAAACAGAATTCAGGCTGGAGATATTTAAAAACTTATTATAGGATATATATTCTGAAGTGGCAGTGTTAAATGAAGCAATACCATACTCCGAGGCTACAAAAAACTTATTTGGCGTGGCAAAATGAAATGATTGAATATTAAAGGGCAATGTCGGTGTAGCAATCGCAAATGGCTTCTCCCAGGCATAATACCCTCCGTCTTGTGGATTAACACCTCTGTAAACATACGTTCCACCAATAAAAATTTCATTTTCATCGTCTGGAGCTACAGCTATCGCTCCGGATTCCAGACCTGTACCTTCACTATCATTGGTTGATTCGAACGGTCTGAACAAATCACTGCCGCCGGGTCCAACTACATGCCATTCAATTCCATTATTTTCAGATTTATAAACTCCTTCCATGAATCCATCACTGTCTATAACGAGGGCATAAACAATTTCCGGTGTAGTTGGAGCGGCTGCAAATCGTATGCGTGCTTCGCCGGAAGGCAACAATGAATCGGCTGAACCGGAAATCATGTTAAACCCATTAACAGCGCCTTCAGAGTGATATGCCTCGCCATCAATAAAAGTATAAATGATGCCGTTTCCTGATATTTCCACATCGCAAGTAAAACCACTGAGCTCTTCATCAGAAGTAGCCGCTTTTTCCCATGAGCTGCCATTGTCCGTAGATACCATCAAACCATCATTGGTTGCTGCGTATACAGTGCCCTCATCAATCACCACTTTTTGGGTATAGCTCCATGGTGCCTCAGAGTCTTTGTGATTAGGCTCGGTAGCAGGTAACAACGTAAAATCCTCCCCGTTTTCAGATTTGTAGAGACCTTGCCCTATAAAACGGTCTTTTATGCCTGTAGAGGCATAAATCGTTCCATCTTCTGCCTGCGCAAAAGAAGAAACAAAAAGGTTTTTGGTTTCATGGTTTATTTTGTTCCAAACAAGGCCACCATTGGTTGTTTTCCAAATTCCTCCTGTAAATGCTCCTGCATACATTGTTTTTCCGCTTTCATCCTGATTGTCGATGAGCACAGCAGATACGAATCCGCCAAAGTTATCCGGACCTCCTTCAATCCAATCAAGATTAAGCGCCCGGCTTGCCGACATATTGGCCATTTGATCACGGGCTTTTAGAACATCTTCAGGATTTATTTTTCCGGTTTCCTGATTAACACGTGCTTTTTGCAGGTAAGTCATTTTTTCAGGACTCCCTGCTTGCTGGGCATGAACAGTGATTGCTATGCCGGAAAAGACTGCTAAAAGACTTAATAGTAGATTTTTACCTTTCATATAAATTGCGTATTAATAATTATTTTGTCGTTTTCTATTGTTTCGAACTGAAAGCAAATGTAGATTTTAATCTGAAAATATCCAAAGTTACTAAATAATTTCATCAGATCAACCTTAACAATTTGTTTATACCGCTTCTTAATTCTGACAATCTGCTTGCAGGTTTGGTTGCGCTTTATAGCTAATTTTTAGGTGAATAGTAAATATGGTTCTTACCTTATTTTAAAAAATCGTTGTTAATATTTCTGTTAATATTTTTCATTTCATACTTTTGTTGTTGAACAAACTTGAAAATCATGAAAAATATTTTTCTTTTTACGCTCGTGACAGCTTTGCTGATGAGTTTTACCGCCTATACACAAAATGACAGCACATATCAATTTGAAACCGTGTATGAAACCGAAGCGACCCCTGTTAAAGACCAACACCGGTCAGGAACATGCTGGGCTTTTGCCGCTGCTTCATTTATTGAAAGTGAGATGCTCCGTTTGGGCCATCCCGAAACTGATATTTCTGAAATGTATTTTGTAAGAGATGCTTATCGCGATAAAGCAATTAATTACGTCCAGATGCACGGAAACGTTGGCTTCAGCCCCGGCGGTCAGGCTCATGATGTAATGCATACCATTCGGAAACATGGTATGGCTACAGAAAAAGCATATCCCGGTCTGAATTACGGCCTGGATAAACACAACCACAGCGGCTTGCACGCACTTCTGGCAAGCCAGGTAAAGGTCTTTGCCGCCAGCAAAGCCGGTAAACTACACCCTGAATGGCTGGATATCATCAACGCTACGCTTGACAGCTATCTGGGAGAAATGCCTAAAGAAATAGTTTTTGATGATGAAAAGCTTACGCCAGAAGCCTTTGCGCAAAAAGCAGGCATCGATCCGGATAACTACATTGAACTGACTTCTTATACGCATCATCCCTTTTATGAACCCTTCAGGCTGGAAGTTCCCGACAATTGGACATATGACGATTACTACAATGTTCCGCTGGAGGATTTGATGGAGATCATTAATTATGCCTTTAAACAAGGATACAGTGTTTGCTGGGATGGCGATGTGAGCGAAAAAGGATTTTCGCATAATAACGGCGTAGCCATCGTACCTGAAGCCAAACTTGAAGATGCGTCCGGAACGGAAAAAGATAAATGGAGCGACTTGACAGAAAAGGAAAAGCAAAAAAAGATGTACAGCTTTGAAAAGCCGGTACAGGAAAAAGAAATCAATCAAAAAGACCGCCAGGAGGCATTTGCTCTGCACCAGGCAACAGATGATCACCTGATGCACCTGACCGGTGTTGTGGAAGACCAACACGGCACCACATATTACGTTACTAAGAATTCATGGAATGATGACAGTAATGATATGGGTGGCTATTTAAACATGTCTGAATCTTATGTCAGGCTCAACACCATTGCCATCATGGTTCATAAGGATGCGGTTCCCAAATCCATCAGAAAAAAGTTAAAGCTGAAATAAGATAATTTCGCATTATCAGTTGAAGAAAGCTGTTTTTTATTCTTCAACAAGAGTCTGGTAGAGTATTTGCTCTTTTTCATCAAAAAGGGCATATCGGAATCCGGGTGTGATCTTAAAAAACAGCATTTTATCCATATAATACTTCCATGCCACCGGAATCCACTGATTGTTATATTCTACATGCAAGAATACTCTGCTGAAATCATGTCTGCCGGGTATGCTGTCTCGCGGAATCTGCAGGGAGACAGTTTCGTTATATTCATGGGTAACATCGCGGTATTTTCCATCTCTAAGGTGATGGTATTTCAGGTTCAGAAAGGGTGTTTTTTCTGGTAATGGATTATTATAAGTGTGGTATGTTCTTCTGAAGATTTTAGGAAAGCGCCCTGATGTATCAAGCTGCTTTTTAAAAGGGATAAAGTGCTTTCTTCTGCCATCGGGACTAAACGCCTGCACCCAATAGGTAGGCTGCTCCCGGCTTTCTAAAGGAAGCGGACAGAAATCAATTGCTGCAGCAATGCTGTAACTTCTGAAAGCCGCCACAAGAAGTGCTGCCATATCTTCCGTCCGGCCTTTTCGATCACTTTTCATCTCTTGCCATCCCGGATCCGTAGGGTTTTCAGTATAACGGGCATCCCACGATAAAAAATTCTTCAGCTCTGCGTAAATCCTGTCTGCTGCCAAAAGCGGGTCATCAGTAGATACCTGAAAGCCAGGCAGCAAGGTATCCCGCACAATACTATCCCAGTTTTCATGCGGCCCGAAATGTTGTCTGTAAGGAAGTATCTTCTCTGTAAACATGCCAAACGAGTAAGGTTGCAACCATTTGTTGTCCTGCCAGTCGCGATAACGTCTGTTAACATGAGAAATAAGAAATGGTGAAGTAATCTTGTAAACATCCCTCCCAAAGTAATGCCGTTCAAAATGAAGTTTTCCATATACATTCCTCAGAGAGTCTTTTAAAGCCACTAAACTGTCATAAGATGATGCATGTCGTATGTTATAATCTATGAGTTTTCGGGATGTATCCTGCAAAAGAAAGGTTTTATACCCTTCTCCACGCATTCCGCCAACCAGGTAAAACAAGCTTTTTAATTTGAGGCTGTCATCGGGATGACGAAATTCAACGACCGCTTCCATAAACTCAATATTATTTCTGCCGGCAGACTCTATTGTTTCTCTGACTTGACCCGGAATCAGCGGATAATGTTCATGCTCGCAGCCTGACAGGGCTAAAAAAAATATTACAGCAGCCGAGAATACGTTTTTCATTCATCCGGTTTTCAGGTGTGTTTTTCACAACCAAAAATAGCAAAACCTCAGAAATGGCGCTATAAAAAAGCAATATAAAACAGCTATATATGTTAAAGACATCAAATAACCTCCACAGTCTCTTGCTGTATCCATCCCACACTGCCATTATCGATTTTTATTTCATACCATTTGCCAAGTTTATCGAGGATGTATACTTTGGTGCCTTCATGAAGCACAAAAAGGTCTACGCTGCTCCTGTCGGGCGAGGATTTTACGGTAACGGCAGGATTAAATACAATAGCTGCTTTATCCTTTACCCGGTTATTGTGTTGCTTTACTGCAAATATCAAAGAAAACACCGTGATGATAACCGCCAGCAACCCCGCATAAAATCCGGTTTTCCTCAAATAAACGGGTCCGGCAAAAAAGAAGAGCCCCGCTCCGGCAAGCATTATGATAAACGCAGTTATAGCTACAGTAGCCCATTCATCAGCGGAAGCTGAATTTAAAAGGGTATGCCACCAGCGTTGATAGAACAATTCAGGCACTTTTTCTATTTCATCAATTGTCAGTTCCCGCGCCATCGCCAGGTTTTGCCTGATATCCGGATTTCCGGGGTCTAACTTCAAAGCCCTTTCATAAAAGAGGATTGCGCGTGGGATATCATCCAACTTAAAATAGCTGTTTGCCAGGTTGTAATAGAGAGGCGCCGAGTGGTAATCCATACTATAAACAGAATCGTAGAGCACACGTGCCTCATAATAATCACCCCGCTGATAAGCTGCATTCGCCGAATCCGCTATGGTTTCCGGACTCTGAGCTAAAGCAGGCGATGCGAGCCATCCAAACAATAGTATAAATATGATTATTTGATATCTCATAAGCTATTTCAATTGTTTTTCTGTTTGGATAATGACTTTTTTAGCTTGATTAAAAAGGTCCTCCATTTTCTTGTTTTTATCTCCCGGAGCAAACCTGGCATACTCACACGCTTCGAGGGTTTCAATAAACGCATCTATCAGTTCACCGGAAACAGATTTTTGCGTAAGCTTATCGCGAACAGCATCCAGCGAAAGCTGAGCCAGTGGAATATCAAATTTATAGGAAAGGTACCCCCAAATAGCCTCCGATAATTCTTCATAAAACGCATCTGTCTGCTGCTTTTTCAGGAAGCTTTCGGAACGCTTCAGGCGTTTTTTAGCGATGCGCGTGGCTTTCTTTTCTTTTTGCAAACCAATATTCCGGGCATTTTTCCGCGAAACAACATAAAAAACGGTTAAAATAATAAATACAAACAGCGGGATGAGCATCCACAGGTAAAAATTCCGGCTGGCGAAAAAGTAGGTTCCAAGAGGCTGTAAATTCATTTCACCAGTATGAATGTAACGGATATCTTCACCAAGATATTGAATATCTCTTTTTGTACCGGATCTGACAGATAACCCCTGTGAAGCTTTAGCATCGCCCTTTTTGACCGTAATATTGTATTCTGGCGTCGAAAACGATTTGTATGTTTCGCTTTTCGCATCAAAATAGGAGAACTCAAACGGACCAATTTTATAATCTCCGGCCACACGAGGGATGATAAGATACTTCAACGTTTTATTGCCGGATATACCCGAAGCGGAGGTGTTCATATTGGTTGAAATCTCCGGGTCGTACACTTCAAAATCTGGCGATAACTGAATATCAGGACCATCAAGAAGCTTAATATTGCCTTTCCCACTGATTTTTAAAGTGAGATTAATGGCATCATTTACTAAAACCTCTGTTTTATCAATTTCGCTGGCAATACTAAAATCGCCAACTGCGCCGCTGTAGGATACAGGCTTATCTCTGTCCGGCAATGGCTTCACATCCAGCTTAATTTCATTCGAAGTAAGGTTTCTTCTCACCGTTTTACCTCCAAAGAAAGAATCGTCAAAGAAACGATCAAAAGGATCGCGGCTGCTCCGTGAGTCATCACGGATACGTGCCAGTATCTGAAACTCCATAGGTTTGGTAACAATTTCTCCTGTTTTTTGAGGAAATACTGCTTCTTTGTGTATTTCAGCTACTTTATAGCGATTTCCGTTAACGGTTTCAGTGTATTGATTGGCCTGGCCGTTATTTTCAATGTCCTGCGACCAGCATCCCGGGTAGGAAGGACTCTGTGATATACCGTAATCGGTAATACTTACCCTGTAATAGAGTTTATAAGTAACTAAAACCTGCTCACCCAAATATGGATTGGAATTATCCACTTCAGCCTTTAGAAAAGCATATTCCTTATCGGCTTCGGGACTTTTTTGTTGAGGCGAAGCCTGACTGCTGCCTGAAGAACCTCCGCTTCCGGCATTTCCGCTGCCTTTCTGCACAACTATCTGCACCGGTTCTGTTTTATGTTGTTTTCCATCAACTTCAATCGTTGCACTTTTTATGGTATACTGGCCTTCTTCCGCAGCCTGAAGCGTATAAGCGTATTCATGACTAACGGAGCGCGTAACCTTTCCGTTGATAATCTGCATGCTGGAACGCGAGGAACGGCTTGGACCGGAAAGTACCCGGAAGCCATCAAAATCCGGAGGTGTAAAGTTCTCTCCTTCGGCGTTAAGAGTGAACTTTATGCGGAAACGCTCGCCTTCTTTTACCGGACTTTTTGTGTCGGCCTCAAACGAAACATCCTGTGCTGCCAGAGACAGCATCGAAAATATCAGTATGGTAATGAAAAGTATTTTTTTCATAGTCTGATGAATTACCAATCTTTTTCTGTTTCCACTTTTTCGCCCTTTGCTTTAATCCGCTTTAGCTTTTTCAGCGTTTCCTGCTCATTATTTTTCAATGCCTCCAGCATACGTTTTGCCTCTTCGCCTGAAATTTCCTGGGGCTGTTGCTGTTGCTTTTGTTTATCCTCCTGGTCTTGTGGCTGTTTCTTATTCTTGTTGTTTTGCTGCTGATCGTTCTTTTGTTGTTGATCCTGATCCTGATCTTGATTTTGTTCTTTATTTTGATTTTGATCCTGCTCCTGATCCTGATCTTCCTCCTGATCCTGGTTTTGATCCTGATCCTGGTTTTGCTGTTCTTGCTCTTTTAGTTTTTCAAGCGCATACGTCAGATTATATTTGGTATCCATGTCATCGGGCTTTATCCGCAAAGCTTCCTTATAAGCTTCTACCGCTTCTTTATATGATTTTGCCTGCGTCAGGCTGTTCCCGAGATTGTGCCATACGGCAGCCTTATCATTGGATTGGAGATTCTCTACTGTTAAATTCTCAAAAATCCCGGCAGCTTCCTGATATTTTTCCTGTTCGTAAAGCGCATCAGCGCGGTTGAATTTGCCTTTAACAAAAGCAGAATCCGTTTCTAAGGCTTTCAGGTAGCTTGTCTCGGCTTCAGAATATTCCTTCTTTTCAAAAAGTTTGTTTCCTTCGCGGATGTGCTTTTGTGGATTCTGCGCCTGCAATGGCCCTGCCATTAAGCACATAACCCCAAAACCGAATATTAACCAGACTATTTTGTTAATCATTGCGTTCCTCCTTTCCGAAAAGGTTTAACTTGCTGGCAAAACGTCCCTTCCGGTTTACCAGCAATAATTCTGCAATAAGCAAAACGATAGCAATCGCTAAAAAGTATTGAAAACGATCTTCATAATCAGCGTAAACTTTGCTTTCAAACTTTTGCTTTTCCATCCGATTGATTTCATCAAAGATGGTTTGTAAGCCAGCCCGGGAATTGTTAGCTCTAACATAAGAACCATTGCCACGGGATGCAATCCGGTTAAGCAAATCTTCGTTGAGCTGCGTCATCACCGTATTTCCTTCATTATCTTTCTTAAAACCTACACGCCGCCCGTTCTGCAGAATAGGAATGGGCGCCCCTTCGGGTAATCCCATACCAATGGTATGTACTGTAATTCCTTTTTCAGCAGCTTCTTCCGCTTTTTCGAGCGCATGCTCATCGTGTGTTTCACCGTCTGTAATAACAATAATACTTTTGCTGTGCTCATTATCATCAAACGATTCCATAGCCAGTTCAATAGAGCTTCCAATCGAAGTGCCCTGGGTAGGAACCATATCGCTGCTGAGGGTAGATAAGTACATTTTAGCGGCAGAGTAATCTGTTGTAATCGGTAGCTGCGTGTATGCCTTGCCGGCAAAAACGATAATTCCGATACGATCGCCGGATAGCTCATCTATCAACCTGGATATCGATTGTCGTGAGCGGTCTAAGCGACTGGGCTGTATATCTGTAGCATCCATGCTTCTGCTAACGTCTATAGCTATCATCAAATCAATACCTTTCCTGTCAGCTTCCTTCAGCTTAGAGCCAATTTGCGGATTTACGATAGCCATTGTAAGAAAGGCTACAGCCAATAAGTAGAGAATAAACTTCAGCTTTGGCCTGAAAAACGACAAACGGGAAGCCGTAACACCAAAGACCGAAAAATCACCATACGTTTTCAGGGCATTCCGTTGCCATCTTACAGCAAAGACAAACAACACCACCATAATGGCCAGAAACCAAAACAAGTGCATCCACTCCGCATTATCCAATCTCAATATATCCATAACCTAAGGCATTGTTTTGAGTACGGTGTTTTTTAAAAGAAATTCCAAAGCTAACAGGGCAAAAGCGATTAATAAGAGAGGCAAAAACTCCTCAGCTTTTTCCTGAAACTCTGTTACATCAATCTTAGAACGCTCCAGCCGGTCAATTTCCTCATAAACTGCCTGAAGCTTCTCTTTATCAGTTGCCCGGAAATATTTCCCTCCGGTCATATCCGCCATTTCACGTAAAAGATCTTCGTCTATCTCCACTTCCATTTGCTGATAGCGCGTACCAAACATTCCCTGCACCGGATAAGGCGCCGTACCTTGTGATCCTACGCCTACCGTATAAACCCTGATACCGTGCAATTGTGCAATCTCAGCAGCCGATTGCGGATTAAGACTTCCTTTGTTATTCACCCCATCGGTAAGCAAAATAATAACTTTACTAACCGACTGGCTGTCTTTTAACCTGTTTACCGAGGTGGCCAATCCATCGCCAATAGCGGTACCATCTTCAATCATACCGCTTTCAATATCCTGCATCAAGTTACGAATAACGCGATGGTCAGTTGTTAAAGGGCATTGCGTAAACGATTCGCCGCTGAAGACCACTAGTCCGATGCGATCATTAGGCCGTCCTTCCACAAAATCCCAGGCTAATTCTTTAGCCGCTTCCAAACGGTTGGGTTTGAAATCTTCGGCCAGCATACTACTCGATATATCCAGCGTCATCACCACATCAATCCCTCTGATATCCACGTTTCGTTGTTTCGTGCTCGACTGTGGCCGGGCAAATGCTGTAATCATCAGCACAAGCGCCAACATTCTTAATACAAATGGAATATGCCGCAGCCTCACGCGCCAGTTTTGCTTTACCTGCTCCATCCAGCTCAGATCAGATATCCGCAGCGCCGCATTATAACTTTTGTGTTTTCTGATATACCAAACCACAAACACAGGTATCAGCAACAAAAGGTAAAGAAAAGCAGGGTTGGCAAATTCTATGTTATTCCACATGCTGCCCTCCTTCCTTATTTTGTGGTTCTTCTTTTGGCGCTGTTTCGTTCACAAAGAAGATAGCTTCCTGCAGGGCTTTATCATTTTCTGCCGGCAAGGGTTCAAGTTTGGCGAACTTAGCCAAATCAGACAGCTCAAACAAGCCTGATAATGCATTCAGCGCCTCATTTGAAAGGTGGGCAGTGCTTAAATCGTCAAGAATATCACTTGAAACCGACTCTACTGCCGGAATATCAAAGCGCCGTTCAATATAGTATCTGATGATGTAAGACAGCTCAGAGTAATACGCTTTCACGTGCCCCTGCTGCCACAGCTTTTTCTGCTTTAAAGCTTCCAGTGCATTCAATGCTTCTGTATGAGCCGGTTTTCGCGGCTTTTGTTTCACGGGAATCACCGGTTTGTGAGCTTTGCGACGTTTTATGATGTACCATATCAACAAGGCAAGCAAAACAAGAGCCAACGCTCCAAGCAGCCAGGGAAGCACTTCTGCAAATGTAAGCGGAGCACTCATAGGGCCTTTTATGGCACGAATGGGTTGCGTGGTGTCTACCTCTACCGGTTGTACATGCAAGAGCAAAGGTTCTGTTTTTGTATTTTTCTCCTCTCCGTTATCGCGATAAGCAAATGACACAGGTGGAATAGCCAGGTATCCGGTATCAAAAGATGTGATGCGCAACTTCTGCTTTAATTTGTAGCTGCCGTTTTCTGATGACAAAGTGTCTACGTCAGACTGATTCAGGATTTCAATCTTATCGGTAAGCGTATCTTTACGATAGGGCCATTGAGCATCTATACTGTCAGGAGCAGTAAACTCAAGGTAAAAAGAAATCTGGTCTCCGATATACATTTCCGTACTATCGAGACGCGCAACAGCTTCCTGGGCTGATAGCGAGCCGCTCAGCCAGAAAAACAACCATAGTATACTGCTGTATAATATTTTCTTCATATTAAAACCTCGACTCCCGGAGTTTAAACATTTTCACTAATGGTGGAACATAATCCCGGTCTGTTCTTATCCAGGCTGTGTCTACCTTGCTTTTGGCAAACAAGGTTTTGAGCTCCGCTTCTTTTTGCTCCCACCATGACATCACTGCTTTGCGATAATCCTGGCTCGAAGTATCTATCCACACTGTTTTATCCCGTTCTTTATCATAGAACTGAACCAATCCTACAGGGGGAATTTGCGTTTCGCGCAAATCATAGATGCGGATCGCACACAAATCATGCTTTCGGCTTGCAATTCTCAGTGCGCTCTCAAAGCCAGAATCCAGAAAATCGGACAAAACAAAGGTGGTAGCCCGCTTCTTCACTACATTTGTAAAAAAACGTAAGGCTTCTGCAATGTTGGTTTGCTGGCTTTCAGGCTTAAAATCAACCAACTCCCTTATAATTCTCAAAATATGTGTTGTTCCCTTTTTGGGAGGAATAAACTTTTCAACCTTATCGCTAAAAAAAATCACACCTACTTTGTCATTATTCTGGATGGCTGAAAAAGAAAGGACGGCAGCTATTTCCGTAATCATATCCTCTTTTAGTTGTTGCTGCGTTCCAAACTCATTAGAGCCAGACACATCAATCAGCAACATGACTGTTTGCTCCCGTTCTTCTTCAAAAACTTTCACAAAAGGATGATTGAACCGTGCGGTTACATTCCAGTCAATATTCCGGATATCGTCGCCATACTGATATTCCCTGACTTCGCTAAAGGTCATACCGCGGCCTTTAAAAGCAGAGTGGTATTGTCCTGAAAAAATTTGTCTCGACAATCCACGTGTTTTGATTTCAATCTTTCTGACCTTTTTCAGAATATCTTGCGTTCCCACGGTTCCTCCTTCTGAAATTATGGTACTTCAACAGTATTAAGTATTTCGCTTACCACATCTTCAGTGGTGATATTTTCGGCTTCAGCTTCGTAAGTTAACCCAATGCGGTGGCGCAATACATCGTGAGCGATAGCACGAATATCTTCCGGGATTACGTAACCGCGACGCTTGATAAAAGCATAGGCTTTTGCCGCAAGCGCCAGGTTTATGCTGGCCCTGGGCGAAGCACCAAAGCTGATCATATTCTTAAACCGCTCAAGGTTATAATCGCCCGGATAGCGCGTGGCAAAGACAATATCCGTGATATACGTTTCTATTTTTTCATCCAGGTAAACCTGCCGCACCACTTCCCGCGCACTCAGGATCTGGTCCGGTTGCACTACTTTGTTGATTTGGGTTACTACATTTGTGATATTCTGCCGCAGGATGGATTTTTCTTCATCCTTTTTAGGGTAATGGATTACAACTTTCAGCATGAACCGGTCAACCTGCGCTTCTGGCAACGGATACGTTCCCTCCTGCTCTATGGGGTTTTGCGTGGCCAGTACCAGGAATGGCTCCGGCAGATTAAAGGTTTCATCACCGATAGTAACCTGACGCTCCTGCATGGCTTCGAGCAGCGCACTCTGGACTTTTGCTGGGGAGCGATTGATCTCATCGGCCAGAATGAAATTGGAAAAAATAGGCCCTTTCCGAATCTCAAAGTCTTCTTTTTTCTGGCTGTAAATAAGCGTACCCAGCAAGTCGGCCGGAAGCAAATCAGGCGTAAACTGTATTCGACTAAAGTCTGCATTTATCGCCTCGGCCAGTGACTTTATAGCCAGGGTTTTGGCAAGCCCCGGAACTCCTTCGAGCAAAATGTGTCCGTTAGATAGCAGGCCAATCAAAAGCCGCTCCAGCATTTTTTTCTGCCCAACAATCCTTTTATCGAGCTCCAGGCTCAACATTTCCACAAATGCACTCTCTTGCTTTATCTTTTCATTAAGAGCTTTGATGTCCGCTTCCATTGATTTACCATTTAGATTCACGGCAAAAATAGCATGACACAAGCAAAAGCCGACCTATACCGCTGTTAAAATATGTTAACCCTCAGTCCCATCACTCAGGAGTGTAAAACCTGGCAAACCGGAAAT
>JBNJGK010000045.1:0-21119 GCA_051747665.1 Bacteroidota bacterium | reverse complement strand
GATTGTTCTTCATTGATACGGTTGAATCTGGAGTTTGTGTTTCTGAAGTTTTTTCTGTTCATGTTCATATAATTACGTTTTTATTTGGTTTCATAATGACTAATTGCTTTTAATAGTGAGGCTTTCATGCCTTTACGCAAGCTTTCCGGCTTAATAACCTCCACACTTTCGCCAAAGGACAGGATTTCCATTTTCAGGTCGTGGGTGATGTAGAGCTTCATTTTTATGCGTAGCTCGTTGCCGTTGTCTGTGATGATTTGCTGGCTGTGATGCAGCGGCAGGGATTTGATGTACTTCCCCTGGAAGGGAGAAAAAGAGAGCTCAATTTCTTCCGGTTTTTGCGAGTCGTATGGACTCATCACGCCAAAGCAGTGCCGGTAGAATTCGTTCACATCAAAATCCCGGGGATAATTAAAATGTACCCGGGAGATATCCAAAGCGCTCAGGCGGTCCAGTCCAAACACTTTGAGCTTATCATCTTTTAAATCCTTTGAGAGCACATACCAGCGGTTGCGGAACTCTTTAAGGGCATAAGGCTCTACTTCGCGAATCGTGCTGTCAGAGCCATCGTATTTCTGATACAGGAATTTTATCCGGAAATGGTTTTTAATGGCGTGCAAAATGCCATACAGGTTTTCTGTTCCGGTTGGTTTCCGTTTTTCGAAATGGATGTAACCGGAAAGGTTATAAGACAAGTTCAGGGCCGTCCCGATTTCAAAAGCCTCAAAGACTTTATCGCTCAGCCCGCTGTCGTCATCTTCTTCGATGTAATATTTTCTCCCGGAAAAGTCATATCCAATATCAATATTGTAGATGCTGCGAATGTCCTGCCTGTCGCGGTGAAAAGTGCGTTCTGAAATCGTCAGGTTCATATCCTTGATAGCAGACGCTTCTTCAAGCAGGTTATTGACTTCCTCAAAACTGGCCGGAGTACGACGGAGCTTTTTAATGATGGCGATATGCCTTGCTATGGTTGCTTTCTGTGACATGGCGGTTATTTTGTAAATCCCAGTTTTTGTCCGTTTGCATAGTCAAAAAATTCTTCATTGCAGAACGCTTCAATTTGCTGTATTGAAGCGGTTTTGTCGTGTAATACCTCAAAGATGCCAGGCTTTTTTGAGATATTGTCGATTTGTCCGCCGGTAAAGGCAAACTTCCGGGCCATCTGATTGCTTTCGTCCTTTGTAAGATGATCGATATTTGACTGCCAGATTTTCTCCTTTGCGGGTAGTGCAGGAGGCTGGAATTCAATTTTAAAAAGGAATCTTCTTTCAAAGGCATGGTCAAAGCTACGAATCATGTTGGTATTTGCCAAAAATACAGCCTTGAAATTCTCAAGTTTCTTTAGCAATACATCTGCCTCATTAAAAAGCAGGATGGGTTGTAAATCCAAACAGCGGCTCAGGTTGCCAATACCAGAAAACGTATTGATAAACAAATCAATCATCTTGCACGCTTTGAATTGCTCAAAGTGCTCCGGAATGATATGAGATGTTTTATAATCTGTTTGAATACCCATTGTTAATTTGTTTTCTACAAAAGTAGGGTAGGGGTCGGACAAAGTGTGTCCGGGTTAAAAACTAAATATCAATAGGAGAAAAGCATCCCTGAAAATACACGTCATTTTAAGGTAGTAGCATCTTTATTAGTTCCTGTCAGTTTTCAAATCCCCAAAAGAAAGACGTTAAATGAGCCTGACCCGAACAATAGTATTCTAAGTGTTATTCATAGATGTGCGTTTACATACATTTATTGTATTTTTGGCATTAAAGTGTGTATTAGCCCATGAATAAGCCTAACTTATTTACAGATAAAAATCAATAAAAATACTACAAGGAATCTCCTTGTTTCCTCCTTGTTTCCTCCTTCTTGACAGTTAAAAACAAGACGAAATCAAGAAGTTGATATACCGAATAAAACGAACCCCCAAACCTGCCGATAAAAAGGAAAATTTTTTCTGTCATTCCGGAGCATGCTGACCCCATCCTAATTATTTATTTGACGTCTTTCGGTTTTTTGGATTCATCATCAGTTTCCTCTTTGTCAGGCTCAATATATACCATTGGAGTTTCTTCCATTTCTTTGAGTTTTTTGTGCTTGCCTTCTCTTTTGAGTCGGGCGGCTCTTATCCAATCGTCATTGGCGGCTGAGGCTCCGAGGTTGAAGGTAGGGTTGTCGTTTTCGTCGTATTCTATGGCCTCTACTTTTTTGTGCTTTTTGTTTTTCATTGCTCTGACTTATTATTAAACAATAAAAGTAACATTATTATTTTGGAATGATAATGTGTTAATGCAGATACATAAATGCAAGAGTAGTTTTTCCTAATTGGGATAAATTGTGTGGGTAGAATGTGTGTTTATGGATTTTTTATTTTGCATTGAAAAGTTCTGGATTTTTATTATATTTGCTCTAACAATTAATATATTTTTCATAACTATTTTGATTGTAGAGAATTAGGTATTATGTTGAGCCCGGGAAATAGAAATTTTCCGGGTTTTTTATTCCTTGTTTTGAGCGTATTTTGAAATACTATCAATCAGTTACAGTTATCAGGTTTAAATTGCAGTTGCGTTAGATTCATCTATTTTGCAGGAGTTTAGGACTAAAAAACTCGTCAACTGCTAATTTTATTTGGCTGTTCTTAACTAATCATATTAACATCTAAAAAGCTTATTACAAACCACTTACCTTTTATGGTTCAATAATGAGAACAGAGCAAAACGTTCAACTTACAATCTCTGTTTTACATCTTTGAGCAATCCCCGGCAGGCATCTTCCAGCATATCAAGCACAAGCTCAAAACCCTCGCTGCCTCCAAAATACGGGTCAGGAACGGATTTACCCTTGTTGTTTTCTGAAAAGTCATTCATAAGATGGATTTTATGATGGTGCTCTTTGGGCAGGAGCGCTTTCAAATCCTGGAAGTTTTGGGTATCCATAGCTATAATATAATCAAAATGGCGGGCATCTTTAGCCGGGCTAACGGGTCTGGAGATGCTGGTCAGGTTGTAATCGCGCTTTTCGGCATGCTGCTGCATGCGTTCATCGGCGGGGTTGCCCTCGTGATAGTCTATGATGCCGGCGCTGTCCACGCTTATGCTATCCTGCAATCCTGCATCCTGAACCATTTTTGTAAAAACGGCTTCCCCGCTGGGTGAGCGGCAGATATTTCCGAGGCAAACAAAAAGTACGTTTATTTTCATATCAATGCGTTGATTCGTTTGTTAATGGGCTGGCTGACATTTGTTTCAAAGGTTTTCAAACCGGTTAAACCAACATTAACTCAGCTTATTTGGAGCGAAAATAAGAAAAAACGCGCTAATGCTGCCTCAGGTAGTGTTTTCAGCTTCTTTTGGCAATACCAGGGTAAAAATACTCCCTTTATTAAATTCACTTTCCACCAAAAGA
Organism: Bacteroidota bacterium; assembly: GCA_051747665.1. Lineage (GTDB taxonomy): Bacteria > Bacteroidota > Bacteroidia > Bacteroidales > JAIPAH01 > JAIPAH01. Next base: position 17,711 of record JBNJGK010000045.1, on the reverse strand, counting down.
CGTCCGTTATTACGCTCTGCAAAATCCTTACACAGAATCATACCCAGGCCTGTGCCGGCCTCGTTTTTGGTTCCTTTGCGCCGCATTTGATTTCCAAGGTCAAAAAGGCTTTGCAATTCTTTATCAGACATGCCAATGCCGTTGTCTTTAACCATAAACCGGAGCTGTTTTTTATCTTCCGTAATATTGATTTCTATCAAACCTCCTTCTTGTGTAAATTTAATGGCATTCGAAACCAGGTTGCGTGTAATGGTTAAAACCATATTTTTATCAAAATACCCTTCATATGAGCGGGAAGTTAAATTGTTGATGCGTATGTTTTTAGCTTCAGCAGAAGAATACAGCAAATGGATGGTTTCTTTTACAACCTCGCTTAAATCATGTTTTTCGGGATATATCTCTACCTTATCTCTTTGCGTTCTGGACCATGCCAGCAGGTTATCAAGCAAATTAAAACTAAGGTTGGAAGTTTTGTGGATATGTTCTGCCATATCCTTTTTCTCACCATCAGTCAGGTTATCAAAATCATCCGTTAAGATAGATGATAACCCTAATAGTGAGTTAAATGGACTACGTAAATCATGCGCGATGATAGAAAAGAATTTGTCTTTGGTTTTATTCATCTCGCTGATTTTATCTTTTTCTTTCCTGATAGCCTCCCGCTGGTCTACCAGTTCCTGCGTTCGCTGTTTTACCAGTTTTTCCAGACGCAGTGTTTTACGCCGGTGTGCCTTTTTGTTTTGTTCTATTATCACGAAAAGTAAAACCAGCGCTATCAGGCCATATGCCCCATAAGCATATGCTGTAGCATACCACGGTGCTTTAATATGGATGGAGACAGGTGGAATTTCGCTGATGTGGCCATGAAAATCGAGAGCTTTAATATGAATCTCATATTTGCCGGGCTTTAAAGCTGTATAATCTTTAAACTGATTGTTTTGCCAGTGGCTCCAGTCTGCATCATGATTCTCAAGAAAGAAAGAATACTGCATCCGTCCTGTAGAGGTAAATAAATTGGTGTGTGCGATAAACCGCAAATTATTCTGAAAAGGACGCAGCGTAAAACTTTGCCGGCCATTCTGGAAAGGGTTCCTCAGAATAAGGCTGTCATGCGAAATGTCATGGATTTTGGATAAAAACACCTCAAAGGGTTGATGAGGCTTGCTTCTTGAGGGAAGATAAAACACCAGCTTATTATTCAGTGCAAACATGGTTTTTCCTTCAATAACATCTATATCACGAATTTCGTATTCCATCAGCCTTTTAAACCTCATTGTGTCTAAAACCACTGCATCCATAACTTTTCCTGCAAGGCCTCCCATAGAGGGTGCGTTATTTCGCCAAAACCAGTATTTCCCATTCTGATCTTGTTTTATCAAATCCATTTTTACCTTTGGGAGATGGCTATTCATTGCCGCAATGCCTTCAAATTGGTTTTGCTGCGGATTAAACCTGTAATACCCTTTTGTTCCGCTTATAACGGGCAGTTTATCATTGCCGCTATGCAGGTTCCATTCTGCTTCTTCTGCCTGGGGTAAAAATGCAGAAACCAGTTTTACAGATTCTACAGAATCTTTATCTGCTGATAATTTTAAGCATTCAATTGTTCCGCCTTCTCTCTGCACCCAAATCTTACCGGGCGCTTGTACTACCATTTGCTGAGCCGTTCCCCGGAACCCTTTCACTCTGAAATAGCTCCATGCATCGTTTTCTTGTTTTGCCCGAAACAAGCCTTGTTTGGCTGCAGCAAATAAGGTTTTCGGATGGTTGTTTGCAGCAGCAAACGTATGAGCGGCAAAAGGCAAAACCGTATCACCACCCGGATACTGAACAACAGCATCGCTGGATCCCACCCAAAGCATTTTGTTTGTGCTGTGGTAATGAACTGGAGCAGTATTGTTTACCTTGTTGAAGGTTTTTTTGCTGGTGTTCTCCATAGGGTTTTCAACTGACTTGTATAAGCCGGAGGTTGTGCCTGTATAAAGCCTGTCAGTAGAAAAAGTGGCAAATAAGGGATAGCCTTCAAAGCCAGATTGAGAGTTAAGCTCTCTGAAAGGTGAGCTCCATTCCAGATAAAGCATGCCGTCGTTGATGTTTACCCAAAGATTGCCTCGCGGGTCCTGGTAAATATCATGTACTATATTTTCGGGTAACAAGTTGTGTTTGTCAAAAACGTGTTTTGCTTTCCCGTTTTCAGATACAACGGTGATTCCTTTTGAATGGGCAATCAAAAGATTCTTTTCATCCTTCAGCTTGATAGCCTGAAATGGTTTACCGAAGTAAGGGGCGCCTTCCATTTGGTTGTTCCACTTTTCAAGCGTATTGTTGATAATATCAAAAAGCAAAAATCCTTCATTTTCTTCATAAACCAGAGCCAATGCAGCATTTAATTCTACAGCCATCGTAAAAAACAGCTTCTCAGTTTTCATCACAGGACTGGGGTTGTTTTTTTCAAACCATTCCGAAGTCAGCTTAAACAGCCCTTCACCTTTTATCATGAGGTATTTCTGCCCGTTCATTTTTAGAAAACGGCTCTCGGCATTCACTTCTTTTTGCACGGTTTTGCCTGTTTTCAGATGATGCATCAGTATATGCTTTTCACCCCGGATAAAAATAACAGAATCCCTACATGCCATTTCTTTCACCTTAACGGGATGGGAATACTTGTCAATCAGGGGAACAAACCTGTACATGCCTTTATCGTCTGTATCCACATAGCCTGCAGTATTTGTTCCTCCAGCCAGGAGCATGTTTTCATTTACGGTTAAAAACCGCACATCCGACCGCTCCGGTATGGGAATTAACTCCCAGTCATGACCGGTAAATACAAGGATTCCATCATCATGGGCAAACATCATGTCCTCCCATGGGCTTAATACAGAAGCGTAAGTAGAGCCATGCAGGTTATAATCTGTATGGTTGTAATGCGTGAAGAATGGAATATTTGACTGATAAAACTGACCTGCTGCTTTAAAAACAACAAGCATAAATATCATCAAAAAAAGGTTTTTCCTGTTCATAAACTACTCCATTACATGTCAAAGATAATGATAATCTAATCAGGAAGGGGGAGTTTTAATCAAAAAAAGCTGCTCTTCAGCAGCTTTGTTGTTGTCCGGCCAGGGCTCGAACCTGGACTCTTCTGAACCAAAATCAGACGTGTTGCCAATTACACCACCGGACATCTATCGTTTAAGACGGTGCAAATATAGTAAAATATTTTTTTTACAAAATGTATGAGTACTTTTTTTCTAATTTTGTGGAATCCGAACAAAAAGAAAACATTAAATTCGCAGCCAAACACAGAAAATAATGCAACAATTCCAAAAACTAAACAACATCCTCGGATGGATAGCTTTTATCATTGCTACAACAGTTTATTTTCTAACGCTTGAACCTACTGCCAGTTGGTGGGATTGCGGTGAGTATATCGCAACGGCCTACAAACTTCAGGTAGGCCACCCTCCCGGAGCGCCTTTGTTTCAGATGCTGGGCAGGTTTTTCTCGCTTTTTGCCTTTGGCGACACGTCTCGTGTAGCCCTTATGATTAACGGCATGTCGGCGATTGCCAGTGGGTTTACCATTCTGTTCCTTTTCTGGAGCATCACTGCGCTGGCGCGGAAAATTGTAGCTCCCTCTGATGATTTTACTACCGGAAAAACATTAGCCGTTGTAGGAAGTGGACTGGTAGGAGCGCTCGCATATACGTTCTCCGATTCGTTTTGGTTTTCAGCTGTTGAAGGCGAGGTTTATGCGCTGTCATCCTTCTTTACTGCCGTTACGTTCTGGGCTATTTTGAGGTGGGAGCGGGTAGCGCACGAACCTCATGCCGACAGATGGCTTCTGTTTATTGTTTATATGATTGGGTTGTCTATCGGAGTGCACTTGCTTAACCTGCTTGCCATACCGGCCGTAGTGCTGGTATACTATTTCAAGAAGTATACCCCGTCGGTGAAAGGCATTATTATCACTGCGATCATTTCGCTGGTATTTATCGGGTTTATCATGTATGCCCTCATACCTGAAATTGTCAGCCTGTTTGCGCACACTGAAATTATGTTTGTCAACAATTTCGGGTTGCCATTTAACTCAGGTACCATCTTTTTTGCATTAACCATACTTGGTATTTTAGCGCTGGGACTTTATTATACCGAAAGGCACCATCCAGGTAAAACCGTTCAAATAGCTTTGCTGACCGTATTATCCATATTGGTTCTGCTTGTGTTGTCTGAGGCAAACTCTGCCGGAAACTTTTTCTTCAGGTTAATAGTTGTTACCTTCCTCGCGGTTTTCTTTTATTACATCCGGAAACAAAAAGCGCTGGTTAACACCGTGTTGCTTAGTATGGTGTTTTTGTTAATTGGCTATTCTTCTTTCTTTATGATTGTGATCCGTTCCAATGCAGACACACCTATTAACGAAAACAGCCCTGATGATGCTGTAAGCCTCCTGGCTTATCTGAACCGGGAGCAATATGGCTCTACACCGCTTTTCTACGGTCAGTATTACAATTCGCCGATAGAAGATTATGGCGACAAGAGTCCCGTTTATGAAAAAGACACTGAAAAAGGCAAATACGTCATCACGGATGATCGCAAAGGCACTGTGCCGGAGTATCATCCCGACTTTACCACCATTTTCCCGCGGATGTGGAGCAGTCAAAAGCAGCAGCATATCCAGGCTTACAAACGGTGGGGAAAAGTAGAGGGAAGACCGATAGAATACAGGGATCCCAATGGGGAAACCAAAGTAATCAACAAGCCTACATTTGGTGAAAACCTGAGATTCTTTTTCCGATACCAAATCGGGCATATGTACTTTCGGTATTTTATGTGGAATTTCGCCGGAAGGCAAAACTACATTGAAGGGCATGGTGATATTGAAAACGGAAACTGGAAGACCGGTATCAACTTCCTGGATGCGCCTCGACTGGGGGATCAGAAAAATCTGCCGCAAAGCATGCAGAACCCGGCAAACAACAAGTTCTACCTGTTGCCATTCCTGTTCGGCCTAATCGGGCTGTTTTATCATATCCAAAAAAGGCCTAATGATGCCTTGGTGGTAGGAGCGTTGTTTTTAATGACCGGATTGGCGATTGTAGTGTACCTTAACCAGTATCCCTATCAGCCGCGCGAACGGGATTATGCCTATGCCGGAAGTTTTTATGCTTTCGCGATATGGATAGGGCTTTCCGTATTGTTCCTTTACAACGGTTTCAGAAAATTCATTAAAAACACTCCGGCCTCTGCCGTGCTTTCTACGGTGATTATCACCGCGCTGGTTCCGGTTATTATGGCTGTGGAAGGCTGGGATGACCACGACCGTTCCGGGAAATATGCCGCCCGGGATTTTGCAACTAATTACCTGAAATCCGCAGATGAAAACGGCATCATTTTTACCAATGGCGATAACGATACTTTCCCGCTTTGGTATGCCCAGGAAGTGGAAGGCGTTCGGACGGATGTGAGGGTGGTCAACTTCATGCTGGCTTCGGGAGACTGGTATATCCACCAAAAGTTCCATAAAATGTATGAGTCAGAACCCTTGCCGTTTACCCTCGATAAGGAAGATTATGTGAAAGGCACAAACGATGCAGTGCTTGTATATCCGCAGGAACGGATTCAAGGTCATCGGGAGCTTAAGTCGCTGATAAAATTTATTAAGAATGATGACGACAGAACCAAGCTATCAATGCAGGATGGTGCCAAATTAAACTTTATTCCTACCAATAAAGTGAAAATTACCGTCGATAAGCAGAAAGTCATTGAAAGCGGATTGGTTCCGGAATACATGCATGATCGCATTGTAGATGAAATTAAGTGGACAATTAATAAAAATTATCTCTATAAAAACGACTTGATGTTTTTAGACCTCATCGCTACTAACAACTGGGAGCGTGCAATCTATTTTGCGAATCCAAGCAGTGCAAGTGAAATTTTTGCAGCCGATGATTACATGCATCTTGAGGGTATGATCTATAAGTTTATGCCCGTGAAAGCACAGGAATATTACCAGGGTATGGGCGGCGTGCATGCACGTAAAACATATGATCTGCTTATGAATGAGTTTAATTGGGGCCGCCTGCATAAGCCTGATGTTACTATAGACCGCGAAAGCCAGAAAAACCTGATGATGCCGAAAAACAACTTTGTAAGAACCGCCGAGGCCTTAATCAACCAAAACCGGGCAGATTCTGCAGTTAACCTTGCCGATGAGGCGATGCAAGTGTTCCCCCCTGAAAAAATCCCGCCCGATTTTTACCTGTTACCGCTTGTGGAGGTTTATTATGAAGGCGGGGCTATGGAAAAAGGCGATGAGCTGGCCCGCGAAATTGCTGACCGCTACAGCGAAGACATGGATTACTATGCTTCGTTAAGAGATGAATTCTTTAATTACTATGAAGAGGACCTGACAAGAGCCTTTAGCGCTATAAGAAGGTTGTCTATGCAAGCAGAAGAATATGGCCGTGAAGATTTGGCCGAAGAGCTTAACACGCTGATGGACGATAAAATCAATTACCTTTCGGGGATGAATCAGTAAGTAAGAAAAAATGAGTTCAGTTTAATAAGTTCCTAAGTTTTTAGGTTTGTATGTTGATAGTATGACCAAAAGCCATAGAAAGTCCGCTTAAAAAGCGGCTTTCTGTGGCTTTTTTAAGTTATGCCTGAAGGTAAATATTGTTTTTTTTTATGACCAGCCTTGCAAACCAGAAAAAACTATGGCAGTTGAAACGTTTCAATTTCCTGAAATTCGCCGGGAGCCAGACTTCCTAAAGTAAGGTGGCCTATGCGGACGCGGATGAGCCGCAGCGTTGGAAAGCCGACTTCGGCTGTCATTTTTCGTACCTGCCTGTATTTGCCTTCGTTTATGGTAACAGATATCCAGCTTGTAGGGCCGTGCCGCTCATTTCGGATGCTTTTCCGGCGGGGAAAAACCCCGGGAGGTGAGTTTAATAGGGTTGCCTTGCATGGCAGCGTGTGGTATTTTTTGCCGTTTATACTGATTTCTACACCTTTAGCAATCTGATTTACGGCTTCCGGAGTAATCACACCATCAACCTGAACGTAATATTCTTTTTCCACCGTTTTGCTTCTCACCTGCGCACTCACAATGCCGTTTGTAGTAAGCAGCAGCAAACCCTCTGATTTCTCATCCAAACGACCCACAGACATGGTGCCTTCAGGAAAATCATGTAAATCAGACAGCAATTGCTTGTTTTTTCTTCGGTTTTGGTTATTCACAAATTGAGACAATACCCCATAAGGTTTGTGAATCAGAAAATGCCGGTGGTTTGTCATAAATTGAATGCTAATATTTGTTGAGATGTAAAATTAATTAGTTTAGTTTAAAAGTTTGTAATTTGCGGTGTTTGTAAGTTACTATGTTTATAAGTTTTAAGAAGTAATGTATGTGGTAACCTTATCAGTAGAGCCTTCGAGCTTTTTCTTTGCCGTTTAAAAAGGACATGTTCAATGTTAATTATAGTGTTGTCGTAATTATTCAAAATAAATAGCTTAATTCCTGTTTTTCTTTTCTTATCTTAGTTGCCATAACGGATATGTGTTGCACCGAATTTTGAATTGTTATTTCTAAATGGGAATAACGCCCTCATAATCTGCGTTTATTCATAATTGATGCTGATTTTAGAGTAAACCAGTTTCACTGATATTTTGGCATAAATAGCCAAAAAATATTCCGAACGATACAGAGAGCAAAACAGCTTTTGTACGAGGCAATGAAAAATTTAGGATAATCAGTTTAAAGCGATAAATCAAAAAAAACCATGGTAAAATATATTCATTTTCGAAACCCAAACTCTAAAGAGTTGGATGATTTGATTGAAGAAATACCCACAACGCCGGGAACATGCTTATTTATAGATATTGTGGGTTCTACACAAATCAAATACAACAGTAGTCTGAAGCATTGGGGAAGAAAACTAAATAACACGTTTAATTTTATTTCTATTCTCAACGATTTTCCGACCAATGTGGTTAAAGGAATTGGTGATGAGATAATGCTCTATATTCCCGATAGCGAACTAAAAGAGAAGGATTCCTATGATGATTATTTTGGTCTGCTTCAGGAAATTTTTGCTACCATTGACAACATCAAGAACTTCCCCATAGAAGGGATGTTTTTGCCCTGCAAAGTAGCAATCCATCACTGTACGGAAGCCTACAATATCACTTTTTTAGAGGGCTTCAATGACTACTATGGGAAAGATATTGACTTAACAGCCCGTCTCACGGCGAAAGCTAAAGCCAACCGGATTGTTATCAGCGATAGCTTTTATCAGAAAGTAAAACAAGATTTCGAAGCAAAACATTCCCGAAATACATCTTGTGTTATGGAGAAAATCTCAGATAAATACCTTGAAGACTTTAAAGGCGTTCCGTCACCTACTGAATTTCGCATTATTGATGTATGAGTCCAGTTTAATAAATTCGTAAGTTTTTATGTTTGTTAGTTAATACTTTGAGAATCAAAAAACATAAATATCCACTGCAATATTTTATAGCATATACATAATCAGTGCATTATATAATTTATTAAAATAGTGAGCACTTTGTAGACCATGCTCATGTATAGAAAGCGAAAAATCTTTTGAATCAGAAACGGGCAACTAAACATGTGTTAACTAATTGTTATTTCATTTCTTTTTATATATTTACGCCACTTATCTATGGAGCACAGGGAGTAGAAAACATCACAGTTAAGCTTGTCAGATTAAATTTGGTTTTTGAATTGAAACAGGTTTGTTCTGGCAAAGTTGGCTGAATATGCGTTAATTTCACTCAAAACAAAAAAATACTGCATGCAATATGTTGTCAGTTTGTTACCTGTGACGATTTTTCTGTTTGGTTTGTATCTGTTCGATAGTTTCAAGCTGGTCAGGAAAACACTTTTACTTATTTGCCTGCTGTGGGGTGCCGTTTCAGCCGGCTTTGCCTTTTATATAAATACGGCTGTTTCTGGTGGTTTAGTGTTTGAATTTGATTACTTTTCAAGGTATGTTTCTCCCCTTACCGAGGAGCTATTAAAAGCACTTATATTATTTTTTCTGGTTTCCCGGCGTAAGATAGGGTTTATGGTTGATGGCCTTGTCTATGGCTTTGCGGTGGGCACCGGCTTTGCCCTTGCTGAAAATATGTTTTACCTGTGGGATTTGAATGCCCACGGAAACATAGCCATATGGATTATACGGGGTTTTGGTACTGCGCTTATGCATGGTGGGGCAACAGCATTGTTTTCAACTATGATCATGGCTGGAATTCAGCGAAACAAATCTTTTATCGTATCCGTATGGCCGGGATTATTGATGGCTTATGGTGTGCATAGCCTTTTTAATCATTTCCTGGTTAGCCCGCTCTTGCAAACGTTTTTGCTGCTGTTGCTGCTGCCTGTAATATTTACACTGGTATTTCGAAGAAGCAATACTTTGATGCAAGACTGGCTTGAAATCGAGTTCAGTAGTGAGGTAGAAATGCTTAGCATGATTCGGAAAGGCAGATTCAGGGACACAAAAGCCGGAGCTTACCTGACATCTTTAAAAGATTATTTTGAACCCGAAACCATCGTGGATCTGTATGCCTATATCCGCCTATATCTTGAGCTTTCTATTGTTTCCAAGCGCAACCTCCTGCTGAAGGAAAACGGGTATGATGTGATTATGGAAGAGGAAACGCAGCAAAACCTGCGGGAACTTAAACAGCTCCGCAGGATGATTGGGAAAGCCGGAGAGTTAGCTATCCAGCCTGTGGTCAGGATGAGTTACCGTGAATTATGGAAACTGAATCAACTGGGATGAAGAAAAAATTAAAAAAACCAACTTTTTTAAGCTAAGGCAGTATTTTATGCAGAAAGCCGATACTACAAAGATGAAGAGTTCTCGCGAAGTCCTGGAGCCGTCATGGGAGACGAAGCAAGACCATGCGTTGATCAGGCAGGTGCTGGGGGGTGATGTGAATCAATACCGGCATCTTGTGGAAAAATACCAGGTACCGGTTTATAACTTGTTCTTACGGATGTTGAAAGATGCCGGACAGGCTAATGAGCTTACACAGCAAACATTTGTCAAAGCCTATATGGCGCTTGAAAAATTCCGGTTCGAGTACCGGTTTTATAGCTGGATTTACCGGATTGCCATAAACCTGGCTTTATCCACATTAAAGCGGGAAAAAAGAAATGTGGGACTGGAACAGGTGGCAGAGATGGCGGCACAAACGGCAGAGCAGGGCGACCCTGACGAAATTATCCTGAAAGCCGCCATCAAAAAGCTCAGGGACAAGCATCGTATCGTTATAGAATTAAAATACTTTAGTGAGATGAGTTACAGTGATATTGCTGAAACACTTGAACTGCCGGAGAAAAGGATTAGATCACGCCTTTACGACGCCCGCTTGCAGCTTAAAAAGCTTTTGGAAAAGGCAGACTATTTTAACAGAGAATAACATAAGTTAATAAGAGAAAGGAAGCACGATGAATTGGTTCCGGAAAATTAAAGCCAAACGATTAATTAGAGCTGCGTTGAACGGCTCGATTAACGAACAGCAACAGGCAGAGCTTAACAGGCTTCTGAGCAAGGACTTAAGCCTGAAAATGCATTATGACCAAATGAAAGCAATGGATCAGCAGTTGCAAAACCTAAAGGAGCCGGAAAAACCTGTGGATGTTAGTAATGGGGTCATGACCAAAATAAGGGCACTGGCTAATGATAAAGCATTTGATCGCTTGCCGAAAAGCGGTTCGTTAGCTGTTTGGTATACCTATCCGGTAAGATATGCTGCCGCAGCGGTGGCAGGCATTTTAATAGGCGTGGGGTCTATGCTGGTTATCACGCAAAGTGAAGAGGTTACAGAATCAGGATTGCAGGGTACTATGATGCAGGAAGAGAGACATGATGGGTTTGCTTACAGGGAAAATAACCTGCAAATACGGCTCATACCTTATTTGCAGGATGATGTCATATATCTGCATTTCTTTTTGGATTCGGATGAAGCCATTCATTTTCAGGTCGATTTTGATAAAGAGGCTCTTCAGCCAGTAACAACAGGATTGCGGAATGACTCCGGAGTGAGGGAAATCAGTTTTAGCAGCCAGGAACTCTCCTTTTCTGCTAAAGGGCAAATATCAGCACAATTAGGTTTTAAGAAAAAAGCAGATAATCCTAAGCCTTTGTTGGTAAAGGCTTTAAAGAATGGCCGGCTAATCGTGACAAAAAAAATCAGTCCGTAAAACCAACTTTAAGCAATTTGCAGAATACTTTAACTAAAACATACTAAAACTTAAAAACCAAAACAAATGAAAACAAACAAAAAACTACAAACAGCATTAGTAGCCATTTTAGCACTCGCCATAGGCTTCATTGCCGGAATTTACAGTAACTTCCCAGCCACATCCGGCGATGATGCTGCCGGAACCATCGGCCAGGTGGATCGCTACCGGAACGTAAAAATAACTGAAAATGACATTGAACTGCGCAACTCCCTGGTAGATGACCCGGACAAGTACCAGGCTTACAAAACGTATTTGCAGTATTATTACTACAAAGCTTTGCGTACTTCGATGGATATCAATACGGCGCTGGAAAATGCCAGGAAATCAGAGGGTTTTATTAAGGCACACCCCGCCTCCACAGAAGCCATTGGTGTCTTTGGTGATTATTTAAGAAGGCGAAGAGTGGATATCTTCGATGCGCTGCGCACGATAGCTCATTTGGAGAAAGATAAGCCCGTTCCGGTTATCAACCACCTCAACAAGGCAAACGACGTAGTGAACCGGATAAAAGCGAATGAAAAAAATCTTATCCTTTTTACGGACAACATCAGGGAATACATTGCCAATAACCCGAAGCAGCGCAGTAAAGAACTGATAGATGCTCATGATATTATTACTACCAATCTTATGCAGGGCGCTGTGTGGGGCAATGATAAGCCGATGACAGCTTACCTGAAGGAAGATGGTTTGCTTAACAATCAATCAGAACTCAAAATGTTTTATGACGGAGCCGATTTCCAGGCCTTTATGGGGGATCAAATAACCATGGATGCCGAAAAATTAGGGCTTCTTGTTTTACTTAACAATAAAGAAGAACTTGCCGGAGAAGCCATTCTCGACATGGGCTCGCTGGGTGTTTTTGATGCAGAGAAATTAGGAATAAACAGTGCTGAGTCTCTTCAGGATATTCAATTTTATGATATGGATAAACTGGGTTCCTATCTTTATTTCGACCAGGAGAATCTAAACTCTCAAAGAATTATAGGAAGCCAGTCAAACATCTTTGGAAGTGCTGAAGCCCTCCGCGGAGGGCTATTGGTCATTCTTGACAGCGAAAAACTCGGAGACATCGGTGTATGGGATGCTGAAAAACTGGGATTCTATTTATCTTTTGCAGATTCTGAAAGCCTCGGCACAGGTACTGACTTAGGTTCAGAAAGCCTGTCATCCGGCGAGATGCTCAATTTCAATCAGCTCGATAATATGGTGGGCAATATGGAACAACTGGGAGTCTGGTAATAGAATGGATAAGTCACAGGTTAATTGATATTCAATAGTATACATCTTTTTATGCTTCATTTATGACTTATACTAAAACCTATTATTTTGTGATGGTGATTCTCCTTTGGGGAATCACCACTTCACTGTCTGCCCAAAGAATTACCCGATACCAGACAGAGGAGATGGAGCTGATTTATTTTGGCGACCGTTACTCATATATCATGCCTCATGTAGCCGGCACTTTTCATAATGCCAGCCGTTTTCATAAGCAGCACTGGGATTATGACCATGATATGACCCATGTTTTGCTTACCGACTTTGAGGATGATGGTCATGGCGGCGCAATAGTTACGCCTCATAATATGATTGTTCTGGGCATTTCACCATTTAATTTTGCTTTCAGCATTACGCCTTCTTACGAACGTTTTCAGTGGTTATTCAGTCATGAATTCACACATATCACCATGGCTGATAAGCCCAACAAAACCGATCGGTTCTGGCGTAGCGCCTTTATGGGCAAGATCAGGCGTAATGATAAAGCACCTCTTAGTGCGGCGTGGAGCTATCTCACCACCCCCCGCTGGTATGCACCCCGCTGGTATCACGAAGGAATAGCCACATACATGGAAACATGGCTCTCGGGAGGTGTCGGACGATCGCTGAGCCCTTATGACGAAATGTATTTCCGCAGCATTATCCATGAGGACAAAACGCTTTATTCCGTGGTAGGCCTCGAAACGGAAGGCACTACCATCGACTTCCAGGTAGGGGCCAATGCCTATCTCTATGGCACACGCTTTATTACCTACCTGGGGGCAACTTATGGGGATGAAAAGGTAAAAGCGTTTTATAAGCGCAGCGACAGCAGCAAAGCGTTCTACGCCACACAGTTCCGGCAGGTTTTCGAAAAATCAATTCACGAAGCCTGGCGTGAATGGATTGTTTTTGAAAAAGGCTTCCAGAAAGAAAATCTGGCACGGATCAGGGAATATCCAGTAACGCCTTTCAGACCGATAACTGAGGGACCTAAAGGAAGCTTCTCTACGATAGGGTACGATGCTGAATCGCAAAAGGTCTATGCCGCCATCAACCATCCCGGTAAGCTTGCCTTTATCGGCGAGCTGGATTTGGCTACAGGAAATATCCGCCAGATAGCTCCGCTTGATTCGCCTATGCTGTACACCGTAGCATACCTTGCTTATGACCCGGAGAACGACGTTATCTTTCTCAGCGAGCATAACAATAAATATCGCAGCCTGGTGCGTATCGACGTGAATTCAGGGAAAAAGGAGACCCTGATAGATATGTCCCGTACCGGTAACCTGGCATTTAATCAGAAAGACCGCTCCTTGTGGGGCGTGCAGCATGATAACGGCTATGCCCGCCTGGTAAAGATTCCCCCGCCTTACGATGAAATCCTTCCGATGCATACCACAGCGTTTGGTCAATCGCTGCTCGATTTGGCTGTTTCGAACGACGGCAGGAAAATCAGTGCTACCCTCACCGGGGTGCGCGGAGAACAGTCGTTAATCCTCTTTGATACCGACAGCCTGGAACAAGGCGACGAAACGTATAAAACCCTCTATAAATCTGAAGATAACACGCTAACACAGTTCCGTTTCAGTGATGACGACCGTTATTTAATCGGAACATCCTATTACACCGGTGTTTCCAATATTTGGCGGCTTTCGCTGGAAGATGATAGCTTTGAGCTGCTCTCCAATGCAGAAACCGGGTTCTTTGTGCCGCAACAGGTTAGCGAGGATTCTTTGTTTGTGCTTAAGTTCAGGCGCGACGGCATGCAGCCTGGCATTATCCCCATTCAAGTACTACAGGATGCCAATGCGATAAACTACCTGGGGAATGATGTCGTAGAAAAGAGTCCGCAGGTAATCAATTATTCCCTTCCGCCGGCATCAAAGCAATACTCAGCGTCGGAGAAAACAGAAGAGGCGCCCTATTTCCCTGCCGGAAACATGGCCCTCAGCAATGCTTTCCCCGATATCGCAGGATATAAAAACGATATCGTTATCGGCTATCGCATGAACTGGAGCGACAGAACAGGTTTGTCAAAGGTTAACCTGTTTGTAGCCGGATCACCCTGGAGTAATTATCCGGGCGATCAGCAGTTTCACGGTCACTTGCAATGGGATTACTGGAACTGGCACCTCGATGCGGCATGGAACAAAACAGATTTTTATGATTTGTTTGGCCCCACAAAACGAAGCCGTGCCGGGTACTCCATAGGAATCAGTCATCAGCGAAAGCACACCCTGAAAGCCCCTTTTGAATGGCATTATGGTTTTGGGGCTACTCATTATGGCGATTTAGAAGTGCTTCCACAATTCCAGAATGTTTCTGTTCCCCTGCGCAGCTTTCAGAGTATGGATGCCAGTATCGGTTTGTCGAAGCTCAAAAAATCGCTGGGAGCCGTTGAAAAAGAACAGGGTTTTCAGTGGACGATGGATGCCTATAGCTACCTGGCCAATGGAACACTGTACCCTTCACTGGTGTCCAGCCAGGATATCGGGTGGCTGGTGCCGGGTATCCGGAACACCAGCTTTTGGATTCGCAATAGTTTAGGACAGGCCTTCGGGAAGTCCGGTTCGGCATTTTCCAACCTTTATTTTGGTGGGTTCAGAAACAACTATGTTGACTGGCAGGCCGCTTCGCAATACAGGAAAATCTTTGCTTTTCCCGGAGCAGAAATTGATGAGCTGGCAGCACAGAACTTTGTGAAAACAATGGGTGAACTAAACTTAAAACCAATTCGCCTGCGAAGGGTGGGCACAACCTGGCTATATCCTACATTTATTAAGCCAGCCCTTTTTGGGACCCATTTGCTACTCAACCCTGATGATGAAACCATCAGAAGAAATGTATTTAATGTGGGGGCTCAAATTGATGTTGAGCTGGTGCTCTTCTCATACTTGAAAACCACCTGGTCAGCGGGGTATGCCAGAAAAATGGAGGCCACCGGATTGAATTCCGACCAGTGGATGTTTTCTGTTAAGTTGCTGGGGAACTAAATTTTTAAATAACCAAACCCTACAGATAATATCTTATTTGTAGGGTTTGGTAATTCCCTATCCCATTCAAAATATATTATTCGGAACATGGAGGGAAAGATTATTAAGCAAGGTTATGTTACAAAAGAAAGAAGCCTGGTTGATGTTTCAGGCCTTGCATCAGGTATTTACTTGTTTTCTGTGAACAACGAAACCAGAAATGTCAGTTTAAAGTTTGTAAAAGAATAGTTGACTTTTAAACTCTTTTATTTTGATCAGTACCGAAAATGCAGCCACAAAAGAAAAGTTTGTGGTGCGATAAATTAATCACACAAGTGGGCTTAATGCTGAAATTATAAAAACGACAAAAAAAATGAGGTTCTGTAAAAGAGCCTCATTTATATGACTTAATTTAGGATATTCAATAGCGTGTTGCTATTCTTCTTCGTACCTGATTACCTCTACCGGGCATTCTTCGGCTGCTTCTTTGATGCATTCTTCGTTTGCGTTCAGATCAGCTCCTTCTTTTACAAAAGCTTCTCCGTTTTCATCCTCTTCAAATACTTCAGGACACAGTTCCATGCAAATGCCGTCAGCGGCACATCCTTCTTCTATCCAAACTTTTTTAATAGCCATAATGACCTCCTCATTTTAATGATTCTTATAATATTTTATTTACAACTCATTTTAAAAGCTGCATATACAAATGTATCATTTTTTAAAGGATTAACCAAATGAGCGGTTATTCTGCATTATTTTCACAAATGCAAAATGCAGGGCTGTCTTCCACAGGATATTTATGCCCGCCCTTTAATATTAAAATTGTTTCACTTCTTTCAGGGAAAATACCGTGTATGGATTTCTCCTAGCTTTATAAAAGAAAGTAAATTATAAAAAGGCGCCCGAATATTTTTACAGGTGTTTTGCGGAGTTCATTTTAATTCTGTCTCAGCCAAATCATTCCTGATTTTAATAGATTATTAGAGCTACCGAAATAATTAAAAATCGCATATTTCTAAAAATTAGCGGTATAATTTGGTGCTTAAAGCGCATATCCCGGTTTTATTTTTTACCGAGATGTAAACTTAGCTACTTATTTTAATCAGTTGGTATTGTAACAACTCCAGCAAGGAGCTGGCAAAAACAATACAGGAAATATGTTTGCAGGTATTGAATTGAATGTCTACCAGGTTTACAACCCTATTTATTATTTGGATAATCATTTACGGACAGGATTTTAAGCTGCAGAGCAGCGTTATCTATGTAGCTCAAAACATAAAACAATTCTTCCATAAGGTGCGGAGCACCGTAATCTTACTCGCGGTGATGTGAATAGAATATAACGGTGCTCCGCACCTCAATGATTAGAAAATGTAATATTCAGGTTACAAATATTAAGGTGCTCTGCACCTTCAATGCTCAACCACTTCTTTTTATTGTATAATTTAAGAATTTATATACCCCATTTTAATAGGAGATTCAAAATATCAGTTCACAAATAAGGGGGAGTCATGTTTTGTTATTATCTATTTCAAATTTTTTTGATAAGTATTTATTTTTACTGCTCAAATTTTTTATTTTTAATCTTTCATAAAGATAACAGAATTAAAAAGCAGGCCTATGGAGGGTTTAATAATAATGCATCTGATTACTGCCGAAAATTTTATTGTCGTGAATCATTCCTGGTTTGAATTAAAAGGGTAGAAAGGTATCTTTTTGGTCAGAGTGAACTAGCGCTGCATTTAGGATTTTTGAAATATGAATTAAAAGTGATAAATTATACACATTGAAAATGAAACAGACACGTCAGGACTTTGAATTCCCTCAATGCATTGAAGAATGGGGATGGAAATACCATCATACCGGAATCCCCACAGATAAGAAAATGCCAAATGAGAAATATATCTCTCATCTTAAGTTTTATGTTTCAGGATTTGAATCAAGTCCTTTTGGCATTGAATGGATGCGTTTTGAAGAAGACAGCCCGGTTGATATACTGATTCAAACAGTTCCTCATATTGCTTTTGTTGTTGATGACTTGAATTTCGAACTAAAACGCCGCAACTTAAAAATCATTACAGAACCCAATCATCCTTCTGATGCCGTAAGAGTTGCCATGATAGAACATAACGGAGCGCCCATTGAGCTGATGGAGTTTCGTTAAATCAGTGTGTTCAGCTTTGCGGGAAGCAGATAATCAAT
>JBNJGK010000044.1:0-21405 GCA_051747665.1 Bacteroidota bacterium | reverse complement strand
TTAACACCACCTCCCGGCCTCTTTTACCCATTTCTTCCGCTTTCGCGGGATTTTTCAGTAAAGTCATTGCTTTTTCTGCCAAATCATCCGCATTTTCACTTTCAAATGCTATTCCACATTCATTCTCTTCAACCACCTCCCGCTGAGGTTTGCTGTCTGACACCACCACAGGCCTCTCGAAAAGCATGTACTGAAACACTTTGTTGGCTATCCCCGAATCATGTTGCGGGTTCTTTACAATAGGCGAAATACAAATATCACTAGCCTGAATGTAGGATGGCAAATCTGACATTTCCTTCCATTCATAATAAATTATTGACCCGGCTTTTACACCGCTTTCAATAGCCTGCAAAAACCGGGGTTTTTCGGCTTTATCTGCGGGACCAATCAGCAGCAGCTTCACATCGTACCCTTTTTCTGTGAGCTTTTTATGCGCATCAACCAGAGTGTAAACCCCTCTTCTTTTAGCAATTCCACCAAAGTAAAACAACACTTTTGAACTTCCTTTTTCAGGAAGGATATCCGGATTAACCGGATACCTTTCAAGCGCCTCAACATCCGGAACATTTGGATAAACCACAAATTTATCTTCCGTAATATGCGGATAGCTCTGTAATAATTGTTTCTTAAAATTCTCGCTTAAAACCACAATCCTGTTTGCCCGTGGAAGATACTTTCTTTCAAATGCTTTCCACTTGTCAGGTCTTGTAACCCACCGATTGGGAAATTTCATGGCCCACCGGTAACCTTTTACGGCCTCCGGGAAATTTTCATGCAAATCAATTATCCACGGTATGTGGTTCTCTTGCGCGGCTTTACCGGCACTCCGGGCCATGTAAAGATCGTGGGCATGCATTACATCGATATGATAATCCTGGATAAACTTTGAAATTGCTTTTCGCCACGAACAATGAAAATACGGCAATACCTGAGCAAAAAAGAAAGCTTTGTTGCGCCAGTTACGCGTTTTATTCAAACGGACAACTGCAAAGCCATCACGTTCCTCCTTTAGAGGTTTTCCGGGTTTGGCAAGGCAGAGCACAAATACCGCGAAACCAGCCTCAGCAAGACTGCGTGCTTCGTTTAAGACACGCACATCGCCATCCAGCTCATTATCCACTACCATTCCAATGTTCATAAACACATAATTATCATCGCAAAAGTAACAAAAACTCACAGCCGCTTTTCTGTTGGCTATTTGCCTGTTGATTTTTCATCACCATTTTCTTCTCTCCTTTTTCGGATGATGGTGGCAATGCTGGCATTCAACTCAAACCCCAACAACAAAATCAACGAGTTAAAATAAATCCACAACATAAAAATAATCAGCGTACCAATAGAGCCATAGAGCGCATTGTATTGCGAAAAGTTGTTCACATAAAAATCAAAACCCAGTGTTGTTATCACAAACAAAGCCGTAGCCAGTATTGGCCCGGGAGAAAAAAAGCGAAATCGCTGTTTTTTAGCCGGGGCATAAAAATAAATCATAGACACGGTGAAATAAACCATTGCAATGATGATCAGGTATTTGGCAATATTGATTAACCCTATGGTTATGGTGTCTTCAATCCATCCACGATCAAGCAGGAATTGCAACAAATCTGAACTAATAATGATCACCACCATCGAAACAATCAGGATCATGGATATTAAAAAGACAAAATATAATGCCATCAGCCGCACTTTTACTATTGACCTCGTTTCTATGGTGTGATAAGTTGCATTAAACGATTCTATCATGGCCGTAGTTCCATTGGTAGAAAATATCAGCGCAAGAATAAAACTTAAAGAAAGCAAACCGCTGTTTTTCCTTACTACAATTTCTTCAATCGTCTCCCTTGCTTTGTCAAAAGTGGTTGGCGGCAGAAAGTTCTGAATGGTTTCCATCAAAGTAGTCTGGAACCCATCTACCGGAACATAAGGTATGATGCTAAAGAAAAAGAGTATGGATGGAAACAAGGCAATGAAAAAACTGAATGACAAAGATTTTGCCCGTTCAATAAGAAGGCCTTTTGTGATTCCCTCTATAAAAAACAGGATTACTTCATACAACGCTAACCCCTGAAATCCGGGAAGAATAAGGTTTTTTGAAACCCTGATGCTTTTCCGCACCCATTTGTGATTGAGAATTTGGTCTTTAATCTTGGACGCTTGCACCATTATTTTACAGCTTTAAGGCTCATATCCAAACTGCTGATGTGATGCGTCAGGGCTCCCATAGAAATATATTGTATACCCGTTTCAGCATATTCGCGCACATTATTTATGGTAATGCCGCCGGAAGCCTCGGTTTGATACTCAGGCCCGATAAGTTGCAACGCTTTTCTTATATCCCGGGGTGAGAAATTATCCAGCATAATGCGCTGTATGCCCCCTCGCTGCAATACTTCATCCAACTCTTTAAAATCCCTGACCTCCACTTCGATTTCCAGCGACTTATTGTTTTTATGCAGATAGGCAATACAAGCATCTATAGCCCTGGAAACGCCGCCGGCAAAGTCGATATGGTTATCCTTAATCATAATCATATCATACAGCCCATAACGATGATTGTAACCACCACCGGCGGATACAGCATACTTTTCGAGCATTCTGAGGTTTGGGGTGGTCTTGCGTGTATCGAGGATTTTAGCCGAAGTTCCGGATATTTTCTGAACCACATTGCGCGTCATCGTAGCAATGCCACTCATCCTTTGCATAAAATTCAATGCCAGCCTTTCGGCGGATAATATTGAAATTCGCTTTCCGCTGACAGTAAAAATCACATCTCCGGGTTTAACGCTTTGGCCGTCTTCTGTTGCCGGTTCAAACAGTAAATCCTCATCAACTTTCTTAAAAACTTTTTCTGCAACGAAAATGCCAGCTATTACGCCGGGCGCCTTAGCAATCAATTCAGCTTTGCCGGTTTCGCCAGAAGGAATTGTAGACAACGAAGTATGGTCGCCGTCGCCCAAATCTTCGCGCAAAGCAGATTCAACAATTGCCGAAACCACTTTAGAATCAGGTTCTTTCATGAATGTTAGTCTTCTTCAACAAAAAATTGCATCACTTCGGGAGATTTGGCTTCTGACCGCATAAGAAAATAAATCTGATAAGACCCGCCATCATTGCACTTGTAAGTACCGATAGCAAAGCTGCCATCGTTACTGCTGCCTTTATGATTGATTTCAAAAGACTTTGGAGGATTTTCCCTGAAAAAGTTTTTCAGGGCCATACGGGTATGGTCAGCAGAAAAAACACCTTCCTTATCACCAATTTTCAAATCTACCGGATCACTGAACAGTTCAACAAGAGCATCAGCCGCTCCTTGATTTATCATCTTTTCAACCCTGTCTACCAGGTCTTGCGCCTGAAGCGGACGAAAAAAGGCTGCCCCGAGACAAAACAGTAATGTTATAAAAAGTGTCTTTTTGCTTGTTATCATAACTTATTTGATATGCAATTATTAAGCCAAAATTGCACAAAGTGTCTATGCAAATCTACAATTTTTATCGTTTGGTTTCCTTAATTTTGGCGCATGAAAATTACCTTGCTAACCGTTGGAAAAACTGAAATGCCTTTTGTAAAACAAGGCCTTGAAACTTTTACGCAGCGCATAAGGCACTATGCTAAGTTTAGCACGCATGAAACAGTTACACCCAAACAAAAAGGTAAAATTCCGCCACAGCAGCAACAAGAAAAAGAAGCAACACAAATTCTAAAACAAATTCCAAGTGGTGCGCAGATGATTTTACTTGACGAAAACGGAAAGACAATGTCGTCAAAAGAGTTTTCTGCATACCTGCAAAAACATATGAACCGAAGCACAAAAGATTTGATTTTTGTTGCAGGTGGCCCTTATGGCTTTCATCCTGACATAAAAAAACAAGCTCAGGGTATGATTTCGCTTTCGCGGATGACGTTTTCGCATCAGTTGATTCGATTAATATTTGCTGAGCAGCTTTACCGCGCTTTTACGATTTTAAATAACGAACCTTATCACAATGAATAAAAACAAAATTGTATTTGTAACCAACAATCCTCACAAAATCAAGGAGATTAAATCTGCAATCGATAACCAAATTGATATTATCGGGTTAAAAGACCTTGCCTTTGATGAACCGATTGAAGAACCGTATGAAACCCTTGAAGAAAATGCCAGGGCAAAGTCCTTGGTGGTTTGGAAAAGATTTGGTTATGATTGTTTTGCCGATGACACCGGACTTGAGGTTGACGCCCTGAACGGGAGACCTGGCGTACGTTCTGCCCGCTATGCCGGAGAAGACGGGAATGCAGAAAACAACATTCAAAAGCTGCTGAAAGAGCTGGAAGGAGTTGAAAATCGCGCTGCCCGCTTCCGCACGGTAATTTCTTTATTTCTCAATGGCAATGAGTATATTTTTGAAGGCACGGCAGAAGGAAACATCCTTAAAGAAAAACAAGGTGCTGAAGGCTTTGGATATGACCCGGTTTTTCAACCCGATGGATATGATCTTTCCTTTGCCGAAATGCCGCTGGCAGAAAAAAACAAAATTTCCCACCGCGGAAAAGCTGTGAAAAAGCTAATCGACTTTTTATCAAAAAACCTGTAAAATAAGCAGAAAGTTCTATTCTTCAGAACCGGTTTTATGCTCCCTGAGTGCTTCCTCAATCAGCTCACTGTAAACGTCAGATTCCTTCTTGCCCATATACCGGATTTGCTGTGGCACAATAGATGCTTTGCTCAATCCCGGAATGGTGTTTACTTCAAGAAAATAGAAAATGTCATTTTTCAGAATGTAATCAAACCGAACCAATCCTCTGCAATTTAACTGCCTGTAGAGGCATGCCGACAACTTTTGACATTCCTGGGTTTTCTCTTCTGAAATACGCGCGGGAGTTATTTCATCAGATGCCCCCAGATATTTAGCCTGGTAATCAAAAAACTCCGTTTTACTTACTATTTCGGTTAACGGCAATGGAATAACTACGTCCTTTGACTTATAAACGCCGCAGCCTATCTCGTCGCCCTGCAAGAATTCCTCTACAAGCACTTCATCATCTTCCTGAAAAGCTCTGTCAATAGCCTCTTCAAACTCCTCTGCCATTTTAACTTTGGTTATCCCCACGCTGGAGCCTCCTTTATTCGGCTTTACAAAACAGGGCAGCCCCGCCTCACGCAACAGATCCGCAGAATTATATTTTTCTCCACGACGCAGAAAAAACGTTTTTGAAACCGCTACATTTAAAGAGCTCGCCACGTGCTTAGTAAAGTTCTTTTTAAAAGTGAGCGCAGAAGTAAATAAATCACTGGTTGTATAAGGAATTCTCAACAAATCAAAGTAACCCTGCAACTTTCCATCTTCTCCGGGCGTACCATGTATCAAAATAAAAGCTACATCAAAAGTAATCCTCCGGTTTTCAAGGGTTACGCTGAAATCATTTTTATCCACCGGAGTTTTCACCCCGTTTTCACCCTTATAGTGCCAATCCGTACCCAGCATATGGATAAAAAATACTTCATATTTTTCTGCCGGCAACTGTTCCTTCACTGCTGCGGCGCTGTTTAACGAAACTTCATATTCTCCTGAATCACCACCGGCAATAAGCGCTACTTTTGTTTTCATTTTATTATTTCTTTGTTAATAAACCTGGTCTAAACAGTATCAAATTTCTTATTCAATAGTGAAATATATACATTATACGGATATAACAAAATATCACATTTTATATTTATATGATTGAAATTCAATTTATTAACTTACAAACCTAAAAAATTACGAACTTATTAAACTGAACTCAATTATTAGTAGTCAAACACTCAAAAACAAATTGCCAACTGCCTTTTTTGCCAACTTATACTCAAACACATTCTAATCTACAAATTTACACGCTTTTTAAAATGAACTACTAAGCAAAACTCAATACGAAATTTGTTTTCCCTTAGAATGCCCGGTCATTCCTGTACATTTGCTCATTCAAAGTAACAAAATCCTGAAATGAAATCCTAAAAACTAACGCATTATTCTTTACCTTAAGCAGGTTGATATTTATACCCGTCAGATTTTATGTTTTCGTATATTTGCACGGAATAATAAACAGCAAATTATGCTGTTATTAAATCAGACACACAAAGCATGAGTATAAAGCGGTTTTTATTCAACGCCACATTTCTTAAACACTTGGTTTTTATTATTATTGCCGGTATTGTGATTATTTTTGGCGCTATCAAGGCATTAGATATCTACACACTTAACAACGAAGAGTATACGCTTCCAAATTATAAAGACTTAACCATTGATGAACTTGATGAATACCGCTTAGGAAGTGAACTTGAATTTATTATAGCTGATTCCCTTTATGATGATAAAGAAGAACCCGGAACCATTTTAGCTCAAAATCCGCCTGCCGGCTCCAAAGTAAAGCGCGGCCGAAACATTTACCTGACTATTGTAACCGAAACCCCCGAAAAAATAAAGATGCCCAACTTGCATGACCTGACTTTACGCCAGTCGATCTCGTTACTGGAAACCTACGGCCTCAAAGTAGACAAATTAGTATACGAAAAAAACCTGGCTCAAAACGCAGTTCTCCAGCAAGTGTATAAAGGCGACCCTATAGAGCCTGGTGAAGAAATTTATAAAGGCTCTGAAATAGAACTGGTTCTGGGTAAGGGCAGGCGAGAATCTGAAGTAACAATTCCTTTCCTTATCGGGAAAAAGCAAAAGCAAGCCATCAGAATGCTGCACAAAAACTCACTGAATGTGGGAGAGCAATATTTTCTTGACAGCGAAGATACTTCCAGACTTAGAATATACAGTACGGAGCCATCGAGCGCGAAACGGGAAAAAGCAAAAATGGGAACGTATGTCGATCTCTATTACCGCTCAGACAGCAATTTCAACTTTTTTGAGCTGATTAGAGAAATTGAAAAACAACAAGCAGATACTACTGAAGCAGATTCTTCGTTTATCTCTGATGATTATTTTAATGAAGATATTATCCTAGAATGAGAAACAGCATCATCATATCCGTCTTTTTGGTTTTGTCAGCCTCTTTGGTTTCAGCACAGGAAGTGCTTACCGGCCTCTCTGACAACCCTTCGCTGAGACAATCGGGTATCAAAAAAGCATCACAGCAAGACACAACGCTGAGCTTACCTTTTTTTGATGATTTCTCAGACGGACGCACCTACCCTCATCCCAATCGCTGGAGCGACAGAGATGCATTTGTTAACCAGGATTTCGGTAAATTCCCGGTAACGGTTGGTGTGGCTACATTAGATGCTATCAATGAATATGGTGATGTTTATGAGGATGCTTCTGTTTTCCCTTTTGAAGCAGACCATCTTACTTCACATCCCGTCAGGCTCGACAGTATTTTTTCTCCTCAGCCCCGGGCGCTAACTCCAGAAGACTCGCTCTATTTCAGCTTTTACTATCAACCTGCCGGTTTTGGCAACGACCCGCAACCGGCTGACTCACTAATTCTTCAGTTTTTCTCAATCCATGACAATGACACCATCATCATAGAAGGAGATACTCCCGAAGAAAACGACACTACCATCCTCGAAGGCTGGAACCGCGTTTGGGCGGCAGGTGGCAGTGAGCTCGATGATTTCGCTGACAGCTTGCGCTATTTTAAAAGGGTAATGATCCCAATAACCGACAGTGCAAAATATTTTAACGAAGATTTCCGGTTTCGTTTTGTCAACTATGCCAGCCTTTCAGACAACAGCCTTATGAGCTGGCAAAGCAATGTAGACCAATGGAATATCGATTATGTAGAATTAGACCGGAACCGATCTGCAGGAGATACTATCCATAATGATGTAGCTTTTGTGAGCGGTGCGCCTTCATTCCTGAAACGTTATTCTTCCATGCCTTTCTGGCAATATCGTGCCAATTTCGTCAATGAAATGCAAACATCCGTGAACATGCTCATGGCCAATCTGGATGACGAACCCCACAACGTAGCCTACAGCTATCATGTATTAAACCCGTCAGGAGATACAATTGACATCTACGAGGGCGGTTTTCTTACAATTGCGCCATTTATAGAACAAGGATATCCTGACAACCCAAGTTTTGCCAATCCCAATGTAGAATTGCTGTTTCCCTTTACCACTGACAGCATTTCGTTTTTGGTAGAGCACGTGCTTAGCAGTGACGCCAGTTTAAGTCACCGTGTTAACGATACCGTAAGATACACCCAGCATTTCAAGAACTATTATGCATACGATGACGGCACTCCGGAAGCAGGCTACGGCCTTACCTCCGCCTCAGCTATGCTGGCTTATCAATTCCAGCTTAACGAACCCGATACGCTCAAAGCCGTTAAATTCTTTTTCAATAAAACCAAAAACAATGCTAACCAGCAATTCTTTTACCTGACTATTTGGAATGACAACAACGGCAAACCCGGAGAAATCATTTACCAGTCTGACAGAGGAATTATGCCGGAATTTTCAGATAACCTGAATCAGTTTGTAAGCTATGAAATTGACCCGGTTATCTTCAACAGCAAAAACACCGTCTTTTACGTTGGATGGCAACAGACTACGGATGATATCCTGAATATAGGTTTTGATTTCTCACGAAACAGCCGCGAACATATTTTTTACAACACCTCCGGGACCTGGAATGCCAGCCGCTATGAAGGTTCGCTGATGATCCGGCCGGTTTTTGGCTCACCGGAAAGCAGCAACAAGCCCGATGATGATAAGAATCGTGGGGCGCTAAAAGTTTCACCAAATCCGGCAAACCAGAACACGCCGGTTACAATTCAGCTACCTCCTCATATCAAGGATAAAACAAACTTGTCTGTAGATGTATACAGCATGACCGGAGAGAAAGTCTATTCAGGAACATATCAGGAAGAAATCAGGCTGCAAAACCTCTCCAGAGGCATCTTCTTGCTCCGCGTTTCCGGTCCGCATCTTGAAAAATCGTATTCCAAAAAAATAGTGATCACCCAATAGCCCATGACTTCAGAAGAGATTCAACAGACCGATAATCAGGAATACTACGAACATTACCGGTATGTGGCAGACCCGGGACAACAGCCTCTGCGTGTTGACAAATTCCTGATGAACCGGATGGAAAATGCTACTCGCAATAAAATTCAAAATGCGGCTAAAGCCGGAAACATATTGGTAAATGACGTCTCCGTAAAATCCAATTATAAAGTACGCCCGCAGGATGTTATTTCAGTAGTTCTTTCTTTTCCGCCACGCGAAATTGAAATTCATGCAGAGAACATTCCACTGGAAATCGTATATGAAGATGATGACCTTTTAGTAGTTAATAAAAAACCAGGAATGGTTGTTCATCCGGGTTATGGAAACTACACCGGCACCATGCTGAATGCTCTGAAATATCATTTTGAGGATACAAACCAGACTACAGAACCTTATCTTGTTCATCGCATTGATAAAGACACCAGCGGCTTGCTTTTAGTGGCCAAGAATGAATTAACCCAATCAAAATTGGCACACCAGTTTTTTGAACACACCATAGAAAGGAAGTACCTGGCACTAGTCTGGGGTGATTTTGAAGAGGATTCCGGAACCATTAACGGAGCTATCGGGAGACACCCGAAAGACCGGAGAGTGATGACCGTATTCCAGAACAACGAACACGGAAAAGAGGCTACGACACATTATGAAGTTGCCGAACGTTTTACCTATGTTTCATTGCTGTCATGCACGCTTGAAACCGGAAGGACTCATCAAATCAGGGCGCATATGAAACATATTCGTCATCCGCTTTTCGGGGATGCCACATACGGCGGAGACCAGATATTAAGAGGTACTACTTTCAGTAAATACAAGCAGTTTGTACAAAACTGCTTCAAAATCCTTGACCGCCAGGCGCTGCATGCTGCCTCACTGGGTTTTACACATCCTGCTAATGGCAAGCATATGCATTTTGATTCTGAGATTCCGGATGATATGCAGCAAGTAATAGAAAAATGGCGTCATTACGCAAAACACAAAATCGAGTGAAACAAAAATTTACTAAACCTGTTTGTTTGTCATGAATCTAAAAGAGAAACTCCGTAATTATTATAAGAAAAAGAGCAAATTTTCCATAGCATCAGATGTTGTTTTTGTTTTACTGCTTATAGCTTTGGCTTTTCCATCTTCCCGGATGCTAGTGGTTTCAACGGTGCAGCGCATTACGCTGTTTGCGCCCTCGGCAGAAAAAGAATCTGATCGTAAAACAATCAATGATGAAGCGTATCAATGGCAATTCAAAAATCTTGAAGGACAGCAGGTAAACCTCGCTTCTTTTAAAAATGAAGTCGTTTTTCTGAATTTCTGGGCTACATGGTGCCCGCCCTGCGTAGCCGAAATGCCTTCCATCCAAAAACTTTATGATGAATATAAGGGCAAAGTGTCCTTTTTGCTTGTCACTAACGAAGAGGCACAAACCGTTAACCGTTTCATGCAAAAGAAAGGGCTCAACATGCCGATATATTTAAATCAATATCAACCTCCCGAGGATTTCAGTACTTCTACCGTTCCAACTACCTACATCATATCCAAAAATGGTAACATTGTGATGGAAAAAGAAGGCGCTGCCCGCTGGAACAGTAAAAAAGTACACAATCTGCTGGATGATCTGGTTGCGGAATAATTCTTATTCTGTCTTTATTTTCATGATTTTATGGCGCGAAACATCCCCGTTAATGTTGGCATGGACCACGTATATTCCTGCAGGGTATCCTGACATATCAAGCTCCCATTTAGTTTCTGAAGAAAAGTAACCTTCAAAACGATACACTTCATTACCGTATACATCATACAATAAAATTTCCGTGTTTTGCATTGGCTCATTCCCAAAATCAAGCGTAAGGATATCCCTCACCGGGTTGGGATAATGCTGGGCTGTTACGCGCACATAATCTTCCCTGACAAACGTATCTGTTTTCCCGTCTGTTCCCGTCACTTTAAGGGCTACATCAAAAGTTCCATAAGTATCATACACGATGCCTTCCGGGTCAATATCACTGGAAGATCCCGGCTCTCCTCCCTCAAACGTCCATTCCCAGTCAACAACAGCTCCGATCGCCATCGATTTAAACCTCATAGCATAACCTACAGGTATTGTTGTATCAGCACGCGCCTCAAAATCAGCAAGCAAAATATCCTCCGGGTTTCCGCCCAATCCTGGCATAGAAACCACCCCTGACGCATCCGGATCGAGCCAGGGTTCCAAACGTAGTTCGTCCAGCGTTCCGTTTTTATCCCACGAATAAGAAAACTTACCGTAATAATCGGGAGCTTCAGCGTTTTCGCAAGAAGATAAGCCTCCGGTAAGCAGCCCGACCACCTGCCCGTTTTCATTGAATATCGGAGACCCGGATGAGCCGGGCTCTGTAGTAGCCTTACCATTTGCCGTTTCTGACCAGTATACTTCCCAGTGCGCTTTTGTGCTGTTGGCATACGAAGCGGTAGTAAGCGGCTCTGTAAATGTGGAAATTTTCTTTACATCGCCCTCAGGATGATGTATTGTAACTCCGGACTGCGCAGCTTCTTCCTGGCGGCTCCAGCCATTGTAGTACACATCATAGTCAGCAGGAATATACTGGTTCAGCTCTACCAAATAAAAATCAGAACCCTCATTACCCTGCGTACCACTGTTGGCAACCTTCCCAGCCCCTATCATATTTTGAGACGGGGGCGTGCCTGCGGTATTTTCGCATCCTTCTGTTTCAAAATTAAAATAAAAAACCCATTGCATAATATCGTCTTCATCAGCGTCTCCGCCGCAATGATCAGCCGTTACAAGGTAAGGTTTGTAATCCTGTTTAACGTTGTTAATAAGCGTTCCACTACACCAAAATGCGCTGCCTCCTCTTCTGATAAGAATCCGCGCCACACCACGTTGCTGATCACGCCACGCTTCGCCTTCCTCACAATTTGCATTAATCTGGCAATCTCCGCTGTCACCATATCCTTTTTGTTCAAAACCAGTATAGCGGTATGCATAACCTGCTTCTGCAATCAAGATTTCAGGTTTTTTCAGCTCCTGCCCGGGAAAATTGTATTCTAAAATAACTTTATCTCCCTTTACCATTTCGCTGGCAAAAACTTTTCCTGAAGGGTTGTTTTTATGCGTATATGCCCCAATAAGAAATTCACGGTCCTCGCTGTAAAGAAACAGTTTTCCCTTCCGGGGGATGATGAAGCGGTTATAATACATAATCAAAGCCTGCGCATTTTCTGCTTCTATGGCAAGCCTGCCTGTCCAGGTTTCGTTATGGTAATCCCACTGAGCTTGCGCAGCAAAATCAATTCCGGCATCTACCATGACGGCCATCCTTGCCGGCTTAAACCGTTCAACACGTTTTTGATCTTCCGCTTTTATCTCTTCCATGTCCGGCGCGGTGAGCTTCTTCACCGGAAAATCCGCCCGCAGATTCAACCGGAAAGAAGCCGGTGTGCCTCCTTCAGAGGGTTGCCCCAATGCCGATGCGGATAAAAACAAAATACTAAATATGAGAATAATATGGTTTAATTGCTTCATAAACTTCATGATTTTTTACCTGAAAAGGTTGCCATATAAAGGCCGGCCTCTCCAAAAATTTTATGTTTTCGAAGGGTAAAAATAACAACATTTTTTCAGGTTTGGATAAAACTGTTGTACATTTGGCGTTATTCAAAAAACAACAAATTATGGAGCAAATCAAAAAAACCCTCAAAGACTCACCGCTGGCAAGGTGGTTCGTGCTTATTGTATCCAGCGCTGTGATGTTTATGAATTATTATTTTTATGATGCGTTGTCACCCTTAAAAGACCTCATGCAAACGAACCTGGGGTTTTCTTCATCAGATTATGGCATATTTATGTCGGCTTATTCTGTGCCGAACGTATTCCTGCTAATGGCTGTACTGGGTGGAATTATCCTTGATAAAATCGGGATACGGCTTACCGGATCAATTTTTATCCTGTTGATGGCTGTTGGAGCATCCATAACAGCCTATGGAGCGTCAGATGCGTTTCTGCAAGGCGGCTTTGGCTATGCTTTTATGGATTCTTTCTGGACAGCCCACTCCCCTGCCCTGAAGATGATGTACCTCGGGTTCTTCATCTTTGGTCTCGGAGCCGAAACCAGTATTGTAGCGCTCTCTAAAGTCATTGTAAAATGGTTTAAAGGAAAAGAACTTGCCCTGGCATTAGGATTAAACCTGGCTATCGGACGTCTGGGAACGGCTTTGGCGCTTTCACTTTCACCAAAACTTATCTACCCGGAATGGACCAACGCTATCTGGTTTGGCGTAATGCTGCTGTGGATTGGCCTGCTTACCTTTATGATCTACATTGTGATGGATATCAAACTCGACAGGCAAACCAAAATTGATTTGGATGACCCGGAAGATGAATTTAAATGGGCCGACCTCAAATTTTTGGTCACAAACCGTTCTTTTATATACATCACACTGCTATGTGTTACTTTTTATTCGGCCGTATTTCCCTTCGTAAAATACGCCCCCGATTTATTGATGAATAAATTTAATATGGCTCGTGATGTGGCCGGAAATGTATCTTCTTATCTGATGTACGGAACAATTCTGCTTACACCCATATTTGGCTGGATTGCCGATAATAAAGGGAAAAGCGCCACATTGATGTACCTGGGTTCATCTTTGCTGATTATCGCTCACCTGATGTTTGCTAAAACGTATATCGAACCCAGAATCCCTATTTTTATCCTGGGTATTGCCTTTTCATTAGTTCCTGCTGCCATGTGGCCGGCCGTAACCAAAATTGTAGGCGAAAACAAAATCGGAACCGCTTATGGCGGCATGTTTTCTGTTCAAAACCTCGGACTGTGGGCCTTCCCCATGCTAATCGGCTTAGTCCTCGATAGCTCTAACCCGGATTATGTTAGTCAGATCAATAATCAACAGTATAAACAAATCCAAACCTCAGGCTTGCATGTGCAAGACAATGTAAGTGACCGCAATAACGAACGCGTAAAAAACAAAGAACTGAATGTTACTGTGGTTACTTTTGCTGACAGCTTGCAGGGAGATATTGTCTGGAAGGAATCACATCATGTAAAAACAGACGACCAGGGCGAGTTCAGCTTGCAGATAGGCGAAGGAGATGTGGTGATTTCTGCTGATTTTGAAAAGCTAACAGACACACTTGACTACCAGGCAAAACTGGAAATTTATGATGATGATAAGGAAATCAAGGCTTATGACGGGACATTCCAGCTTAATGAAAATAACCTTTTTGCCGGAAAGGCTTCTTCTGACTTGCCGCAGGATTACCTGAAATCCTTGCATGATGGCTTACTGACGATTGAAAGCGAAACCGGAGACATCGTCTGGCAGGAAGAACTTGGTTTTCATATTGACAAAAACCGCGAATTCGAAATCCTGATTGGAAAAGGTAAGCTTCTGGCTGCCAACAAAAAATATTTCGGGTTTGACAGCAACGATTATGCTGTTGAAGTCATCAAGCCGCTGGACTACACCAACCCAATGCTGATGCTCTCTGGCCTCGGCTTCCTCGGGTTGCTGTTTGCATTCCTGCTGAAACGCGAGGATAAGGTTTCAGGATACGGACTTGAGCAGCCTAATAAAAAAGACTAATACAATAAAATAAGTTCTACGCCGGATATCGCGCTCTGCGGTATCCGGTTTTTTATTGCTTCTCTTCTGAAAATCCTTCCTGCAAAAAATAGAAACTTTACCTTTGCAAGCTTAAAACAATACATTATGATCGTAGTAACGGGAGCTTATGGGTTTATTGGCAGCGCACTTGTAGCTGGGCTCAATAATCAGGAATTGACTAATCTGATACTGGTGGATGATTTCAGCCAGGAGGCTAAAAAACAGAATCTCCACAATAAATCATTCCGGCAAAAGATTGATAGAAAAGAGTTTCTGCCGTGGTTTGAAAAACATGCTGCCAAAGTTGAGTTTGTATTTCATATAGGCGCACGTACCGATACGGCTGAGTTCAACACCGAAATTTTTGACAGGCTGAACCTGGGATACAGTCAATCCATCTGGAAAACCTGCAGTCAAAACCAGATTCCTTTGATATATGCTTCCTCGGCAGCTACTTATGGATTAGGCGAGCATGGTTATAATGATGATCATGATATTGTAACGAAGCTAAAACCACTGAATGCCTATGGAAAA
Organism: Bacteroidota bacterium; assembly: GCA_051747665.1. GTDB lineage: Bacteria > Bacteroidota > Bacteroidia > Bacteroidales > JAIPAH01 > JAIPAH01. The sequence goes on along the minus strand of JBNJGK010000044.1, from coordinate 6,281 downwards.
TCTAAAAACGATTTTGATAAATGGGCACTTCAACAACCCTCACAACCTCCTTTCTGGGCCGGCATGAAGTTTTTTAATGTCTACGGCCCAAATGAATATCATAAAGGAAGAATGGCTTCCGTAATATTTCATGCTTATCATCAGATAAATAACACCGGAAAAATGAAGCTTTTCCGCTCGCATAAGCCTGAATACCGTAACGGAGAACAATTGCGCGACTTTGTATACGTGAAGGATGTAGTAAATGTGCTTCTGTTTTTAATGAAAAATCAAGCCCGGTCCGGACTTTACAACTTAGGCACTGGAAAAGCCCGCTCTTTTAACGATCTGGCCAAAAGCACATTCAGGGCTTTGAACCGGCACCCCGAAATTGAATATATCGATACACCTGAAGATATCCGCGACAAATACCAGTATTTTACTGAAGCACGAATGGAGAAACTCCGCAGCGCCGGTTACAACAAAGCGTTTCATTCACTGGAAGAAGGCATTAACGACTATGTAACAAATTATTTGCTGCAAGAAAAAAAGATACTTTAAAAACTGCTGTGGGAAAACATTGGATTTGTCATTGATTTCCTCTCTGCGGTCTCTGCGAGCTTCTCTTTGCGAACTTTGCGTGAAAAAAGAAGAAGAATTCACGCGGCGGGCGCAGAGAAGAGATTTGAATTTGCTAATGATTTTCTCTCTGCGATCTTTGCGCTCTTCCCTTTGCGCACTTTGCGTGAAAAAGGAAAAAGATTTCACGCGGAGAGCGCGGAGATGAAGAACACGCGGAGGGCGCAGAGAAGAGTTTTGAATTTGCTAATGATTTCCGCAAAAGCCTGCATGGTCAACTTCATAACCTGCCTCCTCATTCATACCGCAAATCCATCCTAAGAGCTGGCAGGTTGTCGTCGCACCAGACCTTCCAACTTTCTGCGCAGGCTTTGTGCGAGGGATAAGGTGGAAGGTCTAACTCCCCCTTTACAGATAGCGTGTGCATGAAGAATTACTCAACACAACATTTCTTTTTTTAACTATGATCATTTTCAAGCACTTTCATGGCTGTGAGGTTCAAAGCTTCATTGAATCAGAAAACGCTGCTATCTTTCACCACTTGGGCTGCTTTTTCCTGATAAGCTTGCTTTTGAGGTTCCGGCATGGCTTCCACCGTATCCAGAATATCATAAAAACGCTCCCATCCCTCACGTTCGGCATTCACCTGCTCTTTGAGTTTGCTGTTTTCGCCCTTGATAAAATCAATAGCATGGTCGAGTCTTGAAACATTCTGGAACAAGAACTTCCGGGCCTGACCGGTTTCCCCATTGGTAAAGAATTCGGCGGCCTTCAGCGTCTGACGATACATCGCTACTGTGATGGGAATTTTTGATATGAAACATCCCGTAAAAGGATTCAGGATTTCTTTGAGATGCTCTGGATTATCCGAAAGCACGCGAGCATATTCCGAAAAGTACAGCATCCGGATATAATCCCCCGCAATCTTACCCAATTCGGCGCTTTTGAGAGCTTCCTGTGCGAAGGCTTCCTTGTCGTGGCGCATAATCAATCCATCTTCATGAAGGTAGCCCAGCGACTGCTTTTGCGAACCGGTCAATACCGAAAGGATATATCCCTGGTCTTCGGCGCGGCCAATAAAGGTTGGTGTAAAAGGCCGGTAGTGGCGCAGGGCATCCACCAAAATACCGTTTGTTCCCCCAGTGACATGGATACGCTGGAGGCAAGTGTTTTTGCCGTTGATATTGCTGTCTTCCCGGTATCGGGTCATGAGCTCCCCTTCCGTCGATAGCGCCATCAGCAACTTGCTGAAGAAAATCCGTGACTCGCCGTCCGGTACTTCATCCGGGAAACCGACATCCGGTGTATATAAACCCTTGTGGATATCCTTTTCATTTACTAGCGCCCCGGCAATCATACCCAGCTCCACAGGCTGTCCCTGGCTGCCTTTTCCCTGGGCTCCCCACAGCGGGGTTTTAAAATGCTCCAGGGCCGACTTGCCTGTCTCTTCTATCAATTCCTTTTGAGGAAAAATCTGGTCGAGGTCAATTTTAAACGTTGCCCTGACCTCATTATCAATTAACACATTAAATACGGCAGCAATGGCTTTCAGGAAGCTGTAATGCCTTCCGTATTCCCCGTCAACGCCAAACACCTGCGCCAGCTCTTTACTTTTGTCCACATCAAAATCTTTATCTATCGGTATAAAAACTTCTTCCAGAAGGCGATGTGTGTCATCTTCCGTAAAAATAAAGACCTCAAGATTTTGCAGATTTGCATGGCTTTTCAGTTCCTGGCGGATATAATCCCTGGCTACCGGGAGTAACCCGCTGTGCGTTACCGACACCGAAAGGAGGCACTTCACTTTCTCATTGCCCAGGTTGCCCCGCTCACGTTCTTTTTCAAGCGCCTTATCCAGTTGCGACAGTCCGTAAATAATTTCATTGGCCTCCGGCTCCACCCCAATCTGTATCGGGTGGTCGTACCAGTATTGCTGGGGCTCCTCCATGGCTTTTCTGATATCCTTCTTTAAATCCTCCGTGTAATCCAGGCTGCTGATGTCCGTATTTTCGTGAGGCGTGGTCAGTAACACATTGGAAGTAAAGAGGATTTGCCGGGCCGGGTTGGTTAGTGGCTCCGGGTTTTCCTGCTCCACTTTTACTTTCCGCTTTTGACGCAGTTTATCAACCTGCTCCTGTTTGCGGTCAAATACGCCAACGCCTTCCGGGAAAAACACCGCCCATATTTTTTCCTGCACCCCATTCAGTGATGGCCGTTCCTGAAGCGCAGCATCCAAATCCGTCAACGCCTGGCGGAGTCCGGCATCATTGTCTGTTACCCTTGAAACTTCCTCCTTAATGTTCTCCACCCGACGACGATAGAATTTCGCTAATGCAAGTAATGAATCATCGTATTGTTTGGCTTTCAGGATATTTTCAGCTTCCGTATAAAGTGGATTGCCGCTGCCCGAAAGACAGATCAGGAAAGCAGCCGTCATTTTCTCTGCTGTATCACTCCCCTTATCGGAAAAAACCTGATTAGCGTTGTACAAATAACCCTTCTCCCGGCAAAAAAGCTGGTCGGTAATAGAATGAAATGTCTTTATCATAGTAGTGATGCGTCTTTCGTTTTGAAATTCAAACCCTTCTTTCCAAAGATAGTATGTTTTTAACTGTTATTCAACTTCGCTCTCAAAACATATATCGCATCCCGACTATCCACCGGGGTTGCTGCGACATCTGCCCGATGCGTTCGGTTTCCCAGACGGGCTGCTGGTAGAGCAGGTCTATGGCCATTGAGGCAAGGCGGTAGGTGAGACCGGGAGAGATGAAGAGCCACTGCTGCGATTTGTCGCTGTCCTCATTTCCCTCCGAAGCATAATTGATTTCAACTACGGGGGAAATAATTTGTTCTGAGGATTTTCCTAAGGGTATGGTCCCCGAAAAAGCCATGTTTAGATTAAACCTGCCGGCAGGGTCGTCCTGTAGTTTACTGGATACATCAAAGAAAACATACGATGTGGACAGGTCTACCGACATAAAACGCGGCCGGAAGGTAACATTCAGCCCGGCCCGCGGATCCCAGGTCCGGTTACTGATTTCTTCAGATCCTGTGGGAATATTCGAAGCCACAAAAGGAGCAATCCCTATGGTGTAGCTCGCCGTATTTTTCCTGTAAAGGCGGAATTTTGACAACAGGAAAAAATCGTCCAGGCCACTTCTGTTTTCGCTGGCAGGTTCGAAGCTGCGCTGCACATAAACGCTTCGCGCCATCAGGGTCACTTTATTGCTGAGGCCGTAACCCAGCATAACCGGGATCATTTGCGTATTTGTCTCCATCACCCCACTTTCCATGCCCATCGTGCGGTATTGGGAACGAAGAATCCAGCGGTCCTGCGCCGGCGTTAATCCCACATCCGTACTGATTTGTGCCAGCACCGGGGAGCCCAGCCCCAGTAGCATGACGAAAAATATCGACCACTTTATTTGCTTCATTCCTCTTCTTTTATCGCTTTCTTGTCCAGGGTGAAGTTCGCTTTCTTTACACGCTTTTCCAGGGTATTGATATCCAACTTAGCATCAGGCTCCACAACCACTTGCAGCAATTGCTTGCGCCAGTTGGCTTCCGAACTGTTCACCGATTCTATTTTATTCACCTGTTTCTCCAGTCCTCCTTCGCATCCCGGACAATCCATGCCGTACACCGTAAACTCAAGGGTATCGGCCTTGTTCTCCGTCTTCTGCGCTTCGTTGTTGGAATGCTGCCCGAAGGCCGATGAAGCAGCCATCATCAATATAAAAGCGCTCACTAAAAATAATATTGTTCTCATTGTTTTGCTTTTTGAATTGGTGCAAATGAAGGGAAAAACTACCTGCAACAGTATTGCAAAGTTTTACTTAGTTTATAGACAGACACTACTTACAATTGGGGCAGGTGCCGGTAACCACAAAATGGGCGCCTTCAAGCGCAAACCCCTCCGGGAGTTCAAGCTGCGGAACCGGCAGCGACCTCAGGCAGTAACTCTGTCCGCAGTGATTGCACAGGAAATGCACATGCTGATCGTTGAGCGTGCATTGGCAACCTTCATCGCATAACGCATACCGCACTGCCCCTGAGCCATCATAAACCGTATGTGCCAGGTTGTTTTCCTGAAAGACTTTCAGCGCCCTGTAAATCGTCGATCGTTCCACGTTATCAAACTGCTGCTCAATTTCGTAGAGACTCATGGCCGATTTACGTGCCTGCAGCATCTCATACACCAGTTTTCGCATAGAGGTTGGTTTAACCCCTTTTGCTTGGAGCAACTTATCCGTATCGTTCTTTATTAAACCGGTACTCTCCATCCGCTGTGATATTTCATGTCTTTCAGATTTTAAACGAACCAGGCATTCTTTTAGTTCAGTTTAATAAGTTCGTATATTTCTAAGTTTGCTGGTTATTAGCATGAAAATCAAAAATTTGTTTCTGATAATCGGGATATTACGTAATTTAGAAAAGATTGATATTTCTTAGACCATACTCATAAATTAGGAGAGGAAAATCTATCACTTTATTAAGCCTTTCTTCTTTCTAAAATAATCCCTTAAATTCAGTCCGATGGAAGCCAGCAGGAAAGCGCTGAAAAGGAGGAGGGTGAGGTCATTCACCAGTTCAGTCCGGAAATCAAAACCTGTCAGTCTCTCGGCGAGGTATTCGAGGTAGGAGGATGGCAGGTCGTAGATGCCCAGTTTATGCAGCACCTGCCAGTGCCAGTCGGTGAGCGGGCAGTAGCCGAAGCCGTAGAAAATACCCAGAACGCCCCACGATGCGCCGGTTAAAAGGAGTGTCACCAGGTTCAGCTTCCGCGTTTTCCTCCAAATCCATCCCAGCGCATTGAAAAGCGTCAGAAGCAAATGAAAAACCACAAAAAACCAATCGGCCGCATGGTACCAGAACTCGGTCATTCTTTCTAATCTTTATTTCGTGTAAAAATAAGGAGAATTTAATGAAGAATTTACGCCGAGGGCGCAGAGAGAGTTTTGAATTTGCTAATGATTTCCTCTCCGCGATCTTTGCGATTTTCCCTTTGCGAACTTTGCGTGAAAAATGAAGAAGAATTCACGCAGAGGGCGCAGAGATAAAGAACACGCGGAGGGCACAGAGAAAAGTTTTGAATTTGCTGATGATTTCCTCTCAGCGATCTTAGCGCTCTTTCCTTTGCGATCTTTGTGTGAAAAATGAAGAAGAATTCACGCAGAGGGCGCGGAGATGAAGAACACGCAGAGGGCGCGGAGAAAAGTTTTGAATTCGCTAATGTTTTTCTCTCCGCGATCTTTGCGATTTTCCCTTTGCGAACTTTGCGTGAAAAAAGAAGAAGAATTCACGCAGAGGGCGCAGAGATGAAGAACACGCTGAGAACGCAGAAGAGAGTTTTGAATTTGCTGATGATTTTCTCTCTGCGATCTTTGCGCTCTTCCCTTTGCGAACTTTGCGTGGAAAAAGAAGAAGATTTCACGCAGAGGGCGCGGAGATGAAGAACACGGTAGAGTAGAGTGAAGGAACAAGCGGTAATGGGACTCTGCCTCAATTTCAGACCTTGTTCCTCCAGCCCCCTCGTCAAACCGTACGTCCCGCTATAGCGGGATACGGCTTTCTCTGACTATTTTCATCTTACAGCATTCACAGGACGAGAGCCTGAGGTCTTGTATGGAGCTATTAATCCATATTGTTGGACCAGTAGTTGGTATGCCTCCTGGCCATATAGGCGCGACTTCCGTTGGTTCTTTCTTTGGTAAAAGCGATTG
>JBNJGK010000043.1:0-21670 GCA_051747665.1 Bacteroidota bacterium | reverse complement strand
GCGGGCCAGAATACGCCGCTTTCTTGGGGTTGCAGGTCTTTTGATGGCAGAACGTAATCTACACGCAGGTTAAAAACAGCGGTTTTGTGTGCGGGGTGACTGTCGTTCGGGTTTTTTTCGTGCCACACTCTGCTTCCTTTGCTTGAGGGTGTTAGTTTTCCTGTAGCAGGCTCAGGATGAACGCGGGGATGCTCCAGCAAAAGGTCGATGGCGTTTCTGTAGCTGTCGCCGGCCATCGGATCGGCGTTCATATCGCCCATGACAACAAAAGAGCTGTTTGGGCTTAGTGAAGCAGGCTCGCCCTGGTCATCGTAAAGGTAAGCGCCTTCCTCAGGCGAAATGTAGTCTGCAAAAAGACGAATTTCGTCGTGGTTGCGTTTGCCGTTCCGGTTTTCTTCACCATCAAATCCCGGTGGGGTAGGGTGGGCAATCAAAACATGAATGGTTTTGCTATTGATCGTTACGGGAATATCCACATGGTTTTTGCTGGAAAGCCGGAAAACTTCCAAAACCTCTTCTGAATACCACGAAGTGCTGTCTTCATCTACCGGCAAATGCGCACCGGGCATATCTTTCCATAAAAACTCCCGGAATGTAACCAAATCATCGGTTTCGAGTGGGTATTTAGACAAGATTGCAAACGCATATTGTCCCGGGTATTCGCCATAGCCAAAGGCATCATCAGGTGTAAAAGCTTTACCGTCGTTGTTTAAGTCAAGTCCGGTAGGAACTCCTGTATTTGACCGAAAAGCCAGTGCGTAAGGGTAATCGATGGGCTCTGAGCCATTAAACGATTTATCCAGGTAATTTTCCTGAAACAGTTTCAGGTTTTTACCTTCCTCATCATAGTCAAATTCTTGTAAAGCAAGTACATCGGGTCTTTTTCGCTGGATGATTTCAGCAATAATTTTGATTTGTTCATCATTACCTTTTTCGAGGTCTTTCTGAAGCTGACCTCCTTCACTTCTGTATAGCGCTGTATTAAACGCAGCAAAGCGGATGCTTTCTTTATTTTCTGTGGTCTGGCAACTGCTGAGGAGGATAGCCAGCAGAATAAATAGTGATGTAATTTGCTTCATGGTTTTGGATTTTTCGATCGTCAAAATTAACGAAATTCTGTTTTGATATTAGGAGATTATAGCCTTTTTACCCTTGATTACGCTTTCGGAATAAAAAAAAGCGATGAAGAAGTTCATCGCTTTATATACAATCGGGATACGCTAATATCTTAATCCTTCCATTCTGCCAAAAACAAGTTGGTATCATAGGTGCCGCCATTGTTGCGGTTAGATGAAAACACCAGCTTATTGCCGCCGTAAGAAAATACCGGGAAGGCATCAAAAACAGGATCGTGTGTAATTTGCTTCAGGCCGGTACCGTCAATGTTAATCATAAAGAGGTTAAACTTAAAACCGCGGTCGCTGTGATGGTTGGATGAAAACACAATCTTTTCCCCGGAAGGGTGGAAAAAGGGACTCCAGTTGGCTTTGCCAAGGTCTGTGATTTTCTTCTGGTTGCTCCCATCGGCATCAGAAACATAGATTTCCATATTGGTAGGTGTAACAAGCCCCTGCTTGAGCAGGTCTTTATATTCCTGAGCTTCTTCCTCGGTTTCAGGGCGGGAGGCTCTCCATACCAGTTTAGAGCCATCGGGTGAAAAGAAGGCGCCGCCGTCGTAACCCAGCTCATCCGTAATTTGGGTTATGTTGCTGCCATCAATATCCATTGTGTAAAGCTCCAGGTCTCCACTTCTCAGAGAAGTAAACACAATTTTATCACCTTTGGGCGAAACTGTGGCTTCGGCATCATAGCCTTCGCGGTCGGTAAGCTTTCTGATGATGTTCCCATCCAAATCCGAAACATAAATATCGAAGGATGGATATATTGGCCAGACGTATTTGCCGTCTTCGCGTTCCTCGGGTTCCGGGGGACATGCATCCCCACCGCGCTCATGGGTGGAGGCGTAGAGAATGGTAGTGTCTCCGGGCATGAAATAAGCACAGGTAGTGCGGCCTAAGCCGGTGCTAACCATTGGCGGAGCCTGGTCTTTCATGTTCGTATTGGCAGCATCTGTAACAAAAATCTGGTCGCAGTCTGTACCGAAATTGGTAGCCTGAAAAACCAGCTTTTCATCGTCAAAGCTCCAGTAGGCTTCAGCGTTATCGCCACCAAACGTTAGTTGCTTCAAGCTTTTAAAATGTTCCTTTTCTTCCGGGTAACGCGGATCATCTTCTGAGATAATCTCTTTTTGTTCGCGCTCCCCGTGCGGGTTTTCGCCGCCTGACCGGCTGTTGGAATTACATGAGGCTATCGTCGCCATCATGAGAAATAGAATAAGCGTGTGTTTTATCATTATATAGTTGTTTGAAATTTTTTAATCAACCTGCTGGAAGGGTTAATGTTCAATATAAATTACCGGTTTTGTAGCAATCGTTTTAAGTTAAAAACTAAATTTACCCGTATAAAAGTGCTTTAAAAATATATATTTGTAGTTGTCTGCAGCAAACAGATAAATAGGAATAAAACGTTAATTTTAAGTATTTTATGGAAAAGAAGCGCGTGATTGTAGATTACAAATCGCTACCGGAAAACATGCTTGAAAGGCTGGCCGTGCAGTATCCGGAGGGCTTTGATGAATTTATTATCAAATATAACAATTCTCGGGGCGACAGGGTTTCGGCTGTTCCGGTAGAAACTGAAGACACGTATTATCTGGTGAAAATGAGTGTTCAGTTACGCCGGATGGTAGATGATGTAGATATTGAAGAGATTGACCCGGAAGACCTCGGTGATGAATTCAGTATGGAATCTGAAGATGATGACAGCGATTATTAATCTTTCTTGCCTTAACCTTTTTTTAATAGTTTTGCAACCTTAAACAGAAGGTGTAATCATTCATTAAAATCGTATGGAAATTCCCAAAAAATATGCTCCGGGTAATACCGAGCAAAAGTGGTATCAGTATTGGTTAGAAAATAAGTATTTTCATTCAGAGCCCGATAATCGCACACCCTACACTGTGGTAATACCGCCGCCTAACGTTACCGGCGTATTGCATATGGGCCACATGCTTAATAATACTTTACAGGATGTTTTGGTGAGGCGTCAGCGCATGATGGGAAAAAATGCCTGCTGGGTACCCGGAACCGACCACGCATCTATTGCCACGGAAGCTAAGGTTGTTAATAAACTAAAGCAGGAAGGCATCGATAAATCCTCGCTTACGCGCGATGAGTTTCTGGAGCATGCCTGGGAATGGAAAGAAAAACACGGCGGAATTATCCTGGAACAACTGAAAAAACTGGGCGCTTCATGCGACTGGGACCGCACGAAATTCACCATGGATGATGACATGTATGAGTCGGTAATAGATGTGTTTATTGATCTGTATAAAAAAGGATTGATTTACCGTGGAGTGAGAATGGTAAACTGGGACCCGGCTGCGCTTACGGCGCTTTCTGATGAGGAGGTGGTGTATAAAGAGCTGGATTCCAAATTGTATTATGTGAAGTATAAGGTGGAAGGTGAAGATGATTTTGTAACCATTGCCACAACCCGTCCTGAAACCATTTTAGGTGACACCGCTGTTTGTGTACACCCCGAAGATGAGCGATACAAGCATCTTCACGGAAAAAAAGTAATCATTCCGGTGGTAAACCGGCCTGTATCCATCATTCAGGATGAATATGTAGATCGCGAATTTGGAACCGGATGCCTTAAAATAACACCGGCCCACGATGAGAACGATTATCAGATAGGGCTAAAGCATAAGCTTGATTCCATCGATCTTTTTAATGATGATGGAACTATGAGTCAGGCAGCAGAGCATTTTATCGGCGAAGACAGATTTGTGGTGCGCGATAAAATGGCTGAAGAACTGAAAAAGCTTGGCTTGTTGGTGAAAGTAGAAAATTATAAGAATAAAGTCGGGTTTTCGGAACGAACAGATGTGCCTATAGAGCCGAAGCTTTCGCTGCAATGGTTTTTGAAAATGCAAGAGCTGGCTAAGCCCGCGCTTGAGTTGGTAATGGACGATACGATAAAATTTCATCCCGCCAAGTTTAAAAACAGCTACCGCCATTGGATGGAGAACGTACGCGATTGGTGCATATCGCGACAGCTTTGGTGGGGCCAGCGCATCCCGGTTTATTATTTGCCTGACAAGGAATTTGTTGTTGCCAAATCAGAAGCAGAGGCACTGGAAACAGCCCGCAGGAAATTCCCGGATTTGAATCTGACCGAAAAAGATCTGAAGCAAGATGAAGATGTACTGGATACGTGGTTTTCTTCATGGCTTTGGCCAATCAGCGTTTTTGATGGCATTCGTTATCCTGATAATGAAGAGGTAAATTATTATTATCCCACGGATGATTTGGTAACAGCTCCTGAAATTCTGTTTTTCTGGGTCGCTCGTATGATTATGGCCGGAAAGGAATATCGCGATGAAGTACCCTTTAAGAATGTTTATTTAACCGGGATTGTTCGCGATAAGCAAGGACGTAAGATGTCAAAGTCGCTGGGTAATTCTCCTGATCCATTGCGACTGATTAACGATTATGGCGCTGATGGGGTTCGTGTGGGCATGTTGCTGACATCCCCGGCAGGAAACGATTTGCCTTTTGATGAAGTGCTGTGTGAGCAGGGCAGAAATTTCAGTAATAAAATCTGGAATGCACTCAGACTCGTGAAAGGCTGGGAAGTAGATGAAAATGCAGCTCAAACCAGGCCGCAGGAGATCGCCGTAGCCTGGTTTAAAAGCCAGTTCAGTAAAGCGCTTGAATCCATTCAGGCTGATTTTGATAAATTCCGTATCAGCAATGCATTAATGACGATTTACAGACTGATTTGGGAAGATTTTTGCTCCTGGTACTTAGAGATGATCAAGCCGGCATATGGAAAGCCGATTGATAAAGTAACCCTGGAACAGACTGTAGCGCTTTTTGATGAGTTGATGCGGGTATTGCACCCGTTTATGCCTTTCATTACCGAAGAAATCTGGTGGCTGCTTAAGTCGCGTAAGGACGGGGAAAGCATCATGGTCAGTGAAATGCCGGCAGCCGGAAAGTATGATGATACTGTATTACGGGAATTTGAAATGACCAAAGAGGTGGTTATGGCGGTGAGGAATATTCGCCAGGAAAAAAGTATACCGCAGAAAAGTCAGTTGCAGTTGTTTACAAAGCCAAAAGGGAAACAGCTCGTGGATAGCGATTTCAGCGGCGTAATTTCCAAACTGTGTAACCTGGAAACATTTGATGTAGCTGAAGAAGAGCTGAACAACGCGATGTCTTTTATCGTAAGGTCTACTGAGTTTTTTATTCCACTCGAAGGCGCAGTGGATGTTGAAGCGGAGAAGAAAAAGCTGGAAGAGGAGCTTAAGTATACCAAAGGTTTCCTGAAAGGTGTAGAGAAAAAGCTAAGCAATGAGCGGTTTGTTAACAATGCACCGGAGCAGGTGGTAGAGCGTGAGCGCAAGAAAAAAGCAGACGCAGAAGCCCGCATTAGTGTAATTGAAAACCAGTTAAAAGGTTTGTGATTTTAGTTTTATCTGATCAATTTTAAACAACTGCATATGAAAGGATACTTGCATGTTTATACCGGTAACGGCAAAGGCAAAACAACGGCTGCTTTTGGTCTTTCATTGAGAGCTGCCGGAGCAGAAAAAAAAGTATTCTTTGCTCAGTTTGTTAAAGGTAAGACGTATTCTGAGATTGAGGCTGTGCGGCATTATTTACCCATGATTACCATAAAGCAGTATGGAAGAGGGTGTTTTATAGAGAAAGAACCAGCGAAAGAAGATATAGATGCTGCGAGGAAGGGACTCAACGAAATTTCTAAAATTCTTCAGTCAGCAAAATATGATATGGTTGTTTTAGATGAAGCCACCATTGCTTTATATTTCAAACTGTTTAGTGTTTCAGATTTGCTCAAGGTATTGAAAGGCAGACCTGAAGAAACTGAAGTGGTTATTACGGGCCGTTATGCTCCTGAAGAGCTTTTGAGAGAAGCAGACCTGGTTACAGAAATGAAAGAAATAAAGCACTATTATCAAAAAGGGGTTGAAGCCAGAAAAGGGATAGAATTTTAACAAAACCGGGTTTTCAGAAATACACTGAATCTGTTATTCTTGTGTTTTATTCACTTCTTCCTGCTTTTCAAGACGAGCAATCTCCTGGGATAAACGTGCCCACTCGCGCATACCCTGAATTAATTCGGGATCGAAATCGGGTTTTTCGGCTTCTTCACCGGCTTTTAATTTCCGACTGTATTCCAGATATTTTGCTGCCATTTTCTGATAAACGGTAATTTCTTTATCACTGTATTGAGCCATTTTACGTTTTAACGTAAAAAGCTTGGTTTCAGGCCGCTTTCGGTCTTCATACTCTTCCACAAGATCATAAAGATATTGCAGTCGTTTTTCCTCACGGCTGCCTTCAGAGGCTCCATCAAGCTGCTCAATTTCTTTTACGGCTTTCTGATAGTCTTTTTCTGTTTCCAGTCTTTCTTCCATAATGCGTTAATTATTCTTTGCTATTGAACTGATGCGAAAATAAAAAAAATATAGCAAGACAAAATTAACAGCTTGTGAAAGTGAAAATATTAAACGTGTTTTTAATTTGATGAGCTGTTTTCTGCCTTTTTCCGGGCATATCGTTGCACTTCTCTGATAAAATAATCTGCCAGTTTTGGAGGTATAGCTCCTTTTTCATTCCTTTCGGGATGGAATTGAACCCCCAGGAAAAAATTCTTCCCTGCCGGTTTTTTCCATTCCAGGGCCTCTGCAAGTTCATCGTCTGAAAAAGCCACAGCTCTTAATTCCGGAGCGATTTCTCTTACCCCCTGGTGGTGATTGGAAACTACGTTTGCTTCATAGGCTTCTGCAATCAGATGCAGCAGGGAAGCTTGATTTACAGTGATTTGATGTAAAGTGTCCTCAAACGGCGGGTTACGATGTGCCGTGGATTCAGAAAATTGTGTTGGTAGATCTGCATAAAGTGAACCACCCAACGCTACATTCATGGCCTGCATACCACGGCAGATGCCTAATAATGGGATGTTCTCATCAGCAGAAGTTTTGATAATGCTGATATCAAGCGAATCCCGCCTGCGGTTGATCGTATTGCACAGCACGGTGTCCTCAGGCCTGTCGTACCATTGCGGGTGGATGTCTTCACCGCCGGTCACCACAACTCCATCAACCTGTTTTAGTTTTTCAGTTACTTCAGCTTCAGAAAGCTCATAAAGATTTACAAACTGTAATGAGCTGTCAGCGTCTAACAGCCATTCGCGGTAGGTATCATACGATTTGGACAGGGCAATTACCGGCCCGGAATCCTCTTTAGCATCCTGTATCCCGCATCCGGTAACAACGAACAGGAAAAGCAGTAAAGGACCAACTTTAAAGAATTGTTTCATAACATGATTTTTCAGTAAAGATATGAGGAAACAACCTGAATCACAATTCTTATCCGGGAATTGCTGTTTTCAGCGCTTAGAATAAACTGATGTAAGCTTTCATATATACCGGGAGGTCAGCAGGAGTGCGGCTCGAAACCAGGTTTTTATCCACTACTACTGGTTCGTCTACCCAGTTGGCGCCGGCGTTTATTAAGTCGTCCTTGATAGCTCCTACAGAGGTTAATTTCCTGCCATCAACAATTTTTGCTGATATAGGCACCCAACCGGCATGGCAAATCATGGCAATTGGTTTGTTTTGGTTATCCGCTTCCTTCACAAGGCTGTTGGCTTTCTCAATTCTCCTGAGTTTGTCTGGTGCATAACCACCCGGTATTACGATGCCGTCAACATCCTTGATGTTTACCTTACGGATAGCGATGTCTGATTTTGCTGGCACGCCGTGTTTTCCTTTATAAACTACACCTTTTTCCGGGCCTGCAAGCAGTACGTTAGCGCCTTCTTCGCGCAGGCGGTGGACAGGGTACCATAATTCCAGATCTTCGAAAACGTCGTGCACAAGTACAATAATATTTTTTCCTTTCATAATAAGTGCTTTTTAACCATTCAAACGAAAAACAACGGAGTTTGGTTCAATAATGTTAAAAACCACTGTCAAAAACCTTCATGCATTTTGAATTCCCGGGAAAAGCCCTTACCTTTTTCCCGGCAAAAAAAGTTTAAATAATAGAATCTACGCATCATGAAGATAACCTTTAGGATTCAATACTTTACCCGCTGGGGTGAGCGCTTAAGGCTGGCCGGAGATGTCCCTGCCTTAGGCAAAATGAATGAGGAAAATGCAGCAGATATGACTTTGGTATCCCCTGACTCGGGTATCTGGGAGCTTACAGCTGATGTAAGGCGTAAGCTGCCAATAACATTTAAGTATCGCTATTTTGTTGAGGATGAAAATACGGGCAAGCGCACTTATGAGTGCGATGACAGGCTTATGAGAGTGGGTTGCAGGGAATGCAACAACGTTGATATTTTTGATTCATGGCGGTCAGCGCCTGATCCGGAAAATACCTTGTTTACTTCTGCTTTCACAGATGGATTGCTTCGTCCGGAAAATTTTACCGGAGAAAACATAATGGACTTTTCGATGCAGGAGGAAGATGAGTATTACATTCGTTTTCAGATACACGTAGCCCGCGTTGAGCCAGGACACCGTTTAGGAGTTACCGGAAATTGCAACGCCCTCGGCAATTGGGAGCCAGAGAAAGGTATAGAGATGTTTAATGATGATCACCCCCAATGGCGGGCAAACATTCGTCTTAAAAAGAAAGACTTCCCGGTTTATTATAAATATTTTATCTACGACCAGCATACCAAAGAGGTTTTGTTTATGGAAGACGGTCGCGACCGGATGTTGCAGTTCAACCAGGTTAATAAAAAGAAAAAACTCTTTATTAAAGGCGATGAACGGTTTAATTTTCCGCGCGCTCCATGGAAAGGCGCCGGTGTAAGTATTCCTGTTTTTTCTTTGCGGCGCGAAAAAGGATATGGAGTAGGGGAGTTTACGGATATTAAAATGCTGGTAGACTGGGCTAAAGCAACAGGAAACAAACTTATTCAGCTATTGCCGGTGAATGATACGGTAGCTACACATACCTGGACAGACTCTTATCCGTATGCGGCTATTTCCGTTTATGCATTGCATCCCATATATGCCAATATTGAGGAGATGGGAAGCCTGCGTTCAGAAACAGCCAACAGAATTGTAAGAGAGCGTGGCCAGCATCTCAATGTGGACAAAACCATCGATTACGAAGGCGTGATGCAGCTTAAGTCGAGATACTTTAAGATGCTGTATGATGAGCAAAAAAAGGTCTTTTTAGAAGACCCCGATTTTTTGAAATTCTTCAGAAAGAATGAATACTGGCTGAAGCCCTACGCTGCTTTCAGCTATTTGCGGGATTTGTTTAATACTCCTAATTTCAGCAGATGGGGAAAATACAAGAACTTTAATCCGGAGATTGTGGATGAGATTACAGATATCAATAGTGATCACTACGATGATATTGCGATTCATTATTTTATTCAATACCATCTCCACAAGCAATTGCTTGATTCGGCTGAGTATGCCCGCAGGCAGGGCGTTATTCTGAAAGGCGATATTCCTATTGGGATTTATCGCAACAGCGTTGATGCATGGGTTCAACCTGAACTATACCACATGGATAAGCAAGCGGGTGCGCCACCTGATGATTTCAGCATCAAGGGTCAAAACTGGGGCTTTCCTACCTATAACTGGGAAGAAATGGCCAAAGATGGGTTTAAGTGGTGGAAAAACCGGCTTCACAAGCTTTCAGAATATTTTGATTCTTTCAGAATAGACCACATTCTCGGATTTTTCCGCATCTGGGAAATCCCGTGGGAATCTGTTGACGGCATCATGGGGTATTTCAATCCTTCGCTGGCATTCCACCGCGATGAGCTGGCTCAGCGTGGCATCTACATTGATGAGAAGCGTTTTTGTGAACCTTATATCCGGGAGCATTTTCTTGTCGACCGTTTTGGTGATTTAACGGATACGGTGAAAGAACTGTACCTGGAGGAAACTTCTCCCGGGGAATACCGCCTTAAACCTGAAGTGGCCACGCAAAGGCAAATAAAAGAGATGTTTACACCTGAACCTTCTGATGACTCGGATTTGAAAAGAAGAAAAGAACGTATACGCGATGGACTGATGAGTTTGGCTGCCGAGGTGCTTTTCCTTAAAAATCCATATGATCCGCATCAAAGCAGCTATTTTCCCAGAAGTACGCTGCATTTCACCAACTCATTCAGGGAATTGGACGGTCATGTGCAGGAGGCTATAAATGAGGTGTATCTGGATTATTTCTACCGGCGCAATGAAGAGTTCTGGAAACAACAGGCTTATTTTAAGTTACCGGCTATAAAAAAAGCTACTAATATGCTGATTTGCGGCGAAGACCTGGGTATGGTTCCGGCCTCTGTGCCTGAAGTGATGCAAAACCTGGGCATTTTAAGCCTTGAAATTCAGCGGATGCCTAAAGATCCGAAAAAGGAATTCAACCATCCGGCTGATTATCCGTATTTGTCTGTAGCGAGTCCTTCCAGCCATGACATGCCCACGATAAGAGGCTGGTGGGAGGAAAACCCCGGAAGGTCGCAGCGTTTTTACAACACGATTTTAGGAAATGAGGGAAACTCCCCGTTTTATTGTGAACCATGGGTTGTAAAGCAAATCCTTGACCAACACTTCTTTAGCCCTTCAATGTGGGCCGTTATCCCGATACAGGATTTGATGGGTGCCGATGGAACGATACGCCGGCAGAATCCACACGAGGAGCGTATTAATGTACCTTCAAATCCAAATCATTACTGGCGGTATCGCTTACACAAAACCCTGGAGGAGATGCTGGAACTGAAAGATTTTAATAAGATGGTTTATAAGTGGGTGAAAGATTCCGGAAGGCTTAAGGCTTATTAGTTTTGAATAATGACAGACCTGACTGCGTCAGTAGACCAGTCAGCGTCTGTTTTATTACAAAACCGCATAAGGATATTTCAGTTAAATTTATGATAGAGTTTCATATTTTACCCAGGGGGGTAAATATGAAAATTGAAAAAGACCCTGCTGATTAGTTTGTTGATTTTTTTTCGGAAGAAATCAAACAAAATGCAAAAAAGTTTTATTAATTTTGCGGCGATCTTACAAAAAAATAGGGGTGCCCGATAAAAAGACGGGCTGAGATCATACCCATAGAACCTGATCCGGTTAGTACCGGTGTAGGGAGTAATAGGGCTTTAAATATCGAATGGTTTTTTCCTCTATTTCCCATTCTAAGTTGAATTAATAAAACTTAGGATTATGAAATTATTTGTTCGGATTTTAACATTGATTCTGCTGCCGGCATTCGCCTTTAGCCAGCATACAGTTAACGGAGTAGTAGTAGACGATAAAAGTGGCGAACCGCTACCGGGTGCACACATCAGGATGGAAAAGAGCTATAAAGCTGTAGTATCAGACAAACAGGGTCAGTTTACCATTAAGTCGCTGAGCGCTAACCGGGTGCATTTTACTGTTACGTTTGTAGGCTACAAACCGCTTGAGAAAAGCGCTTTTATTGGCGCTGATACTACGATTACCTTCCGTTTGCAGCCCCGTGCTGTAATGGAGGAGGAGGTCATTATCCGTGGCACGCGTGCAGGAAGCAATTCTCCGACCACTTATCAAAACATGCCGCGGGAGGAAATTGCTGAAGTGAACATGGGACAGGACCTGCCTTATGTGATGTCAATGACGCCTTCTGCGGTGGTGACTTCAGATGCGGGAGCGGGAGTTGGATACACCGGGATGCGCATCCGGGGAACCGACCAGACACGTATTAATGTAACAATCAACGGTGTTCCCTACAATGATCCCGAATCGCAGGGTGTTTTCTGGGTGAATTTACCCGACTTTGCTTCTTCTGTTGAAAATATCCAGATTCAGCGCGGTGTGGGTACCTCTACGAATGGCGCAGCAGCGTTTGGCGCTTCCGTAAATATTCAAACGCAGAATTCTGAATCCGACCCATATGCCCAAATTCACAGTGGAGCGGGATCTTTCAATACCTACAGAAACACCGTTGAAGCCGGAACAGGCCTTATTAACGGCAAATGGGCGCTGGACACTCGTTTGTCTAAAATCAGCTCTGATGGGTTTATCGACCGGGCAGAATCCAATCTGCGCTCTTTCTTTGTATCCGGAGGCTATTTCAGCGAAAGCACAATTGTTAAAGCCAATGTTTTCTCCGGTAAGGAGCGCACCTATCAGTCGTGGAACGGAGTTCCGCTGGTAAGACTGAACGATAACGTGGAAGGAATGCAGCGTTACGAAGATCATGGATTATATACTCCGGAGGAGACCGAGCATATGATAAATTCTGACAGCAGGACGTATAATTATTACACCTATGAAGATGAAGTGGATGATTATCAGCAAGACCATTACCAGCTTACTTTGTCGCATGGGTTTGCAGATGATTGGTTGCTGAATGCAGCATTGCACTACACCAAAGGTGAAGGTTTCTTTGAGCAAATGAAAAAAGACGAATCGTTTTCTGATTATGGTCTGGAGCCCGCAATTGTTGGCAATACCCAAATTGATGAGACGGATTTGGTTGGCAGAAAATGGCTGGATAACGATTTCTACGGCACTACGTTTTCATTGAATTACAGCAACGATATGGAATTTACGTTAGGTGGTGCTTATAACGAATATGAGGGCGACCATTTTGGAGAGATTATCTGGGCTCAGTATGCGAACCATTTTGATAAAGATTTTGAGTGGTATTTCAATAAAGGAACAAAGACAGATTTTAATCTTTATGCCAAAGCCAATTATCCGCTCAGTGATGTTTTGAATGCGTATGGCGATTTTCAGTATCGGCGGGTGACTTATGATATTGATGGTAACCATGATGATTTGCGTGATTTGACGCAATATCACGAGTTTGATTTTTTGAATCCCAAAGCCGGAATTCAGGCGGAGTTTAATAACAACCACAGAGCCTATGCAAGCGTGGCGGTATCGAACCGTGAACCCAGCCGGGGCAACTTCAGAGATGCAGATCCGGGTGAAGTACCTCAAAGTGAGAGGCTGACCGACTATGAAATGGGTTACACCTATAAATCCAGCAAAGCGCGGATAGCTGCAAATCTTTACTACATGGATTACACCGATCAGTTGATCCTTACAGGTGAAATCAACAACGTAGGTGATCCTATTATGACAAATGTGGAGGATAGCTATCGCGCCGGAATTGAACTTATGACAGGCTGGGTGATCGTGCCGGCACTGACCTGGGAAGCCAACCTGACGCTTAGCCAGAATAAAATCAAGGATTTCACTGCTTATGTGGATGACTGGGATAACTGGGGCGAGCAAAAGGAAGAATATATCGGTACTACGGATATTGCCTTCTCACCCAACATTATCGGCGGAAGCAAAATAAGATGGCAACCGGCAGAACGTCTTGAGGTTGACTTTTTATCAAAATATGTAGGAAAACAATACATCGACAATACAGCCAGCGAGAAAAGAAAATTGGATCCTTATCTGGTGAATGATTTGATGATATCCTATAAGATCAAGACCGGATGGGTAAAGAACATGGAGCTGAGCCTGCAGGTAAACAACATCTTTGACGAAGAATATGAAACCAATGCCTGGGTTTATCGCTATCATTACAACAATGATTATTATAAAATGACCGGATATTTTCCGCAAGCCGGAACGCATATCATGGCCGGATTAAAAATCAAAATGTAAAATGAATCCAGTTTAAAAAGTTTGTAAGTTTCTATGTTTATAAGTTATCTATCTGATAACCTACAATATAGATTGAATTGGTTTTTTTGTAATATTATGATAGACAGAATGTTATATAATTTTGTATAAACAATGGGACCTTTTTAGAGCCGCCTCTAAAATGTAAACAATACAGAATCAGCTTGTTGTAAAATAAGCCTTCAGCTCAGTGTTAATACAGGAGCTGAAGGCTTTTTAGTTTCATCCATGAGCATTATTTCATGTTCATATTTTTACTGATTTCGGTAAATGAAATTGATGGTTTTTAAAAACCGCCGGTTAATGCTAAAATGATTTTAAATTGCAGAATACCTTTAGCATTACAAATGCAATCTGTTATCTTTGTGAAAGAAACAAAAGTGAAAGCTATGAAGAATTTCGAGAACATTGATCAGATTCTGGATTTTGCAATGCAATCTGAGCAGGAAGCGGTAGATTTTTATACTCAGCTTGCCGAGCAGGCTTCCAACAAGGAAATGGAAGACATATTCAAGCAGTTTGCCAAAGAGGAAATGGGCCACAAATCCCGGATCATGAATATTAAGGAATCAGGGCAGTTTACTGTACCTGAGAAAAAGGTTACCGATCTCAAAATCGCTGATTATACCGTTGATGTGCAACCTCATCCCAACATGAAGTATGATGAGGCTTTGGTTGTGGCTATGAAAAAGGAAAAAGCTGCTTTTAAGCTTTATAACGATTTGGCCAATCGCGCACCTGATCAGAACATGAAAAACCTGTTCTTATCCTTAGCTCAAGAAGAATCAAAACACAAGCTGCGCTTTGAGCTTGAGTATGATGACTTCGTGATGCGGGAGAATTGATTTTGGTTTTATTTCATGCTTCAGCTCTCTTGTCAGGAAAATGCATGAGTTCAGTTTAATAAGTTTGTAGGTTATTAATATAAAAATCAATAACTTACATGCAGTAATGCAGTTTTTATAACATTTTGATAATACGAATATTATATAATTTAGTACAAACAAGGGGGCCTTTTTAGACCAGATTCATGCATTTGTTTGTTAAACAATAGTTCTGAGTAATTGTCTATTATGGACAATGTTAATAAATCGTTTTTCTGATAAGGATAATTGCTTCCCTGATTTTATCATTGCCGGTGCTGCCAAAGCCGGCACTACTTCTTTGTCTCGTTACCTGAATTCTCACGAGGATATTTTTATTCCATCACAAGAACTGAACTACCTGGCTTTTGCGAGGGAGAACGGGGATTTCGAGGTTTTGGATACGCCTTACATTACTTCACCTGAGGATTACCTCAATAAATTTTCCGGGGTTAAAAACAGTACCAAAGGAGATAAATCCGTAAGTTATTCTTATCTCTTTTACGTTGATGAGGTGATTCATAATATTTACACTTTTTTTCCACATCCTGAAAAAGTAAAGATCATTTTGATACTCAGGCAACCGGTAGAAAGGATGTTTTCGCAATATGTTTTTAACCTGGAGCGCCATGAGCATTTGCCTTTTTGGGATGCGGTTGAGGCCTGGCCTCAACGAAGGGAAAAAGGCTGGGTTCCTTCTTATGACTACCTTGGGGCAGGTTATTATGCCTATGCCGTAGAACAGTTTCAAAAACATTTTTTAAATACAAAAGTGATTTTCTTTGAAGATTTGAAAAACCATCTGCAGAAATTAATGAAGGAAATGGCTGCATTTCTCGGAGTAAAGAATCATTTTAAGCCGGTTAACAAAGCTTATAATGCCTCTGGCGTTCCCAAAAACCCGGTTGCTCAGCGTTTTTTCAGGATGATGCGAAATAATCATATCAAACCGTACATAGATTCCTGGTTGCCACATTCTGTAAAACGAAATATTTCTGAACTTATGAAAAGAAAGTTATATATTAAACCGCAATTGCCTGAATCTGATTTAAAAAGATTTAATCCTTATTTTTCTGAGGATATTCAAAAAGTGGAAAGATTAACCGGTAAGGATTTAACCCATTGGAAATGATGAAAAAACTAAGAAATGTATTTCTCACCGGCGCCAGTGGATATTTAGGGCAGTACCTGGCTGATGAGCTGGTCAAAAGCCAAAAGACGGTAATTGCCTTAACCCACAAAAATCCTTTACGGGAAGAGTTAGCAGGACTAAAGCAACTAAAGGGTAGCTTAAGCCACTTTGACTGGAGCAATCTGGAAGCGAATCTGCCGGAGGTGATATTTCACACTGCCCGTATGGCCGGGAAAAATCGTCAGCAACGCAAAATAGCGGCTTTGCAGAACCGCAAAGCGAATGAAAGCTTACTGCAATGGTTAGGTTCACTGCCTCGTCCACCTTTGTTGGTGTTTGTTTCCGGGACATTGGTTTACGGTTCTCACGGTGAATCGCTTGTGGATGAATCGGTGCATCCAAACCCCATCAGCTTTCAGCGCGAATATTTTGAAGCTGAGAAACCCATCCTGGAAAAGATGAATTCAGGAAAGCTCCCGATAGTGATTGTAAGGCCTCCGTGGATATATGGCCCGGGCTCGTGGCTTAAGGCTTTTTACCTTAATCCTTCACAAAAAGCAGGGTATGTACCTGTGTATGGCAAAGGCGGGAACCTGATGAACTTTGTTCATGTTAGAGATGTGGCCGGTATGATCATACATGTAGCAGAGAAATATCCCGAAAACGGCATATATAACATCACGAGCGATGCAACCTTAACACAAAAAGAACTTGGCCTCAAACTTGCTGAGCTGACTGCCCTTAAAATACGCCATAAACCTTTGTGGTGGATACGCCTGCGATTTGATAGGGCTGTGGCAGAGGCATTTGCTTTTTCGTTGAATGTTACTACAGAGCATAAAAACCTTTTTGCGGATTATCGTTTTTATTATCCCGACTTTAATGAAGGCCTGAAGGAAGTTTTGACCTGTGAAAAATTGCCTTAAATAGTTTAGGCTCTTTTCTAATCAATGAGTGATTTATGTATAAATATCGCCAACTGCCAACTGAACTTAACGAGCTAAATAATTACACTGTGTGAATAATTTATATTTGACACTAAGACCTAAAACCTATTACAAATCATTTAGCTTTTAACATCCAGTAATCAGAACAGAGCCATAGTTTATTGTTCTGAAGCTTTTGGTTGTGCTTTGAGGATATAAAGGCTGTATTCTCCGTTGTTCCAAAAAGCTGTTTTTTGAAGTAACCTATCGATCTTCCACAGCGGCTTTTCCAGAAACGGAAGCTTTTTCAAATAGCCAGAGGCATACCACGGTGGATAGAGAATAGAATAACCCCGCTTATGAATAATTTTGAACTCCGGCTCTACGGCCTGTTTAATGATCTTGAAGCTATATACATTACTTGGCAAATCTCTGCCGGGAGAATATCCTTTCCATCTGTTCTGAAAGCGGGCAAACATCTCAGGAAATTTCAACTTCAGCATTTTAATGAAAACATCCATCACATAATAGCGGTTTACACTGGTAAACACGAAGGTAGCATTATCTGATACAACTTTGCGGAGCGTTTTTATGGCTGCTTTCAAATCGATAACAGTATTTAATCCTCCGAAATAAACGAATATCAAATCAAATTTTTTCCCGGGAAAAAGTGCGGGTATATCTTCAACGCTGCCTTGTTTTACAACTCCGTTGCTCAGCTTTTCCTGTTTCAGGTTGTTTTTGGCAATCGATACCATTTTTTCAGATACATCAATACCATAAATGCTTTTTTCAGGATAGCTCTTGCAGAAATGAACCATGTCAATGCCCGGACCGCAGCCGATTTCCAGCGCATTGCCAAAAGCGAACTTTTCTGTGTGATTTCTGAAATCCCTGCGGATTTTTTGCAGGACCGCATTTTCTTCGTAACGCTTTTCAAAGAGGCGAGCGTCTTCATCAAAATGGCTTGCAACTTTCTGGTAGTATTGTTCTGTTTTATTCATGCTTCCAATTATTAAAGTTTTTTATTGCTTTTGGTTGTGATTAAACCTGGGATAAATTCTTCCCGGCCTCACCTGTATGAACTTGCTTTTTGATTTGCCTGAGCTTTTTGGAAGTATTCGGCTTTTTTGCGTTCAAAAGCCTCCTGCACTATTACCTGAAAATCGACCGGGTGATGTTTAGACCTGTTTTTCTCGGTGTAAAACGCTTTTTGAAAGGCATCCCGGTTCATGTGGTGAAACTTTTTTTTGCGATGGTTTGCAGTAATACGCATAAAGAAATCATCCAGTTTATCAAAAACGGCCGGTTTTAAGAAGAGCTCCAGCAGGCGTTGGATTTTTTTTCCGTTAGTAATAACATAGCTGGAATCACGCTTTTTGGCATAAGGAAAGAAGTGGTGTATCCAGGCATTTTTTTTCATAAACTGCTCATATAGCTCATAATTGTATACCGGAACAATAGTGGCAGCTTCAGTGGCACTGTAGTGGGTTTTTGACAGGATTTCAAGTGAGTTTTCATCAACAAAATAGTTTAGGCAGAAGTATTTGTATGAATTGAAAAGAAATACCTTTTTGAACAGAATAAGCAACGTACGCGCTATCCATAACCTGCCGGGCGCAGTGACAATGAAGAAATCGATGTCGCTTTCTTTATTCGCTCTGTGCTTTGATAAAGACCCTGAGATGAATATCCCTCTAACAAAAGGAAACCGTGAGGTGATCCTTGTAATCCATTGCGATATAGTAAGATATCTGCTTATCCTTTTTTGCTCAGATATTCGCTGCTCTGCAGTCCATTTTTTACCAGGAAAATAGAAGTATCCTTTATTCCTTTCAATTTTGCCTTCTGATTCAAGCTTATTAAGCCCTTCATCAATTCTATCCAAAGGAATTTTGGCAAAATTCTGTAGCTCATTTTTGGTAAGGGGATGATCAAAAATATCAAAATATAGCAGGATATCCAAAATATCATCTTCCGGCGAGGAATCAGGACTAATATGTAGATACTTTGCAGTCATAAAACTGTTTTTATTCTGTATTTTGCATAACTGGCGGCGCGTAATTTAAATTCCGTAAGGTTCGATCCGTGTTTCATGTTTAATTGCAGCGATTAAAATCATATTCATAATACATCATCTGGTGCAGCATTGTTCATTTTCAGTTGGTTCTCCATGGTTATAAGCATAGCTGTCATACCCCAAAACAGGGCTGCGATTTTATCGGTATGCAAAAAGTAATTGAAAAAACCATGAAAATAATATGTTGATAAGCCAAGCATCAAAGCGGCAGCATATAATCTGTGCTGTTTGTTTTTTGAGTGCAGATATACCTTGAATCCGCTCCGAAGTGTAAGGATAATTATAGCGATAAAAGATAGGAAACCCGGTAGTCCAGACTCCGATAAGGGTTTTAGGTATTCTGAATGTACTCCGCCAACATCCCCGAACCACGTGCTTATGCGGGTCATATGGTCTTCATTTTGATAAGGTGCATACTGAAAGGGATAAGTGCCCGGGCCGAATCCCAGAACGGGTTTTTCCCTGAACATCTTCAGCGCGCTTTCCCAGCGGTTGATGCGCTCCAGGTTTGATGCGCTGGTTTTTATATTTATGGCAGATGTTAAATGTTCTTGCACACCGCCGCCACGTTCGCTTCGAATTTGATTAAGCTTTTCCAATGCCGGGTTACGCACTCCAATGGCCAGCAAGATTAAAACCCCGATACCGGCTAAGAAATATCCATACCGGACTCTGAAAGAGAGAATTACCGCTAAAACAGCCATGGCGCCTATGCTAATCCATGCTGCTCTGGAATAAGAAAGAAAAATTCCGGACAGCAAAAACGGGATAGCGGCAAAAAACAAGAGCTTTAACCATGGAGGTTGCTTCCGGGAGAATAATGTTAAGACCGACACCGGAAACAGGAGAGCTAATAGCGCTCCGTAAATTGTGTGGTCTTTAAAAAATGGCTCGGGCGCCCAGCCGTTTACTTGCGGTATAAAACCAAACTGCGCGTGTTTTAAAGTGGCCCAGCTTACTGCAAATATGGTGGTAAACGCAAAAAAGCCAAGCAGTTTGAAGAAGTCTTCAGGCTTAAGGGTTAATATCCAGAAATAAAAAACAAGAAGAAACACCAAGCGTATAAAAACATATTTTAACGAAACCACCAGCATGGTGCCCGTGAAAGCGGTGAAAAGCATCCAGCCCAGGTTAATCAGCAACAGCAGGGTTACTGGGTGAGGTTGTGTTATGATTTTTCGGAAATGAGGCGATGAAATCATTTGAAAAAGTACCAATACTACAAAAGGCAATATGAGGATTTCTCCGGGAATACTTATTCCGAGGCTTAATCCCAAATCTTCAATGTTTACGGAAACAGGCAAAAGCAGGAATATAGCGGAAAGGTAAACAAAAGGCTTATAAAAGATAAAATAACTGAAAAGCACCGCAAACGGGAAAAGTGCAGCCGTCAATCCTAAAGTTTCGCTTTGAAGAAAAACAGCAAAAAACAACAACGGCAGCCAGAGGGCAAATGGAAGAATAATTATTGCTTTTTTCCGGGTGTTACTTTTCATCTTGTTTTAAGGTTTTGCTGAGCAAAAGAACACTGATGGCTAAAACAAAAGCTAAAACCATGCTGCCTGCAGTTAAGAGCAGCGTTCGCGGCCGGGTTTTCTCGTATGAGGGACGCGCTTCACTGAAGGTATATGCCGCAGGAGTGGGCTGCTCATATTCAGAAAGCGCCTGTTCATATTTTTCACGGAGACGGTTTAGCGAGTTTACATGATTTTTTAGATTCTCTTTCATTAACTCGATATTAGCGCTTTGGATCTCGGGATTTAATTCAGACTGAAGATTTAATTTCTTAGCCATCAGCCTGTCATGAAGAGAGCGGTTTTGGGCAATAGAAAATGTTAGCGTGTTATAATGATTAGCATCAGCTTGTAAGGAATCCAGCCGGGATTTTTGTTGTTGTTTCAGGAAAACCAAACCTTGAAAAGTTGCTTCAGTTTTTGCAAGGGAGTCTTCCCATTCTTGCTCCTTATAAACCTTCCGGGCAGATTTATATATGTTTAGATTGTTTGTTGTCTTGTTTAAATCTGATTTCAGCGTTTCGATTTGCTGGTTCAGGTCATGAACACTATGTTTTCTTTGTATTGCATCAAGCTCCTGACGCAACAAACTTATTTCTGACTCTAACTGAGACACATCCTTTTCAATTTTATCGACGGCCCTGGAGGCTTGCTGCTTTTGATATTGTATGATGTGTTGACTGAGGGAGTCTACTTCCTGTTTTTTGTTGTGGTATTCTTTACGTAAATAAACCAGCTTCTTGTGTGTGTTGGCCTTAAAAATATTTTGATTGATGGCGTTGGTTATTTCTACAATGCCATTAGCAAGGCGGGATGCAAACTCCGGATCATGATCGCGAACTTCAATTTTAACCGATTTGTAAAGCGTTCTTTCAAAACTCGTATTGCTTGTGAATACCTTTCTTGTTTCGTTTAGTTGTTTCTTTTTTGGGGCCGTTATGCTGTAATGCTCTGTTAGGTTAAAGTGATGAATAACTGAGTCTTTTACCCGGGCAGTTTCAAGCAATTGTAACAACAAAAGCGTGCTTCCCTGGCTGAGTTTCATTTCATCATGCTCTTGATTTCCGGCAGGATAAACAATGGCTGAGGATGTATATTCGGGAGTGATAAAATGGGTTGCGAAATACACTATTATGCCGGCTAAAAGGCTGAAACCTGCAATATACCATTTGTTTTGTTTTAAGATGGCAATGAACCAAAGGTTATCTGAGTGTTTGCCAGACTGCTTCATGCTATTTGATTTAATAAGTAAAACAAAAACATGTAAATATGTTCATTTTTAGTGAATTAAAAACTGAGCTGAATTGAATTATTTAAAAAGCCAAACTAAAATTGTTAAAATAGTGTTAATGAGAAAACTAAATGGCCTTATTTGCGTTTATTAATCACATCCGAC
>JBNJGK010000042.1:13656-21763 GCA_051747665.1 Bacteroidota bacterium | reverse complement strand
CCCTACTCCCACTTAACCGCCTCAACCATATTGCCATTAGCGGCTTTGATGGTGTGGTAGCTGATAGCCAGAAGTCCTACAAAAATGGATGCGATTCCAGCCATAGCAAAGGTAACCCAAGGCATGCTTATGGCATAGACAAAGTTGTTTTGCAGCCAGGTATCAAGACCCCACCAGGTGAGTGGAACTGCCAGAACAAAGCCTGCCAGGATTAAAATGGCAAATTCACGGTAAAGCAGTATGAGTATTCCGGAAACAGATGCCCCTAAAACTTTACGAACGCCGATTTCTTTGGTTTTTTGTTCGGCAATAAAGGATGACAGTCCCAGTAACCCGATTAATGCAATCATTAAGGTGATGACTGTAGCAATGTGAAAGATGACGCCGGTTTTTTGCTCTCCCTCATACATCTCCCTGAGCGACTGATCAAGAAATTGATAATCGAAAGGACGTTTGGCGCCAAACTCGTGCCAGCGGGCTTCAATATCACTTAAAACTTTCTGATTGTTTTTCCCGTTGGTTTTTACCGTTAGCAAACCTTTATGTAAATCTTCATGCATGAACATCATCATGGGTTGCACCTTGTTGTGCAGCGATTTAAAATGATAATCCTCAAACACCCCGATCACTTTTAATACGCGTCTGCCCTCACCAAACCCCCATTGGATTTTCTTCCCGATAGGTTCATCCCAACCATATTGTTTCACGGCAGTTTCATTTACTATAACAGCCTCTTGAAGGTCAGTTCCCATTTCCTTTTCAAAAGACCGGCCTTTAGTCATTTCTATCTCATAAGTATCAAGGTAATCATAATCGGGCACACAAATTACCATGGCATCGTCAATCATCTCCGATTCTTTTTCCACGCGCACTACCTGAATCCAGCCATTTTGTCCCGGCACTCCTGAAGAAGTAGTTGCGTTGATAATATCCGGATGATTCATCAGCTCTTTTTTAAAGGACTGCCCCTTGCTGCGGAACGTAGAGTCCTGCAGCTCCATTACAATCATGTTTTCTTTCTGAAAACCCAGGTCTTTGCTGCGCAAAAAGCTTAACTGCTGTGATATAATGAGGGTGCCGATAATCATCATAATGGCAATCCAGAACTGAACGACCACCAGCGTTTTACGAAGCCTTCCGCTGCCACCGGCTTTTCCTGACATGGTGCCTTTCAGTACCTTGGCGGGATTGAATGAGGAGAGGTAAAATGCCGGATAGCTGCCTGCTAAAAGGCCTATAAGAAGCGCAGCGCCCACTACCTGAGCCCACAGCGACAGATCAAAAAGCACCGACAGCGAAAGCTCTTTCCCGATAAGGTTCTGGAAATTGGGAAACAGCAGGTAAACTACGATAACTGCAATTATCAGGCTGATTAAGGTGAGAATAACCGATTCGCTCAGAAACTGTTTTATTAACTGTCCCTTATGAGCGCCTGCCACTTTACGGATACCAACCTCTTTTGCACGTTTCACAGAGCGTGCCGTAGCCATATTCATATAGTTTATGGCGGCAATGATGAGTATAAACAGGGCCACCGCTGAGAAGATATAAAGATAGGTCATATTGCCTTTCGGCTGATCAGAAGCGTAATGGCCGCTAAAATGTGTTTTTGCCAGAGGCGTGGTCAGCAGGCTGAAACTGGCATTGATCTGATCGCCAACAGCTTTCATGTATTTATCATAAAAAGAAGGGAATTTGTCATGTACAGCATTAATAGTAGTGTTTTCTTTCAGAAGAATATAGCTGTACAAGCCTATATTCCAGAAGCTTCCCGGCTCCATGTTGTTAAACCGATCGTTACCTATTCTGGCTTCCAGCGTAGTTGCTGAGAAAAGCCCGTCAAACTTCAGGTGTGTATTGGGTGGTAAGTCTTTCATAATTCCGGTAACCTTAAACTGGTCGTTTTCGGCATCCAGCAGGATTTTTCCTATAGGATTTTCATCCTTAAAATATTTTTCGGCCGTAGACTGCGTAAGCACCACACTGTTGGGCTCTAAAAGCGCTGTTTCGGGATTCCCTTTCAATAAAGGAAATGAAAACACATCAAAAACCGTGGAGTCTGCAAAATAAAAGTCCTTTTCATAATATTGATTGTCTCCATACCTGAGTAACTGATTGCCGCCTGTAGAAAACCTCACAAAAGATTCGATTTCCGGAAACTCAAGCTTCAGTGCCGGGGCCATAGGAATCGGAACAATGGCAAACTCTTCACTTTTTCCGGATATAACAAAGCTGGACTCCAGCCGGTGAATTTGCTCATGCTTCTGGTGAAGCTTGTCGTAATTTGCCTCAACCCTAACGTAGATAAGAATAAAGATAAAAGCAATAAGCCCGATGGCTAACCCCAGAATATTTAAGGCTGAATAAAGCCTATTTTTAGTGATAATGCGCAGCGCGGTTTTCAGATAGCTAAATATCATTGGTGTATTGATTAAGCTTGGTTAATACATTTCTTTTGACGCCGTGGCTGCTATATAGTTACAAGGATATATTTTTTGTTTCCCACATCATTCATTTCGCAGCGTTTCTGCAGGGCTGGCTTTGGAGGCTCTGACACCCATTGCCACGGTCACCGAAAGCGATAACAGCACTGCGGCAGCGGTTGCGGCGATGAATACCCAATAGTTTAATGAGGTATGATAGGCAAATCCCTGGAGCCAGCTTTGTAGCACCAGGTAGATTACAGGCCAGGCAAGGACGCTGGCTACCGCGATTAAGATCACAAACTCCCGGGAGATAAGCTGGATGACATGCCTGACAGAAGCACCCAGTGTGAGGCGAATGCATATTTCCTTGGCGCGCTGGTGAGTCATAAAAGAAACAAGCCCAAGCAATCCCAGGATGGCTATCAGGATGATAAGCACGGTAAGAATGGCGGACAGTGTTCCCAGCTTTTCCTCATCTTCATACAGTCCGGCAATGGCATCGGTATGGAAAACATATTCAAACGGTCGCCCCGGGGCAAAATCCTGCCATGTTTTTTCCAGAAAGCGGATCATTGCCTGCGGATCATTGCCCGAATATTTCACAGCCACATAAGAGGCAAAATAGTTAATCATTCGCTCATCTTCCTTCATGTTTAGCACAAAAGGAGTAGTGCTGCTGTGCAGTGATTTAACATTAAAATTCTTAAAAACACCTATCACGCGTTCTTGTCCGGCAAGAGAATGAAACTTTTTCCCTAAGGCATCCCGGTTGCTCTCCCAGCCCATATGTCCTACCATCGCTTCATTGATCAGAATGCCGTCCCACTTATCACGCGCGTGTTTTCGGGAATAGTCCCGCCCGGCAACTACCGGTATTTCAAACAATTTCAGAAAATCTTCCCTCACAATCATCGTAGGATAAAACTGCCACTCATCATCAGGATATCCTTCAGGTTTAAACTCATGGTTGTTATGATCGGTTCCGGGGATATATTCCGTAGTGGTAACATGCCGGATGTCAGGGTGTTGTTTCAACGCTCCTTCAAAGGTCTCGTATTTAGATACTACCGGAGTGCGCGATACCGGAATCAGGATCACATTTTCATCATTAAACCCCACCGGTGCATTTCTCAGATAATGAAGCTGTATAAATGCCATAACAGTGCCGATAATCAGAGCAATCGCAATCGCAAACTGAAAAGTAACCAACCCTTTCCGGGCATGTGCTGAGCGCATTCCGCGACTAACATCTCCTTTAAGCACCTTTTTGGGTGAATATCGCGACAGGAAAACCGCCGGATAAAGCCCCGCCCCGATTCCCGTTATCAGCAGCAACAGGACAAGCAATCCGATACCTTCCGGTGAAAACACCGTAGACATCGTAAGCTCCCTGCCGGTGAAGTTGTTAAACACGGGCAACAAAAGGTCTATAATAATAAGCGAAAGAATCATGGCCAAAAAGGCCATAACAACCGACTCTGCTAAGAACTGTAAAACCAGTTGGTAAGGCTGGCTTCCCAGCACCTTTTTTATCCCGGTTTCACGTGCCCTGCCGGCAGCAGTGGCCGTAGAAAGGTTCATAAAATTGATGGCCGCAATTAAAAGCATAAATACAGCAATGGTTGCGAGAATTACGATATGGCTATAGTTGCCGTTGGTCTCTATCTCATAGTCGAGGTGTGAGTGAAGGTGGATATCCTCAATTTGCTGCAGGTAGAGCCTTTTCCGCTCGCTTTGAGCAACCGGGAAATGTTTCTTCACAAAGTCCGGAAGCTGACTTTCCAGGTTTTCCGGTTTTACATTGTCGTTTAATGTCACGTAGGTCCAAAAAGGATTCCAGTACCATGTCTGTGGCATTCTTCCTCCGTAAAAGGTTCGCAGGGAGTTCATGCTGGCCAGGAAATCATATTTAAAGTGCGTGTTTGCAGGCGCGTCCTGAATAATACCCTGAACGGTAAAATTAAAGCGCTCCTCGTAGCGTAGTTTTTTGCCCACCGGATCCTCATCACCGAAATATTTTTTAGCAGCGCTTTCAGTAATCAGAACGGTCAAGGGTTTCCGGAGCGAGGTCTCCGGGTTGCCGCGGATAAACTCAATATCAAAAATGTCAAGAATGCTTGAATCCGCAAAGAAAAAGTCTTTTTCTTTAAACCCTTTTTCACCGTATTCAATAAAATATTCGGCATTCCAGTTGTTGAAAACGCGTCCGGCATGTTTTATCTGTCCCGGAAATTCATCCATGAGGGTTTTCATCAGCGGACACGGACTGCTTGTAGAAGTTTCGCCCACGCCGTTAAAGTTGGAGTCGTTGATGATGCGGTATGTTTTCCCGGAATGTTCATGGTAGCGGTCATAGGAAGTTTCGTGGTGTATGTAAAGGGCGGTGAGAATAAAAACCGCCATCCCTACCGAGAGACCGATAATATTGATGATGGTATGTCCCGGATGTTTCCTGAGGCTTCTGAGAGCTATAAGTATGGTTTTATGTATCATCTTGTGGCATTCGTTATTGGTTTTGGATTAATTATTCTATTTTTGTGCCATCAATTGCAATATGCTGGAATATTGCTTGTTAGAAATGTTTAGATTGTTTACTGTGTTCGAAAAACCACAAATGGGTGTTCAATAGCGCACAATATGTTACTATATGAATGAACTTTATTGGATTGTCCTCCTTTTAGCCAATTTTGGACTGATACTTTTATCGTACCGCTTTTTCGGAAAGATGGGATTGTTTATTTGGGTGCCTATTGCCGGAATTATTGCAAATATTCAGGTTATTCAAACCATAGAATTGTTTGGTTTTACCGCCACACTTGGAAATATCGTTTATGCCTCTTCTTTTTTGGTGACGGATATTTTATCAGAAAACTATGGAAAAAAAGAAGCGACTAAAGCCATTTGGATTGGCTTTTTCAGTTTAATTACGATGACAATTTTGATGAACCTGGCTTTGCTTTTTAAACCCACGGGAGAGGAGTTTTCCATGAGGACCTTTGAGAGCATCGAAACCATTTTCAGCTTTATGCCACGCATCGTTCTTGCCAGCCTTTTGGCATATATTATTTCTCAAAAACATGATATCTGGGCCTTTCACTTCTGGAAAAAGCGCTTTTCATCAACCAAAAGCCTTTGGATACGGAACAACCTTTCAACCATGATTTCTCAATTGCTTGACAGCTTTGTCTTTACTTTAATTGCTTTTTATGGCGTTTTTGAATACAATGTGCTGCTCGAAATTTTCATAACCACTTATTTACTCAAGTGGATTGTGGCTGCAGCAGATACTCCTTTTATCTACATTGCCAGTAAAATGAAAAGCCGCGAAATGGTTGACTAAGCCTGTCCAACCTGACTGATGCCTTGCCTTATCTGATACATTTTGTTCATCAGGCGCATGGCTGTTTGCTTATCTGTATAGTGCAATCCCTCAGCCCGGATCAGCATCAGCGAAAGCTCTGTAGAATGACTGTGAAAACTGGCAAGCTCATCAAATAAACCGTTTTGAGGTGAAGTTTGCAATGCAGTGAGCATGGTTTTGGTAAGTCTTCCGGCTAACCATTTTGTCCTTTTTACAAAGGAAATATCACCACACTTTTCTAATTGCTGAATGAGTTCACTGGACAACTGAACCGTATCGCGCCATAAAGGCTGAATGCTGTATTTACTGTTTTGTGTATTCATTTTTTTTTGATTTTGATTATTATTTCAAGATTATTTTCATTTTGTTTAACCTTTAATCTGGATATTTAAACAGATAAATTGCCATTTGGTTTAGATGTTACTTTCGAATATTGTGCCAAATTTTAAAAATACCTTTTATCAGGAGAATTTCCTTAAGAAATAGTTTAAATTTACGGTATGTACTGTCCGGTCTTTAAACACATTGTCCATCTATGAACAATGCTTAAAGATATTTCTTTACAACAATTTCGTGAGAGTTTTAATATCTTTACATCTTCTCTTATAAAAAATGAATAGCTTTATGAGCCGGGACAAAATCAAATTCCAATTCAACAAAAGCGAGGTAAAAGCGCTGTTCGATATGCTTACGATAGCCAATTTTGAAATGATTGCCGATCCTGTAAAACGCGTTTTGGTAAGGCATATCCTTGAAAAAGTCTATTTCAAACTGGCCAAAAGGCTGGCGCGCAAATTCGAGGAAACCTCCATGAGCCTGAACCAGGCCGAGTGCTTATCGCTGTATGAAATGCTCAGCGCATTGGATGACCTTGATCTCCCTGACTATGAGCGCCACGTCAAATATAAGGTAACAGATGAAATACACGCCAGCTTTGTCGTCTGATAGCAGTTGACAAAGAGATTTTTAGCTTATTCCTTAACCGCGTTTTACCTGTTTATTTTCATTGTACTTTTG
This sequence comes from Bacteroidota bacterium, assembly GCA_051747665.1. Classification (GTDB taxonomy): domain Bacteria; phylum Bacteroidota; class Bacteroidia; order Bacteroidales; family JAIPAH01; genus JAIPAH01. The sequence continues at coordinate 14,959 of JBNJGK010000042.1, read as the reverse complement.
CGCCCTGCTTTTAAAATGTTGTTTTTTTGCTACAAAACTATCTTCCATATTACCGTCGCAACCTGAACGTTGCCGTGCCTGTGATGCTCTCACAAGCCGGTCAGGTACTGGTGCAGCAAATTGATAACATGATGGTAGGCCGGGTCGGCACTACAGAACTTGCCGCCGCCTCTTTCGCTAACTCTGTTTTTGTAATAGGTATGGTTTTTGGCATGGGCTTTACATTCGGGCTCACCCCCTTAGCCGGACATGCTTTTGCAAAAGGCCGATTTAAAAAGGCAGGGTCACTCTTCAAAAACAGCCTTTATACCAACCTGTTGATGGGAGTTTTGCTGGCTGTATTGCTCTACAGTGTCTCCTTCCTGATGAACTCCATGGGGCAACCTCCGCAGGTTGTAGCGGCTGCCATACCATATTACCGAATTCTGGTTGTGTCTCTTCTTCCGTTTATATTGTTTTTTACCCTGAAACAATTTGTAGAAGGGATTGGTAACACCCGCATAGCTATGGTAGTAACCATATCAGCCAACCTAATCAACATTTTATTGAATTATATGCTGATATTCGGAAAACTGGGCGCTCCGGAGCTGGGCCTGAACGGTGCCGGTTATGCCACCCTGATTGCCCGCATTTTAATGGCGGCCTTTTTTGTGATGATGTTTTTTAAAAAAACCTGGCTACGGAGATATCTTGTGATGTTTTCTGCAGCCCGTTTTAATCTGCAAGAGGTCAGAGCCCTGTTTAAAGTGGGCTGGCCCATCTCGTTGCAAATCTTACTTGAAGTTTCTGCTTTTGCCTTAAGCGGAGTCATGATGGGCTGGCTTGGCGAAGTGCCGCTGGCAGCACATCAAATTGCGCTGGGACTGGCCAGCATGACGTTTATGATTGTTACAGGCGTTGCTTCGGGTACCACCATTCGCGTATCGCATCAGTTCAGTAAAAAAGACTATCCCGGCATGTATAAAGCGGCTATGGCTTCAGTGCACTTAGTACTCATGTTCATGTCGTTTACGGCTATCATGTTTGTGTTTTTCAAAGGATGGCTCCCCAGACTCTATACTGCCAATCCGGAAGTGATTGCCCTTGCGTCACGCCTGTTGATTATGGCTGCTGTTTTTCAGCTTTTTGATGGCATGCAGGTAGCTATTCTGGGGGCTCTGCGAGGGTTGGCAGATGTGAAAAAGGCGATGTTTTATGCGTTTTTTGCTTACATCGTGGTAAACCTGCCACTAAGTTACTTGCTGACTTTTGTATTCAAGATTGGCCCGGAAGGCATCTGGATTGGCTTTGTGGCAGGATTGGG
>JBNJGK010000042.1:0-13556 GCA_051747665.1 Bacteroidota bacterium | reverse complement strand
TGCTTACATCGTGGTAAACCTGCCACTAAGTTACTTGCTGACTTTTGTATTCAAGATTGGCCCGGAAGGCATCTGGATTGGCTTTGTGGCAGGATTGGGTATTGCCGCCATTTTGTTTTTCAGGCGATTTTCAGTGATTTACCGAAGATTGGTTGATAAAGAATCTTCAATGCTCTAAGCTTTTACTTATGTACACACTTGAACATAAATTGTAACCTTATGAACATATTTATATTACAATAGACATCTTATCATCCATAAAATGAGAATCTTATATAACATGGCATGTTTTTGGAAGTAGATTATCATAATCAAAACAAATTATCATGAAAACAGTAATTACATTAATGATGGCGCTGGCAACGCTGATAGTGAGCGCTCAGCAAGAACAGGAAGAAGCGATTAAGCAAACCATCCAGCAAGCTTATGTAGATGGGATTCAAAACCGGGGTTCCATCGAAGAAATTAAAGCTGGTTTTGACCCCGGATTTAATCTGCTGGGTGTGGATCAAAACAATGAGTTGACAAAACTTCCTATTTCCAGATGGATTGAAATGGTGAAAAAAGCAAAAGCAAAAGGTCAGGCACCTAAACCTGCTATCACGGCAGAATATCCGATGGTTGATATAACCGGAAACGCGGCCATAGCAAAAGTAGAACTATACAAAGGAAATAATATGCTTTTTACAGATTACCTCAGTCTATACAAATTCGATGACGGTTGGCGCATTGTTTCCAAGATTTACCAGCGACATTGATCCTGTAAACGTTTCAAACATCTAAAGGGTATTCATGTTTAATGATTAAACAAAAATCGTAAAACTATGGAATACCTTAATTTATCCGGAACAGACATCAGAACTTCAGAAATCGGACTCGGAACCTGGGCTATCGGTGGCTGGATGTGGGGTGGCACCGAAGAAAAAAGCGCCATAGAAGCAATTCATGCAGCTTTAAATAAAGGCATCAACCTAATAGATACAGCACCGGTGTATGGATTTGGCACTTCTGAAAAAATCACGGGGAAAGCGTTGAAAGAATCTTCGGTTCCCCGTGATAAAATTGTACTTGCTACTAAAGTCGCCTTAGACTGGAAAGATGATCAGGTTTTCCGAAATGCTTCAGCCGAAAGAATTAATAAAGAAATTGAAGATTCACTGAAAAGGCTGCAAACCGACTATGTAGATCTGTATCAGGTGCATTGGCCAGACCACAATACATCTATTGAAGAAACGGCCAAAGCATTGCAAAAGCTAAAAGACCAGGGAAAAATCAGGGCCATTGGTGTCAGCAATTTCGATACAAATCAAATTGAGGAGTTTAGGAAATATGCTGATTTGAGTAGCGTGCAGCCTCCCTACAATCTCTTTGAAAGAGAAATAGAAAAAGATTTATTGCCGTACTGTGAAAAAAACAATCTAACCACACTACTATACAGCAGCCTTTGCCGTGGATTACTCACCGGTAAAATGAAACCTGATTCAACCTGGGAAGGTGATGACCTTCGTAATGTAGACCCAAAATATCAATCGCCACGTTATGAACAATACTTGTATGCCGTCCAGAAGTTAGATGATTATGTAAGAACCCATCACGGAAAACGCGTGATACACTTAGCCATACGCTGGATACTTCAGCAGCCCGGCGCCAATATCCCGCTTTGGGGTTCCAGAAGACCATCACAACTGGATGCCCTTGATGAAGTTTACGGTTGGGAGTTGACAAGCGACGACATGAAGGCAATCGATGATATCCTTACCCAAACTATCAAAGATCCGGTGGGGCCTGAGTTTATGGCGCCGCCTAAATAAACAAAACATTCACAGCAGATTTACTCTAACGATTGCATGAAAAAATGCATAAGTTTATCACACGAAAGTGAAAGAAATATGTTTATTTGCGTTAATTTTGCCTTTTCATGTAATTGTATAGTAAACAAACAATTATGAGCTATATTAAATTTGATAAGCTGCAACTCGTAAACCTCGAATATGCACTTGGTCGCGAATTATTAAGGACCAGCCGCTCCGGGGCTTACGGCAGCACTACGATTATCAATTGTAACACACGACGGTATCACGGGTTATTGGTCGCACCTCAGCAAGAGCTTGATAATGACCTGCATGTCTTGCTGTCTTCTTTCGATGAAACCATTATTCAGCGCGATAGCGCTTTCAATTTGGGGATTCATAAATTTCCCGGAGGGATATACCGTCCGGGCGGTCATAAATATATCCGCGATTTTGATTCGGAACCCATCCCTACCTTAATATACAGAGTAGGCGGCGTAGTTTTGAAAAAAGAAACACTCTTCACTTCCCATACCGAAAGGTATATGATTCGCTATACACTTCTGGATGCGCATTCTGAAACAAAGTTGCAGTTCAGGCCTTTCCTCGCATTCCGGAATGTTCATCACCTAAGCAAAGCCAATAATTATCTGAACAAAAAATACAATCCAACTGACGGTGGAATCCAGGTAAAATTATACGATGGCTATACGCCACTTTACATGCAATTTTCCAAAACACCGGAATATGTTCATGTTCCGGATTGGTACTACAATATTGAATATTTCCGCGATCAGGAACGTGGTTTTGACTACCAGGAAGACCTTTACGTACCGGGTTATTTTGAGGTGCCGATAAAAAAAGGAGAAAGCATTGTTTTTGCCGCTTCGCTGGATGAAGTCAAACCGCAATCGCTAAAGCAAATGTTTTATCGCGAGCGTAATAAGCGTACACCGCGTAACAGCTTTAAAAACTGCCTGGAAAACGCTGCAGAACAGTTTTTAGTGAAACAGGAACAGGAAACTGAGATTGTTACAGGGTATCCCTGGAGAGCAAAAGGTGGCCGTGACACATTTATTGCAGCCCCGGGATTATTGCTTGCGCGTAATAAAGAGCAGGAGTTTAAGAAAGTGATAGATGCCATGATCCAAAATATGGATGGATCTTTCTTCAAAGCAAAAGAGAATACAGAAGCGCCGGCAGCAGATGCTTCGCTGTGGTTTATACGAAGTCTGCAGCAATATGCGCTCTATTTGCAGGATGTATCAAGAGTTTGGAAAGCTTATGGAAAAACCATTAAAAAAGTATTAGAAGGATATGCCAATGGTGGCAGTGAAGGCGTTGTTTTGCGTGAGGATGGGTTGCTTGAAACCGGAAAAAACCGCTTACCTGTAACCTGGATGAATGCAGTGGTTGATAATAAACCTGTGACCCTGCGATCCGGCGCTGTGGTTGAAATCAACGCATTGTGGTATAATGCTCTGAAGTTTTCATTGGAGGCGGCTGAAAAGGCAAATGAAACCTCCTTTATTTATAAATGGAAACCGGTAGCCGATAAAATTCCGGAAGCCTTTCAAACACTCTTCTGGGATAGTACACGCGGTTATCTTGCTGATTATGTTGGAGACCAGGGTAAAGACTGGAGCGTAAGACCAAACATGGTGCTGGCAACAGCCTTGCCTTTTTCGCCGCTGCAGGAAAATCAAAAACGGGAAGTGTTAAAAACCGTAGAAAATCATTTGGTTACGCCACGTGGGTTGAGAAGCCTTTCGCCACGCCATCCAGATTATAAAGGAGAATATGCCGGTGACCAAAAAGCCAGAGACCTGGCGTATCATCAGGGCGCTGCATGGCCGTGGTTGCTGACTTATTTTGCCGAAGGTTACCTGCGACTTTATGGAAAGCAAGGTTTGCCGCGGATAAAGCAACTTCTTGAAGGCTTTGAAGAGGCAATGATAAATGATGGTATTGGAACTGTTTCTGAAGTCTATGCCGGAAACCCGCCTCACCATGCCGGAGGAAATATTTCACAGGCATGGAATGTGGCTGAGCTGTTGCGGCTATCTGTGATGCTGGAGAAATTTGATGACGGTACAGACCAACCATACCGCTATATTTGATGAACAATAAAACAAATTAAGAATGAATGTACTGATGTTTGGCTGGGAGTTTCCCCCTCATATCACCGGAGGACTCGGAACAGCATGCTTTGGCCTCACTAACGGGCTGGCAGCAAACCAGGTTCCCGTGAAGTTTGTAGTGCCTAAAGCTTATGGCGATGAGGACCAATCTAATGTAAGAATTATAAATGCATCCGATATTGATGTGTCTTTTGCCACCAAAATGGTAAGAGACTATTGGAATTATATTTCTTATGTAGAAGTAGACTCTCAGATTGTTCCTTATGTTTCCACTGAGGATTATTATAACATTGTAGATAGCAAAGAAAAAAACAGTAAAGCATCAGAAAACAAAACATTTAGCGGCAAGTATGATTTCTCAGGCAAATACGGCAAAAACCTGATAGAGGAAATTATGCGTTATGCGATAGTTGCGGCCAACATAGCTGACGAGACACCACATGACCTGATCCATGCACATGACTGGCTTACGTATCCGTCAGGGATTGCAGCTAAGGAGGTTTCAGGAAAACCACTCGTTATTCATATTCACGCAACGGAATATGATCGGGCCGGCGAATCGAACGTAAATTCGCAGGTTTGGGATATCGAAAAGAAAGGTTTTGACGCTGCCGATAAAATCATTGCGGTAAGCCAGTTAACCAAAAATATTTTAGTGACAAAATACGGCATTCCTGAAGATAAAATCACGGTAGTTCATAATGCTGTGGTGCCTTATGATAAAGAAATCCCGGAAGTTAAAAAAGGCATGAAAGACAAAATCGTAACCTTTTTAGGGCGGGTTACTTACCAGAAAGGTCCGGAGTATTTTGTGGAAGCGGCGTATAAGATTCTGCAGCGCGATAAAAATGTGCGTTTTGTTATGGCCGGCTCTGGCGATATGCTCGAAAAGACTATCCGGCGCGTGGCCGCGCTGCGTATCGCAGACCGGTTTCATTTTACAGGGTTTCTTAGCGGTAAGGATGTAGACACGATGTTTGCACTCAGCGATGTGTATGTTATGCCTTCTGTTTCTGAGCCTTTCGGGATTTCTCCCCTGGAGGCTATGCGTTCTAATGTGCCCGTGGTTATCTCGCGGCAATCGGGCGTAGCCGAAGTGCTTAAACATGCCCTGAAAGCTGATTTTTGGGATATAGATGCGCTGGCTGACCAGATATATGGGTTGTTGCATTATGACGCCTTATCAACGTCTTTTAAGAAATACGGCAGGCAGGAAGTAGATAACCTGAAATGGGAAAAGGCCGCGGCTAAAGTAAAAGAGGTTTATCAAAGTGTATTGAATAAGTAAACAAAAAAAATATGAAATCCATTTGTTTTTATTTCCAGATTCATCAGCCATACCGGCTCAGAACATATCGCTTTTTTGATATCGGTCGCCGACACGACTATTACGATGAACAACAAAACCGGTATATCATCAATAAAGTAGCTGAAAAATCATATCTGCCGGCAAATGAGATGATGCTGGAGCTGATCCGGAAACATGGCAAAAGTTTTCGGATAGCTTATTCCATTTCCGGATTGGCACTGGATCAGTTCGAAGAATATAAGCCAGAAGTCATTGAGTCGTTCAAAAAGCTGGCAGATACAGGCCAGGTGGAGTTTTTATCTGAAACATATGCTCACTCTCTGGCATCACTGAAAAGCCCTGAAGAATTCAAAAGACAGGTAGAAAAACACAAGGAAAAAATCCAGACTCTTTTTGGTGTTGAGCCCAAAACATTTCGCAATACAGAATTGATTTACTCCGATAAAATCGGGAAAATGGTTTATGATATGGGTTACCGCACCATGCTTACTGAAGGTGCCCGCCATGTTTTGGGATGGAAAAGTCCGGGCTTCCTTTATGTAAACAGTCAAAACCCAAAGCTTAAAGTACTGCTCAAAAACTTCAGGCTGAGCGATGATATTGCCTTCCGGTTTTCTGACCAGTCATGGGATGAGTGGCCGCTAACCGCCGAAAAATTTGTGAATAAGCTCAAAAACCTGCCACCGGAAGATGAAGTAGTGAATTTGTTTATGGATTATGAGACTTTTGGCGAGCATCAATGGAAAGAAACAGGCATTTTCGAATTTCTGAAAGCCCTTCCCGAAAAGGTGCTTAAAGAAAAAGACCTGCAATTCAGAACACCGGCAGAAGCGGCCAAAGAGCTTCAGCCTGTATCTGCCATTCATGTTCCCAATCCGATTTCATGGGCTGACGAAGAAAGAGACCTTACAGCATGGCTGGGTAACGAGCTCCAGGACGAAGCATTCGATAAGCTTTACGCGCTCGAAGAAAAAGTGAAAGACTGCAACGATAAATCCCTTGAGCAAGACTGGCAATATCTGCAAGCCAGTGACCATTTCTACTATATGTGTACCAAATGGTTCTCAGATGGCGCCGTGCATCATTATTTCAACCCATACAAATCTCCTTACGAGGGCTTTATTAATTATATGAATGTCATCAGCGATTTCATCATGAGGGTAGAAGAAAAACGTGCGGCGCCACAAACACCGGCAAAAACCCACAACTTTAAACCAGGTGATCAAGTTTCGCGACAGGAAAAAACCCAAAAACCCGACACGTTTAATGACCTGAAAAAAGTACCCAAAAAAGTACTCAAAGAAGTCTTAAGAGGCTTGGCGCCTTCAACACTCGCCATGGCGTTGGCTAACACCGACCGGGATTTATATGAAAGGTTGCTCAGCGTTATGGGAAAAAGAGCTCAAAAAGCCATGGAAGATGATAAGCCAATAAAATTAACAGCAACGGATAAAAGCAATGCACGGCAAGTCATTCTGGATAGCATTTCAGATTATTACGACTATCACGGTTAGCTTTAGAGCCGGGCTGAATGACATTTATACAGAGACATAGAAAATATTAACACAAAACTTGCATATAATCTGAAGAAAGACCGCACTGTTGGTCTTTCTTTATATTGAAAAATAAAAGAGGATTAAGAATGAAGGAACAATTGAAACCAGATTATCTTTTTGAAACGAGCTGGGAAGTTTGTAATAAAGTAGGAGGAATTTATACTGTACTTTCTACAAAAGCCAAAACGCTGAAAGAAGATTTAGGAGATAATTTGATAATGATAGGCCCTGAGGTATGGAAAGAAACCAGTAACAATCCATATTTTGAGGAAGACAAGAATCTTTATGCCGATTGGCAAAACAAAGCGCTCGAAGACGGCTTAAATATCCGTATTGGTCGCTGGAAAATTGCCGGAAAACCGGTAGTGATCTTAGTTGATTTTACACAGTATTTCACGAAAAAGAACGATATTTTTTCGGAATACTGGGAGCATTTCCGTTTAGACTCGCTTCAGGGCGGGTGGGACTATATAGAGCCGGCCATGTTTGGTTATGCTGCTGCTAAAGTGATAGAACATTTTTATGAGTATAACATAGCGGCACATGACCGCATCATTTCGCATTTTCATGAATGGATGACCGGACTGGGGCTGCTCTATCTGAAGAAAAACGTGCCACAGGCCGCTACGGTTTTTACTACGCATGCCACAATGCTGGGCCGCTCCATTGCCGGAAATGGCATGCCGCTATACAGCGACATGGAATCTTACAATCCATTTCACATGGCAGAGCGACTGGGAATTAAGTCGAAATTCTCGCTGGAACGAAATGCTGCCTTGAACGCTGATGCGCTGACTACAGTAAGCGACATTACAGCCCGCGAGTGTAAAGCCTTTTTCGGAAGAGAAGTGGACGAAGTTACGCCCAATGGCTTTGACGATGCGTTTGCGCCGGAATCAGAGGATTTGCAGCAGATGAGAAATGAAGCACGAAAAGCGCTTTACCAGTTGTCAGAGGCTGTAACAGGTTATAAACCCTCAAAAAATGCTTTTCTTGTAGCTACAAGCGGAAGGTATGAATACACTAACAAAGGGATTGACGTGTTTTTGGATGCACTGAACACCCTGAAAGCGCAAAAACCGGAGAAAGAAATCTGGGGCTTTGTACTTGTGCCGGGAGGCCATAAAGGACCGGAAAAAGAAGTGCTGCAACGCTTTAACGGAGAAGATTCCAAAACGGAAAATGTTTATGTTTCCTCACATAAGCTGGCTCATCCCAAACACGATGAGGTGATGACTAAACTGAATACCATTCAGTTTCAAAACCAAAAAGGTCAGAATGTGCACCTGGTCTTTGTACCGGCTTACCTTAACGGCGATGACGGAATCCTCCAAAAGACCTATTATGAGTTGCTGGCAGGGTTCGACCTGACTGTATTCCCTTCTTATTACGAGCCGTGGGGATATACACCGCTGGAAAGCCTGGCATACTACGTGCCGACAATCACAACTTCGCTGACAGGCATGGGCCAATGGGTGAAAGAACGTTATCCTGAAAAATCACCAGGCATAGGCGTTGTTCATCGCGACGAAAAAAACTATGACGGAGTTGTGAAGGAAGTAGCAAAGCAGATACTGGAACTCACCCAGCTAAAGCAGAAAGAGCAAACTGAACTGCGCGAAAATGCCCGCGAATTATCGCGGGTTGCTTTGTGGGAAAATCTGATCAAACATTATTTCAATGTATATGACAAGGCTATAGGGCAGGCTTTGGAGCGTTACAGCCAGTATGAAGCGAAGCAAATTCCCAAAATGACGTCTTCGCTCGATGCCAAAAGCGTTATCCCACCCCAGTGGAACAAGATCTTAATTGAACCTAAAATTCCTGATGAGCTGCAAAAGTTAACAGAACTAACACGCAATATATGGTGGACATGGGATCATGAAGCGAAAATGCTTTTCAGTTCAATAGCTGATGGCCTTTGGAAGAAATTTGATTACAATCCGATTCACTTGCTCGAAGAGCTCACTTATGAGCAGTTGAGGGAGTTGGCCGATGATAAAACGTTCATTGAAAAGCTAGAAAAAGTATATGCCCGGTTTTCTGATTACATGAAAGAAAAAGAAAACCAGGACAGCCGCTCCATAGCCTATTTTAGCATGGAGTACGGTCTGCACGACACGATTAAAACCTATTCCGGCGGACTGGGTATGTTAGCCGGCGATTATCTCAAAGAAGCCAGCGATTCTAATGTGAATATGGTCGCCGTTGGGCTCCTTTACAGGCATGGTTATTTTATACAGCGCATCAACCGCTTCGGAGAGCAACAGGCTGAGTATATTCCTCAAAAATTTACGCACCTGCCATTGACTCCGGTGCGTGATGATAATGATGAGTGGGTGAAAATTTCACTGGCGTTTCCGGGTCGTAATGTTACAGCGAAAGTGTGGCGCTTGGATGTCGGTCGCGTTCCGCTTTACTTGCTGGATGCAGATATAGAAGAAAACAATACCCCTTCGGATCGTTTTATTACACATCAGTTGTATGGTGGTGATAACGAAAACCGACTTAAGCAGGAGTTTCTGCTGGGAATTGGAGGCATTCGCATGCTCGAAAAGCTGGGGATACACACAACCATTTACCATATTAATGAGGGTCACGCTGCTTTCATTGGTTTAGAACGTCTCTATAACCTTATGAGCAAATATCGCTTGCGTTTTTACCAGGCTGTTGAGGTGGTCCGCGGAACGAGTTTATATACTACGCATACACCTGTTCCGGCCGGTCATGATGCATTTGACGAAGACCTGATGCGGCGTTATATGCCGCATTATGCCGACAGGCTGAATATTAGCTGGGAGACTTTTATGGGAATGGGAAGAGCCAACCCGAACGATCCTAACGAAAAATTCAGCATGAGCGCCCTGGGGCTTTTCCTGAGCCAGGAAGTGAACGGCGTAAGTAAGTTGCATGGTGAGGTCAGCCGCGATATGTTTCAAAAATACTATCCCGGCTACCTGAGCGAAGAGTTACACATCGGACACGTGACGAATGGCGTACATTATGCCAACTGGACATCAAACAGTTGGCGTGAGCTACACACTAAAACTTTTGGCGAAAACTGGCGCAACAATATGTCTGACACTTCAGTGTGGGAAAAAATATATGATGTGGCTGATAAAAATGTATGGGAAATCCGAAACTACCAACGGAAGAAGCTTGTGAATTACCTGAAGGAGCGAGTGGGTAAAGACATGATGCACAGACAGGAAACTCCCCGCATGATGCGTAAGGTGAATAACGGCCTTTCGGAAGATAAACTTACGCTTGGGTTCGCCCGACGCTTTGCAACGTATAAGCGTGCTCACCTCTTGTTTAATAACCTGGAACGCCTTTCGGCCATCGTAAACAACCAGGATAAGCCTGTACAGTTTGTTTTTGCCGGTAAAGCTCACCCCAATGATAAGATGGGGCAGGATGTGCTGAAACATATATTTGAAATATCCCGCCGTGATGAGTTTGCCGGAAAAATCCTCTTTGTGGAAGATTATGACATTCGTCTTGGCAGAAAACTGGTGCAGGGAGTAGATGTATGGCTTAATACACCTACCCGTCCCCTGGAAGCTTCCGGAACCAGCGGGCAAAAGGCAGCTATGAATGGTGTGCTTAACTGCAGCGTGCTCGACGGATGGTGGGCTGAAGGATATGTGGAAGGCGCCGGGTGGGCCTTGCCGCAAGAAAAAGCTTTCGGGAACCAGCAAGCGCAGGACGAGCTGGACGCAGAAACGCTTTACGATATCCTGGAAGAAGAAATCATTCCGGCATTTTATGAAAGAAATGATGAAGATATCCCGGAGAAATGGGTTGCTATGATGAAAAAGAATTTTGCAGAAATTGCACCGCATTTTACAACGCGCAGGATGCTGGAAGATTATTTCGAGAAATTCTATTATCCACTTTTCGACATGTCACAAAATGCCTGGGATGAAAACTTCCAGTCTGTGCGAAGCCTGGTTTCATGGAAGCGCAAAATCTGGGCTGCCTGGGACCAAATCACTGTTGCACAGAAAAACATACCCAACTCTTACGACAGACCCTTGAAGATGGGCGACCGCTTTAAGGCCGAATTGACGCTTAATGTTCCCGGACTTACCGAGGAAGATTTGGGACTGGAGCTGGTATTCGGGAAAAAAGAAAACGACCGGATTGATCACTTTCTGCACGTAGAGCAAATGGAAGTAAAAGAAAGCAAAAAAGACCAGGTTACGTTTTCCTGCGATATCATTATGACTAAAGCCGGGGTGCATGATTATGCTTTCAGGCTGTATCCAAAACACAAACTATTAAAACACCGCCAGGCCGCAGGACTGGTAAAATGGTTGTAATAAGCTACTCTGAAGCCCTCATGTTATTGCATGGGGGTTTTTAGCAGGCTTTCATTTTCATAAATTTAAAACTGCTTTTTTGTATTATTCTGAGGTTGTCTAAAACCAGACGCTGACAGGTCTGTCGACGCTGTCAGGTCAAATCAGATCACTAAAATTGACAACCTATCAGCGTGCGCAGCTCCTGAAAGCGTTTAAATCAAAAGTGGTTTTTTGGACAGCTCTGTATAGCCATAACTGTACTTTTCGTTTTATAGCTTACAAATCACGAATTGCAAATATTATATTTTCATTCTTTTTAAAAAGAAAACATCCATAATGATTAGGTAATTTAACATTTCTTCTTATTTTTGTCTGCAAGAAGGATGCAATACTTTCATTATGATAGCATTACGAATTACTAAAAAACAACTCTTTCTCAACATCAAAAACCGGGATCATTTTCCTTATCCTGTAAAGTAGTCTCGAATCAAGCCCTTTTCAGAAATATACATGCTTTAATTGACAGGTAAAGCAGGGGGCTGTCAGGCCGGATTTCTGAATTATAGTTTTTATGGACTCGAGACGAACCTGCCTGTTTTTTATAACCGATAGTTGTTCAATTAAATGTAAAAAATTATGAAACTTCCTTTTGCAGAATCATATAAAATTAAAATGGTGGAAACCATTCGTAAAAGTACTCGCCAGGAGCGCGAAAAGTGGATCAAAGACGCAAAATATAATTTATTTAACCTCAAAAGCGAGCAGGTCTTTATTGATCTGCTGACCGACTCGGGAACAGGAGCCATGAGCGATAAGCAGTGGTCTGAAATGATGCTGGGCGATGAAAGCTATGCCGGCGCCAGGTCATACTACAAGCTTAAAGATACAATTAAGGAATTATTGGGGTTTGAATATTTTCTGCCTACTCATCAGGGTCGCGCCGCTGAAAATGTACTGTTTTCCACTATCGTGAAAGAAGGCGATGTGCTGCCCGGAAACGCGCATTTCGATACTACGAAGGGTCATATTGAGTTCCGGAAAGCCAAAGCGATAGACTGCACTATAGATGAGGCTTATGACACGCAACTGGAGCACCCTTTCAAAGGAAACCTTGACCCTGATAAGTTAGAGCAAGTACTAAAAGCCCATCCCAAAGAAAACATTCCGGCTGTTATTGTAACAGTAACGTGCAACACCTCTGGCGGACAGCCGGTTTCCATGGAAAATCTGCGCACGGTGCGCCAGCTCGCCGATAAATATGGCGTTCGCGTTATTTTTGACTCGGCTCGCTTTGCTGAGAATGCCTACTTCATCAAAACCAGGGAAGAAGGATATGCGGATAAAAGCATCCGCGAAATCGTAAAAGAGATGTTCAGCTATGCCGATGCCATGACCATGAGCTCAAAAAAGGATGCTATTGTAAATATGGGAGGTTTCATTGCGATGAAGGATAAAGAGTTATTCCGCAGCGCTACCACATACAACATTATGTTTGAAGGCTTTATCACTTATGGCGGAATGTCGGGCCGCGACATGAATGCGCTTGCGCAAGGCCTTCGCGAAGGTACCGATTTTGAGTATCTCCAAACCAGAATCCGCCAGGTTGAATATCTGGGGTCTAAGCTTGATGAGTATGGAATCGTATATCAGCGTCCTGTTGGGGGCCATGCTATTTTTGTGGATGCCAAAAAAGTATTGCCAAAAGTACCCCGCGAAGAATTTCCCGCCCAGACCCTCGGAATTGAGCTGTATCTTGAAGGAGGCGTCAGGGGTGTGGAAATAGGTGCGATTTTGGCGGATCGCGATCCGGAAACCCGCGAAAACCGCTATCCTGAACTGGAGTTGCTCAGACTTACCATCCCGAGAAGGGTATACACAAACAATCATATGGATGTGATTGCGGCGGCGCTGAAGAACGTGGCTGACCGCAAGGACTCGATTACGAGAGGGGTGAAAATAACCTGGGAGGCCAAGATCATGAGGCACTTTACAGTAGAGTTGGAGCGACTTTGATGTTTAGCCTCGTTATATCTACTTCTGTTTAGTGATTAGGAATGAAAACCCATTAGAATCGGGAATATTTTCCGGGAAGCGAAATTAAGTATTAAACCTGGGAGAGCCGCAGCATCAGTTTTGCAATGCTGCGGCTTTTTGAATTTTAAGCCGCAATATCATTGTATGGCCATTTTTCATTATCTTAAAACTCAGTTAGGGCATTATTGGCAAACCATATAAAAATGAAGGCCTTCAGGTGGCTTTTCGATAATTTTGAAAATTCTTGTTGTTCGTTTCCGAACATTTTGTAATTTTATCCTGAAAATAAAATCGTTGGCATTCAATACATTTACTATGTCTGAAAAATACAACCAAAAAATCCTGATCGTAGACGATGATACGGATATCCTGCTGGCAGCAAAGCTTTTTCTGAAGCAGCATTTCCAGGTGGTTCATAC
>JBNJGK010000041.1:11768-21811 GCA_051747665.1 Bacteroidota bacterium | reverse complement strand
TTGTAATTGATTGTAATTGATTGTAATTGATTGTAATTGATTGTAATTAGTTCTATCTCATGGGGGATTTTAGTTTATACAATTCACAAATCAACCAATTAACTATTCACTTCTATTTGGGTTTCTTTTTACCAATCAACTATTCACAAATCAACGAACTAACGATTCACTCTTCCCTTGATTAAACCTGCCCTGTATGTTCATCCAAATACATGTATAGTTAAACAACAAGCCATTATACAGAAAAATTTAACATTTCGCTAAACCCACTGAATACAAGTAGATGCAGAAAAGTATCAAAAATAATTTCATCAAATTTGGAAATATTCTAAATAATTTGTTTATATTTGCATTATAATAATTAAACAAAAAATTGAACGTTATGACAGCTACAGAATTTAATCAGAAACTTTTAGGACTGCAGGAAGGTCTTACATATTTTGCCCGTTCTCTTACTGCTAATGACGAAGAAGCAAAAGACCTGGTACAGGATACCAATTACAAAGCCATTACAAACCGCGAAAAATTTCAGCCGGACACGAATATGAAGGCCTGGACTTACACGATAATGAAAAACACATTCATTAATAATTATCGTAAAAAGTCTAAGATGAATACAATTGTGGATAATACCGAAGACTTGTATTACCTGAATACATCTAAGACCACAAAATATGAGTCGCCCGACAGCATGTTAGCGGCTGAAGAAATTAGCCGGAACATTAAAGATCTTGATGAAAATCAGCGTACACCGTTTGAGATGCATCATCAGGGTTATAAATACAAGGAAATTGCTGATCACCTCGACCTGAGTATTGGAACAGTTAAAAGCCGGATTTTCTTTACACGGAAAAAGCTAATGGAAAAGCTTCAGGAATTCAGCAATTAAATTTTAGGATAGATGGTTTACACAGATTGAAGCCGGTGCTATGATTTAGTACCGGCTTTTGATTTTATGAGCTGTTTTGTGTTATCTGAAACCTGTCGTTTCTCTTAATGAAGAGTTCGTGTTTAAATATGATTTACACGATAAAGTGGCTGTATAGATAAAAACATTTTATTTAAGGATAAACGTATAATGGCTGTAATTTCTTGCTTATCGCAGATTGTTGTGATGCATTGTTTGAAATAACCCCCGAAATAAGCCTTTCACAATAAATAAATCAGCAGCATATAGTTTTACCACAGAAGCGCTACAATTCATGACATGACTTCCGCTTGTCATGACAGTTTGTTACGTTTAATGCCCTGTTTATTTAATTAAAACAAGTATTAAACATCAAATATAAACATATCTGCATGCTGAGATGCTTGTATGATAGGGAAAACAGAAATATTAACAATATTTTAACGTTTTTTTGGCATTTATTTTGTCTCATTCTAAATAAATTGTTTATATTTGGAGTCTATTAATTAAACAAGAGAAACGAAAAACAGACATATTATGACAGCCATTGAATTCAATCACAAGTTACTTAACCTTCAGGAGAATCTGGAGTTTTTTGCCCGTTCACTTACTGCAAATGAAGAAGAAGCGAAAGATTTGGTTCAGGACACGAATTATAAAGCGCTGACCAATCGCGATAAATTCCAGCCTGATACGAATTTGAAAGCCTGGACATATACCATTATGAAAAACACGTTTATCAACAATTATCGCAGAAAAGTAAAAGCCAATACAATTGTTGATACTACTGAAGATTTATACTACCTCAACACCACAAAAGAGGCAAAATACGAAGCTCCGGACAGCAATCTTGCTGCCGAGGAAATCAACCGAAATATCAAGCGTCTTGATGAAGAGCAACGCATGCCTTTTGAAATGCACAACCAGGGATATAAATACAAGGAAATAGCCGATAAGCTTGACTTATCTATCGGCACAGTGAAAAGCAGAATATTTTTCACGCGTAAAAAGCTAATGGAAAAATTACAAGACTTTAGCAATTAGCACCAATTACAACTGTTTTAATGATGAAACCCGGCTTGCCGGGTTTTTTTTATGCTTTCTTTTTGGCAGTATTGTTCTCCCGGTTAAGCTGAATGATGGCATAAATCATCACAGCAGCGCTAACCCATTGCACTGTACTTAGCTGATAATCATTAAAAATATAATCAAATAGCACGGCTGACAGCGGGAAAAACAGCTCGCAAATAGTAGCTACCATAGCTTTTACGCGCCGTAACCCAAAATAATACAGGTAAATCGCTCCGCTGCCGGTAGTAAAGGCTATAATCAGAAAAAAGAGCCATTGGGTTTGTGTTGTTTCAGTTACTGTGGTGATGGTGCCGTTAGCCAAAACATAAATGAGCATAAATGCAGCCGTAAATCCGTAGCGGTAAAACGTGGCAGTGTAGAAGCTGTATTTGTTAAGAATTTTCTTGCTAAACACCGTGGAGCTTCCAAAAGAAAAAGCAGCCAGCAAGGCAAATCCGGCTGCTAAAACCGGTTGACTGCCGACGCCGATTTGCGGCATTTTAAACCCAAAAGCCAGGAAATAACCTCCTGCAATGGCCAGCGAAGCCCATAGCAAATAGCGCTTTGCCATTTTTTCTTTGAGGATAACGGCAGCTAAAGCAATCCCAAAAACCGGCTGAAGCTTTTGCAAAAGTACTACCACAGATAGTTTCTGGAATTCTACCAGAAACAATGCTTTTACGATAGATAAGGTGCCCAGCGCACCTCCAAAAAGGGCTACCAGCGATATGAAAAAATAATCGGAAGCATCAAACTGCCTCAAATAGCGGAATTGATTTCGGAAAATGACAGCCATAAGCAAAAATGGCAGCATGTGAAAAACGAACACCACATAGTCGATTGGCAAATGATATAATCTGGGCGTGAGAACAACGCCGTCCAATCCCCATAAAATAGCGGCAGCAGAAATGGCGATTCCGCCGGTAATACCTTGTTTTTTATTCATGAGTTCAGTTTAATAAGTTCATAAGTTTTTAGGTTTATAAGTTTATAACTTGAGCTTCCATAACATAAATGGGAAAAGTGTTTTTTATAACATTGAAAAATACAATGCATTACATCAGTTATTAAGATAGGTGGCGTTTTTATACCAATCTCAATCATATTATATTTAAAAACTTTTTTAGAATAATTGTTGAACTTCCTTTTTTAGGATGTGTCTGGCTTCCTCGATAGCAGGCGTGCCGTTTTCCGCGGTTTTCCTGAAAACCGCCTGAGCCAGATCATTGCCCGTAGCTTCCGCATTTAATTCTGATGCAGCATTGTTTATTAGCTTCACGGTCTCTTCACGGGCTATGACCACTTTCTGCCATGATTCCGGTGAAACATACACTTGCTGCGATAAGTTATGTTCAAATTCATCACGCATATTTTCCAGTAATTTACTTTGAAAATGAGAGGCATCCATGTTTTCATGATTCACCCTGAAGACTATGCTTCCCGGACGCATGCGCTCAAGCATCAGAATGATTCTTTCAAACGCCTGTAAGCGCAGTGGAAGAATTTCTTTAACCGATTCCGTTTTATGGTTTATGATTTGTTTTCGCTCCTGCGAATCCAATAGTTTTTTAAGCAAATAGTACGCGGTGAGCGTAACAATAATAGCAGGTAAAACAATAGCCAGAAGTGTAAGGAAATTCATAGCAGACTTATTATGCAGTTTTTAATATTTCTAAATTATAACGACATTTTGCTAAACAAGAAATAATCGTTGATTTTCATGCGCAAATGTAATAGATATTCTTAAATTTGTCATTCTCAAAAACAATCAACTTCATGAATAAACTCTCAAAACGAATACAGTCGCTGGGCGAATCTGAAACACTCGCTATGAGTAAGCGCAGCAGGCAATTGCAAGTAAAAGGCTATGATATCATTAATCTTAGCATCGGACAACCTGATTTTTTCACACCTGATTTTATAAAAGAAGCTGCAAAAAAAGCGCTGGATGATAACATTACCTACTATCCTCCGGTAGCCGGATTCCCGTCGCTGCGCAAAGCCATTTCTGAAAAACTGTTGCGCGATAACCAACTGCATTACGACCCGTCGCAGGTGGTTGTTTCTACCGGAGCCAAACAAGCTATTGCCAATGTTATGATGAGCCTGGTAAATCCCGGCGATGATGTTTTGGTTCCGGTGCCTTACTGGGTGTCTTACCGGGAAATTATCCGCCTGGCAGAAGGAAATCCGGTATACATTTCTACCCGCATAGAAAACCAGTTTAAGGTAACAGCTCAGGAACTGGAGCAAAGCATTACCGACAGAACCAAAGTATTGATATTCAGCTCTCCCTGTAACCCTACAGGATCGGTTTATACGCATTCTGAACTCGAAGCCATGGCTAAAGTCATGGAAAAATATCCTGATATTTACATTATCTCTGATGAGATTTATGAGCTCATAAACTTTACAGGACAGCATGAAAGCATTGCGCAGTTTGCCGGTGTGAAGGATCGCGTAATTGTGATAAACGGTGTTAGCAAAGGATTTTCTATGACTGGCTGGCGATTGGGTTATCTTGCTGCTGACCCGGAAATCGCATGTGCCGCAGAAAAGTATCAGGGCCAGATTACTTCCGGAGCCAATTCTGTTGCCCAGATGGCAGCGAAGGCAGCCCTGGAAATCCATCCCACGAAAGTGGAGGAAACCGCTGTTATGCGCAAAGCCTTCGAAAAACGGCGCAATATTTTAATGGATGATCTGCAGGAAATTGATGGAATTGAGACCTATACGCCGCAAGGCGCTTTTTATATTTTCCCGGATGTGTCTTCGTTTTTCGGAAAATCATATCAGAACAAAACCATCAGCAATAGCCTTGACTTAGCAGACTACCTGCTGGAAGAAGCGCTGGTGGCCGTTGTGCCGGGCTCAGCTTTCGGCGATCCAAACTGTATTCGAATTTCCTATGCCACTTCAGAAAAGGTGTTGAAAGAAGCTACAAAACGTATTGCTGAGGCTTTGGCTGAGCTTAGCTAAGTTTCCGGGATTTAAATGAAACTTTTACAGGATATTTCGTTATTATTGCATAACATGAATATAATGATATGCTGCTGATATACACTGATAAAAACAGCAACCGACTGCAATATACGCTGAAAACCATTTTTCGCGAAATCCTGGGTATTGACTTTACGCACACCATCCATAAAGATGACTTTCTGAAATATCAGGGCCCTAAGTTGAACTATTCGGCCAAATCTTTCAGTCAGGAAATTTTTTTTTGCAGCTATGATTTGCTTTATGAAACCGGTATCGGGAATTTTGAAGTCAATTTGATTGATTTTGAAGGGACCAAAGCACTCTTTCCGGTCAATGATGAGAAATCCTATCTGCCATTTGATGTGTTTTCGGCTTCGTTTTATTTGCTTTCGCGATACGAGGAATATCTTCCTTACAAAAAAGATGAGCACGGCCGATTCCACGCCCATGAAAGTCTTGCCTGGAAAAACAAGTTCCTGAAAAAGCCTGTAGTCAATATTTGGGCTTATCAGATAAAGCGCATTCTGAAAAAACGCTATCCCTCTCTGGTATTCAGGCGGCGGACATTCCGGTTTGTGCCCACTTATGATATAGATATGGCATTCTCATACCGCAGCAAAGGGTTTGTGAGAACTACAGGAGGATTCATAAACGATTTGTTTCACCGGCGATTTAAGGATTTAGTTTTGCGAAGCCGCGTGATATCAGGCCTGCAACCCGATCCGTTTGATACTTTCAGCTATCAGATTAACCTGCACAAGCGGTATAACCTACAGGCTATTTATTTTATTTTGTTTGCGGATTACTCACGTTACGATAAAAACATTTCTGTAAACAATAAGCGCTTTCAGCACCTGGTCAAGCACCTGTCTGATTATGCTGAAGTAGGGATACATCCCTCGTATTCTTCCCGCAACAACGTGGAGATGCTGCAGAAAGAAGTACGCAAGTTAAGTACGGTACTGAAAAGAGAGGTGAAAGTCAGCCGTCAGCATTTCCTGCGTATGGATTTGCCTTCTACATATCGTAACCTGTTAGCTGTGGAAATTACAGATGATTATACCATGGGGTTTGCCGCTGAGCCCGGTTTTCGGGCCGGTACATGCGATCCGTTTTATTTTTATGATTTGGATATGGAAACTGAAACCGGACTAAAAGTGCATCCTTTTGCTATTATGGATGGAACGCTTATAGATTATAAGCAGATGAAACCCCACGAGGCTTCTTCCGTAATTAAACAGTTGATAGAAGAGGTGAAAGCTGTGGATGGTACCTTTATCAGTTTATGGCACAATCACTCGCTTAACCCTGATAGTGTTAACGGCAATTGGCGCGAGGTATATGAAGAAATGGTAGAAATGGCGATGGGAGTGGGAAAAAAGGAGGATGAGGCATGATACATTATCTCCGGCATGACGAGATTGATACTGAAAAGTGGGACCAATGCATCCGGAAATCGTTTAACAGCCTTGTGTATGGTTATTCATGGTACCTGGATGTGGTTTGCCATGAATGGGATGGTCTTGTGGAAGATGATTATGTGCGTGTTATGCCCTTAACGGGAAAGCGTAAGGCCGGCATTCATTACTTATATCAACCTTTTTTTACACAGCAACTTGGCATTTTTTCTACCGGTCGGCTTAACAACCAAAAAGTAAGCGAGTTTTTGCAAAGGGTTCCAAAGAAATACAAGCTTACAGAAATCAACCTGAATACTTTCAATAAGCCCGTGAATGCCAGCAAACCTTCGTGGAAAGCCATGCAGAATTTTGAGCTGGATTTGATTTCTTCTTACGAAGAGCTAAGGGCGCAGTATTCTAAAAACCTGAAGCGAAACATACGCAAAGCAGAAAAAGCCAAGCTGGAGCTGATGGAAAACATCAAGCCGGAGGAAGTAATACGGATTTTCAGAAGCTCTGCTGTGAGCCGTAAAGCGAATTTTAACCAAGAAGCATACCGCATGCTCAAACAGTTAATTTATGTTTTGATATACCGTGGAAGGGCTAAGGTGTGGGGCGCTTTTGACCACAGAAACTCTTTGCTGGCAGGAGCTGTTTTTGTGAGAAGCAAAAACAAGTGGATATTCCTGTTTTCAGGCACATCGCTGGAAGCCAGAGAAAAAGGCGCTATGCCGTTTATCATAGACCGCTTTATTCTGAATCATGCCAGCAGCCACAGCACCTTAGATTTTGAAGGCAGCAATGATCAGAACCTGGCCCGGTTCTATAAAAGCTTTGGCGCCAAGCAATGCGTTTATTATCATTATAATAAAAACAAACTGCCTTTTTGGGCCAGATATGCAAAAAATGCAATGAATCTTTTACAAAAATCACGCTCATGAAACTGATAAACCTCGAAGAAGAAAACTCTTTGCTGAATCAATATGTGGCAGAGTTGCGCGATAAGGAAATCCAGACCGACCGGCAGCGCTTCAGGAGAAACCTGGAGCGTACCGGAGAAATTTTTGCTTATGAAATCAGCAAAACAATGGCTTATAAACCTCAGGAGGTTGAAACGCCGCTGGGGAAGAAAAAGGTGATGCTTCCGGTGCATTCTCCGGTGCTTTCTACTATTTTGCGCGCCGGCTTGCCGCTTCATCAGGGACTGCTGAATTATTTCGATGAAGCTGATAATGCCTTTATCTCGGCATACCGGAAGTATGATGATGACGGCAACTTTGATATCTACCTGGAATATGCTTCCAGTCCTGATTTAGACGGAGCAACGCTGATAATCTCTGACCCTATGCTGGCTACTTCATCATCAATGCTGCTTACTTACAATGAGCTCCTTGAAGCCGGAAAACCAGACCATGTGCATATTGTAACCATTATTGCCAGCCAGAAGGGAGTGGATGTTTTAGCGGATAACATAAGTTCAAATAACGTAACTTTGTGGACAGGCTCTATAGATCCACATCTTAATGAAAAAGCGTATATTATACCGGGCCTGGGCGATGCCGGAGATTTAGCTTACGGTATGAAAAGGTAAAACATGAAAAACAATCTCATCAAAGAAAATATTCTTATAGCATTGGATTCAGTGCGAACCCATCGCCTAAGGGCAGTGCTGACAATCCTGATTATTGCATTCGGTATTATGGCTTTGGTTGGGATTTTAACATCGATAGAAGCCATCCGTTTCTTTTTAAATGAGAACTTTTCCAGGATGGGATCAAATACGCTCACAGTAGAAGGGCGCAGCGTGCGCATAGAAGGGGAGCAGGCAAAAGCTTACCGCAACATCAGCTATGAGGAAGCGATGAAGTTTAAAGAACGGTTTGCATTTCCGGCTACGGTATCTGTTTTTACGCAGGCTACAGGCACAGCTACAGTTAAGTATCAGCAAGAAAAAACCAACCCGAATATTTCAGTTTACGGAGGGGATGAAAATTACCTGGCAACATCAGGAGAGAACATTGCCCGTGGAAGAAACATTTCTGAAAATGACATTGCGAAGGGCATGCATGTTACTGTAATAGGTGATGATTTGGCAAATAATCTTTTTCAGCCTAACCAGCAGCCAATCGGGTCTTTTATTAGCATTGGCGGAGCAAAATACCAGGTTATAGGCGTTCTGGAGCCCGGCGGAAACGCTTTTGGATTTAGCTCCGGCAAAATGTGTGTGATACCTATCACCACTTTACGCAATCAGGGAGGAAGTGAATATCGTTATAAAGTCAATATCATGACCGCAGGCCCTGAGCAATTGGATGTTGCGGAGAGCGAATCGGAAGGCTTGTTCCGGGTTGTCAGGGAGTTAAATCCCGGCGATCAGAACAATTTCCGCATCAGCAAAAGCAGCAGCCTGGCAGAATCGCTTTTTGAGAATATCCGTACGTTGCGCCTGGCGGCTGTCATAATTGGCGTTATTACCCTGTTGGGAGCGGCCATTGGTTTAATGAATATCATGCTTGTATCGGTTACCGAACGAACCCGGGAAATTGGTATCCGAAAAGCCATCGGCGCAAAAAGCAACACCATCAGAAATCAGTTTTTGGCTGAAGCCATCGTTATTGCTCAACTCGGGGGTGTTTTCGGGATTATTTTCGGCGTGCTCATCGGTAACATACTATCTTCACTTTTGGGCATAGGATTTATCATGCCCTGGCTCTGGATTATTGCCGGAATTACCTTGTGTTTTATCGTAGCGCTGGTATCCGGAATCATTCCGGCAACAAAGGCAGCTAAGCTGGACCCTGTAGAGTCTTTGCGTTACGAATAAGCTCACAAGAGTCCTTCATCGCGAAAGCTGTAATACGTATTATCCCCTAAAATAATGTGATCCAAAATGGAAATGTCAAAATATTCTGCTGCATTAGTGAGCTTACGGGTGAGCTTCACATCGGCATCACTGGGTTTTACGTTTCCTGAGGGGTGATTATGGCATAAAACAAGTGAAGAGGCGTTGTTATCCAGCACCTCTTTGAAAATGCGTTTCGGATCGGCTACAGTTCCGGTCATGCCTCCATCGCTGATTTTAATTGTTTTCATAATGTGATTGGCACGGTTAAGCAGCACAATCCAAAACATTTCATAGGGTGTGTCAGCTAAAGTAATTTGCAGATAATCATAAAGCTCCCGGCTGTTTGTGATTTGCTTTCGCTGGAGCCCTTCAGCGCTGCGGCGTCGCTTTCCGAGTTCCAGCGCAGCTACAATAGAAATGGCTTTGGCCTGACCAATGCCTTTGAACTGCTGCAAGTCTTTTATTGATTGCTTGGAGAGTTCTATCAGGTTGTTATTTACGGATTTCAGCATGTTCCGGGAAAGTTCTACTGCTGATACCGAGGCCGTGCCGCTGCCAATCAATATCGCTATCAGCTCCGCATCCGTGAGGTTGCTCTTTCCCTTTAGCAGAAGCTTTTCGCGCGGACGGTCTTCCTCTGACCAGAATTTAATGGATTGGTTGCTTTCATAATCTTTCATAGGCGGTTTGTTTAGTTAATTGATAGTGCAGAAGATGGAACACAGGGTTGCTTCTTCTGCCCGGAAGTGGATTTGCTTTCCGGTTTACCGGATAAAAATACAAACGATATCTAAAAAATCAAATAAACCTGTAAAAAATCCTGGGAGCTAAAAGATAA
>JBNJGK010000041.1:0-11668 GCA_051747665.1 Bacteroidota bacterium | reverse complement strand
AACTCCCTTATAGCTTATGTAACCCATAAGAAATTTGCAGCTACAATTGGCATCATGTGCTTCTGTTGTATATTTGGACAAAATTTATCTATGGAGATCATCACCATTGTAGGCGCCCGACCGCAATTCATCAAGGCGGCGGCCCTGAGCCGGACGATACGGAACTATTTTGCCGGTTCCATTAGTGAAACGATTGTGCACACCGGACAGCATTATGATGCAAACATGTCTGAAGTCTTTTTTGAGGATCTGCAAATCCCCAGGCCACAGCATCATCTTGGCGTTGGCTCCGGTGGGCATGGCATGCAGACCGGCAGGATGACAGAAGCCATCGAAAAAGTGCTTGTACTTAAAAAGCCTGATGCGGTGGTGGTTTACGGAGACACAAACACCACGCTTGCCGGAGCGCTTGCCGCATCAAAAATTCATATTCCTGTAGTTCATATTGAGGCGGGTTTGCGTTCTTTTAACAAAACGATGCCCGAAGAAATTAATCGTGTGCTGACTGACCATGTCTCTACACTGCTTTTTTCTCCTACAGAAACAGGTATTAGCAACTTATTGAAAGAAGGATTCAGTCAAAAAAAGCATCCTGTGTACGATGCTACCTTTCCGGGAATTTTCAATAGTGGCGATATTATGCTGGATAATACACGATTTTTTGCCCGCTTAGCCGAAAAGAAATCAAGTGTGCTTGATGAATTGAACCCCTTGCATGAACCATATGTTTTAGCCACAGTTCATCGTCCTGTGAACACCGACAACCCGGAAAACCTATTAAATATTGTAAATGCATTTGGTAAAATTGCAGCTACCGGAATTAGAGTTATTATGCCTGTGCATCCGCGGACTCGCGCACGGCTCGATGATCCACTTTTTAAGAAGGTCACCGAGCGATTGGAAGCCAGCCACAGGATAACCCTGGCTCCGCCGGTTTCATTTCTGGATATGATTATGCTTGAAAAGCATGCCCGGATGATTATTACCGACTCAGGAGGTGTGCAGAAGGAAGCGTACTTTTTAAAAAAGCCCGGAATTATTGTCAGGGAAGAAACTGAATGGAAAGAAATAGTCTCAAGCGATAATGCTCGTCTGTGCGGCTCTGATACGGCGAAAATCGTAAGAGCTTTTGAAGATTATGTTAAAACCCCGCCACAGGAATACCCGGAATATTTTGGTAACGGAAATGCCGCAGAATTCATTTGCGAAACGATGTTGCATGCACTATAAAAAAAGCATTTCATTTGTGCAACACACAAGTGAAATGCTTTTTTTTCAGTGATGTTCCTTTCTAACCTAAGGCTTGCACGTGCTTAGAAACCTGAGACTTGAGGTTTCCGGCTTTGTTTTTATGTATTACGTTTATTTTGGCCAGTTTGTCGACCATCGAAACGATTTTTGGCATGCGCTCTTCCGCCTCTTTTTTGTCTTCAATGTTCAGGAAATCGCGAATGGCATTACGCATTGTTTTTGAATAATACCTGTTGCGCAACCGTTTTGTCTCACTTGACCTGATTCTCTTTAATGCCGATTTGTGATTAGCCATAGCTTTTCTATATTTTCATTTGATTATGAGCGTGCAAAATTACACTAATTTTTTTATTTTGAAAATACATATTCACTGTTTTTTGTTTTTGATGTTTTGGCAGACCTCATAAATGCCCGCTGATCTAATGATTGATTAAAACTTAAAGTGTATGCTGTAAACAGCTTTCCTGAGATTGAAACGTTGTATGATTCTGTGTTTCAGGGTTGACGATTTTGATGGGGTGCAAGTTTCTGAAAGAGAGTTTATAATAGCAAAAATAACAGCTATAAACTATTATCTTTTATTTATTCGATGAAAACTTTTCTCAATCCTTAGCTGTATTCTTAAATTTTTTTGAAAAAAATAAGGTTTTTAAAATACAGTAAATGAGATTATTATGTTACACAGAATAAAAAAGTTTAAAAAATGATCAATTTTTTTTGAATGATTCTTGGTTATGTGAATCTTTTTGTTGTATATTTGTATCTCCTACCAAATAATACTTTCCATTATAATTAGGGGTTATGTTGAAATGCCGGGGTGATGCCCGGCATTTTTTTTATCTTTTTGTTTTCAAAACCTTAAAGAAAATGTGTTTCTATTTTGTGTGGTTTGGTTAGTGGGATTTCCAGCAAGTGGGGTTTTCCGCTATAAGAAGCAGTACTGTGCATTGTGATGATTTTGTTGTGATGCATATAATGCGGCCCGTCCTGGGCAAGGCGGGGCTGATGGCTTCTGATGATATTACGGATGTTAAGTTTTTTACAAACTTCTTGCGTCAATTCCTCACCAAAAATCAATCCTTCACCCCGTATTCTGTTTGCCTTAAAAGTTATTTTTTCTTCTGTAGGATCGGACCATAGGAGATGTTTTACAAGTTCTGCATGTGGCCTTTCCAAATCACTGGCGCTTTTTAACATAGGAGAGATACCCGCATGTAAAAAAAGGCTTTCGCCGGGTATGAGGGCAGCATGGTAAAGATGATTAAGAAAAGGTTTCAGGGTTTCCTCGAAAAAATTGTCCCAACTACCCCGCTTTTGCGTAGCTTCTTCCATTAAATCACATGGCCTGAAGCTTGGCAAGCCTTCATCAGAATATAACTCATGATTTCCCAAAAGCAAAATGATATTTTCTTGTTTTTGCCTTTGACTCTCTAACAAGGTTTCAATGATTTCCACACCTGAGTCTCCACGGTCAGCATAATCGCCCAGAAAAAGCAACATGTCTTTTTCAGGATGAAAAATGCTGAAAATTTTCTGAAATGATTTCATATCGCCATGAATATCTCCGGCAACCAGGAGTCGTTCAAATTTTTTCAGAAATTCTGGTTGTATTGTGAATAACATAAACGCGCATTTTTTTCGTCAGCTTAAACGCGTAATGTGGTTAAGTGTTTAAGCATGAGAATAAAAAGTTTCTTATTTTAAATACATGAGCCCAGTTTTATAAGTTCATAAGTTTTTAGGTTGGTTCTCCGTTTTTTTAAGCTTCCTTTTTATGGCAACCAGCGCCACCCCAAAATAGATAACACATTGCATCAACAGGGCAACCATTTCGGGACGAATATCCGAATCCGCAGCTCCCATAGTTCTTAATCTTAAATAAGCCGGAACCATAAAGTTACTCGGAAAAATATTGCCAATTTTATTAATCGTATCCGGGATTGCCTCCGGCGGCCAGGAAATACCGGAAAGAAACATCACCAAAGGAGAAATGAAAACCAGAAAAAGAAATGCTTCTTCTCTTCTCCGAAACAGGGTGGATATGGCCAATCCCAAAAAAGTTACAGCCATTATGAAAGGCAGGTATAGCATCATTATCTGCAGAATATTGGCATTATCAGGAAAGGAAAATAAATGGTGTACCCCGAAAAGTACGATAAACCCAGTAATAAGGTACAGCAGGATATAAGCGCCGGCTCTTCCAACTACCGCAGTTGCAATGTTTGTTGTCTCTGAATTTCCGGGAGATTGGGTCCACTGTAATTGCTGTTCTGAAAAAGTACCTCCCATCATGCCTAAGCCAACAAGTAATGTTTGCTGCAGGATTATCAAAATCAAGCCGGGCATAACAAAACTGCCGTATCCGCCAAAGGGATTATGGAGTTCCTGAACTTTTAGCGATATTGGTTCAAACTGGCTGCGTGCCTGTTCAGGGTGCTTGCCTTCAGCCATAGAGCGCTGCAATTCAATGCCGGCGCTTAGCGTGCCTCCGGAATAATTTAAAGCGCTGATTACTTGCTTATAATAAAGAAAATATGAACCATCAGCATAAGCTTTTATGACAGCCGGTTTTTTAGTATAAATGCTTTCTTCAAAATCTTTTTCAATAAGTAAAATACCATTTACTTCATCGGCAAAAAAAGCATTTTTAGCTTCCTGTAAACTGCTTGCGTTGAGCTTGATGCTGACTTCGTCTGTCTCGTCAAGCATTTTGCAAAATGTGCGGCTTTGCTTGGTTTTGCTCAGGTCTGCCACTGCCACTGGTGTGTTTTTAAGTGTCTCATTCTGGTAGGCTATTGAATATATCACCGGGTATGCGATAACGGCAATAATAAAAATCAGCACAGCTCCGGGGTCTTTCAGGATTCGCTGAAATTCAGCTATCAAATAGGAACCGGCTTTTTCTATGAATGTGTATTTCATTTTCAATGTATTTTGTTTTTAATCCTGACTGATACTTCATGTTTTCTCTGTATCAGCGTTCTCAAATGAGCTTTTGTGTTGGATTGCAGTTTAAGTTTTGCCGTAAAACTCCGGGTTCATAAATCGTTTTTTAAGCAGCGGTGTTGCGGCTATACCGGCAGCTATAAATATGAACAAAGCCAAAAGAGGCTCAACGCTCTGAATCAATGGCTCTCCGCGCATGGTTTGACCTATAAAGCTTTCGTTCCAAAACCGAAACGGAAAAATGTAGCTGAACAGACGCGCAGCAAAGGGCATCCCGTTAAGGGGAAAGGTCAGTCCGGCAAATGTCAGCGCCATCATGGTGTAAGCGCTGCCCAGCGACAGGCTTAGTCGCAGATTGGAGGTCAGGGCAATCAAAACCACGGCCATCATCTGGTAAGCAAGAATCAACAGCAATTCTGAGGCTGTGATGAAGCTAAAACTACCATTGAGGGGAGCTCCCGCATAATGGAAAAGAATAAAGTTCATCAGCATCGCCTGAAGCAGGAACAGAATAGTGTAGGGTAACATTTTTCCGGTAAGAGCCGTCAGGATGCTGTTGTTAGCATATTCCATCAATTCTCCTGCTGTTCCGTACTTGAGTTCAGAGCCGAGTGCAAGGACGAAAGTCAGAAACACAAAAACGATAAGCAGTAACGGCAGCAAGCCATTCAATAAAAAGGCGGAATAGCTGCCGTAAGGATTAAAAAGGATTTGCTCACTGAATTTTAGAGGTTTAGCCAGGTTTTTCGCCTGCTTTTTGCTTTTTCCCTTTTTTAGTGCCCGGTTGATTTTGATATCATCCGATAACGAACTTATAGCATTGCGTATATCGTTTTGAATCAAACCTCCGGTAACAATGTTTGTGTTATCCAAATAGAGCGCAACAGAAACCGTTTCGTGGTTTTTTTGCTTATTTTGTGAATCTTTGGGGATGACTAAAAAAGCATGCACCTTTCCCTTTTTCATCATTTGGTAGGCTTCTGTTTCGGATTGCGGCCGGTGAGCTACTTTAGCAATGGGAGTAGCTGAAACGGCGCGACAGATTTCCCTGGAAAAGGGAGTGAAGTCTTGATCCACAATTGCAATATCAAGATTCCGCGGTACTCCCGATGAAAAAATCACCGCCATTAGCGCAAATGCAATCCCCGGCAGCAATAATGTGCTGAAGATGTAAATCCACTGGGTTCGGATACGCGTGACCTCACGCTGGAAGACGGCAAAGAATGGGTGTTTTCCGTTCATTATTTTGATGCGGTTTTTGTGTTCAGTGCATTTTTGTTGATAAGTACGCTCATGCCGGGTCTGAATCCTTCTACTGGTTTTACAGGTCGTGCCTCTATTTCAAATGTTTTAATGTCAAATTCACCTTTTTCCTTAGTAGCTCTCCAGGTGGCATAATCGCCCAATGGATGGATGTAACTGACATTGAACTCTACAGCTTCTTTGCCAAGCGCCGGAATGTCAGCTTTAAAATGAGTTCCTTTTTGTATGTTTTGCATCATTGTTTCTTTGAGATGGAGCGTCACCCAAATATCATCCAAATCCACTAAAGTTATTACCGGAAACCCTGAGGGAATTAACTCCTGCTCCTCAGCGATAATTTCTGCTATTTCGCCATCGACGGGCGCTGTTATTGTAGTTTCATTCAGGTATGAGCGGATTTCTTCCACTACAGCATCTGCTTTATTTGTCATCGCTTTGGCCGCTTGCTTGTCTTCTAGCCGGCTTCCCTTTTTCGCTTTAAGGTAAAGGGCTTTGGCCGCCTCAGCGGTTCTTTGTGATGTTTTCATTTTGGTTTCAGCCTCATCAAGCTTTTGCCGGGATACAACCCCGTCTTCATAAAGGTTTTTTATTCGTTTATGGGTTTTCTTAGCCAGTTCGGCGGCGGCTTTTGCTTTCTGATATTGATTGAAAGCGGCTTCAATGTCTTCTGTTCTGGCTCCTTTTACTGCTTTTTGCTCCTGTGCGCCTGCGGCAGCTTTGCCGGCCATCGCCTGCCGCATTTTTGCTTTCATTTCCGGGCTTCCCATTGTAAAAAGGGTGTCGCCGCGACTTACATCCATGCCTTTGTGAATGGGCAGGCTGTCAATGCGTCCGGTAAGTTTCGAAGCTACTTTTACCTGGTGAGCTTCTGCAATTCCCTGAATCTGTTCTGCCTGTGGCCGGCTGATAACAATTACCGTATAAATCAGCAAACCAATTAATGCAATTACGACAATTCCTGCGGTTACGTTTTTTGTTCTATTCATTTTCTGTAAGTTTTATTTCGTTTTCAAATACTGTATTTTTCAAATGTTGATATTGTCTGAATTCCTCGGGGGTCCCGCACACTTCCAATAGCCTCGATAATGTGGTGACATAATCATGCATTACCTGCAATTTTTCAATATGGACTTTACTTAAAGCCAGGCTTGCTTCAGTTACGTCGGTGGATGTTGACATTCCTTCCTGAAAAGATTTACGGCTTACTTTCAAATAGGCCCTGGCGTATTCGGCAGAGGCTTTTAATTCATGAATTTGTTCTACATCCATCATAAGTTGTTGATGCAGTTTTACGATGAATGTTTCAAGGTCTTCTTGGGCTTTGGTCTCAATTTGTTCAACGCGGTCTTCTTTATGTTTTGCTGCTTTAACTTTATTGCTGCGTGCCATGCCGTCGAACAAGTTCCATTGCATTCGCACTCCAACCATCCACTCTGGTAAATACGGCGAAAGATCATGGTTATAAATATCATACATGCCTGTGATGGCTGCATCCGGAAGGTAATCTGCACGCTGAACCCGGAAGTTTTGATGGGCCAGTTGCTTTTTCAATGAGATTTGCTCAAGTTGCGGGTTGTTTTTATAGGCTTTATCAATGAAGCTTTGCGCTGATGCAATGGAGTCCAGATAAAACAGCTTGCTTGTAGTCGTGATTTCCTGGTCGTTATTTACAGAAAGACTGTTGCAAAGTGATTTGCGGGTGATGTCTGTATTGC
The DNA here is from genome assembly GCA_051747665.1 of Bacteroidota bacterium. GTDB lineage: Bacteria > Bacteroidota > Bacteroidia > Bacteroidales > JAIPAH01 > JAIPAH01. The sequence goes on along the minus strand of JBNJGK010000041.1, from coordinate 4,493 downwards.
GTTCCGCTTTTTTTAGCAGTCGGTTTGCTTCAGCATGATGCACTTTTGCATGCAGCATTTCAGATTCAGGAATCATACCCTCTTCGTATAATCTCTTAGCATTGTTATGGTGACTTTCCATCAGTGTTAAAAGTTCCTGACGAATATTTCTGACTTCATTAGCCAGCCGCAAGCCATAATATCGTGTAATCAATTCCCGGGTTAGTTCCGATTTTTTTTGAATGGTTTTTTGACTCGCTTCTTGTTTGTGGATTTCAGCTACTTTGTTCGCGGCATTAATTTTTCCGCCGGTAAATATGGGCCAGTTTAAGCGTGCGCTGACGGATCCAAAGTATTTCTCCTGTATTGTCCTGTTCCAGTCCTGGTTTTGGATGGAGTTTGCCGCTTCCATCATTTGACTGCGCACCGCCTCGGTTGACTGTTCATCGGGTAGGAATGGCATTTCATCCTGGGTTGACGGGTCGGGGTTGGGAACATCAGAAAAGTTGCCATATTGCCCCAAAGTTTCGTAAAGCGGGCTGATAGCATCCTTAAGCGGATTTAAATCCAGATGAATTTCATCTGAAAGAGCCTGGTAATTCCCGCTAAGCATAATTTGTGGAAAATAGCGCCCGCGGGCTGCTTTTACTTCTGCCTCGCGCTCTTCTTCGAGGTATTGACTTTGCTTCATAACCGGGTTGTTCTGGTATGAAATCTCCAGCGCATCATCTATCGTTAATGGCTTGTTTTCCTGCGAAAAGCATTGCAAGGCAGGAAAAAGCAACAAAAGCATGATTGTTGGTTTAAACTTGTGTGTGTTTTTCATTTTATTGATTTTTCTAAAATTATAATATTCGAACAATAAGTTCATATAGTCGAAAAAAGAGCAAAAAAAATTTACCGGCTTAAAATGCCGTATAAAATCATATGCATTAGTTTATCTATTTCTTCATCGAGGTTTCTTTCCGGCATATCGATTCGTAAGGGTATTTCCATGGCTTTCATGACTCTAACAACGGCACGGGCTGTAAAAGCAGGATCCGGCAAATCAAAGCTTTCCTTTTCCATCCCAAGCTGCAGGATTTGTTCTACTGTGTGCACTTCCTGAGCATAATACTTTTGTCTGATTTGCTCTATAATAGTGTAATGGCTTAAAAATTCATTTTGAATTGCTTCATTAAGGTTTGCCATTTCCTGTATGGAGCGCACACTGGTTTTTATATAGGCTTTTAGCTTTTCGCTTGCTTTTTGTTCGGCCTCAATAGCTTTGTTGATCTTGTCTTGAAGATGAACCGATTCTTCCTCAACTACTGCTGCAAAGACTTCTTCCTTGCTGGTGTAGTAATAATAAAGCGAACTCTTCCCTTTGCCGGCTTCAGAGGCAATCTCATCCATAGTGGTTTTCCTGAAACCGTATTTGCTGAATAGCTTTTTGGCTGATGCGATTATCAAAGCTTTATTTCTACCGATCTTTTTCATGAATATTCGACTAAAATAGTTTTCGGGTCAAAATTATATAATTTTTATTGAATGAAACCAGAATAATGCAAAAAAAATGTTGATTATTTTGGAATTCCCTGAAGATCATTTTAATTCAGGTAGAGCAAACATCAAAACCTCTTTATCTTTGCTTGTTAAAAGCAAGCTTATGAATTTTATGGACCAGATAACCCGCCCCACCGCAGTAGTGGATTTGGAGATTGCCCGAAAGAATTTGGATAGGATGCAGGAGAAAGCCCGGCAGCATCAAAAGGGATTCCGTCCGCATTTTAAGACACATCAGTCGGCGGCGGTGGGGAAGTTGTTTGCGGATGCCGGTGTTGAAAAGATAACGGTGTCTTCGGTGTTGATGGCTGAATATTTCGCTTCCGCGGGATGGGAGGACATCACCATTGCTTTTCCGGCGAATGTGCGGGAGGTAAAAGCTATCAATGCGCTGGCCGGAAAAGTGAAGCTGAGCCTGCTGGTGGAATCGGAAGAGGTGGTCAACATCCTGGCAAAGCACTTGCAGCACCCGGTGGATGTTTTTATCAAGGGCGATGCCGGGTATCGCCGCACGGGTATTGTTGTGGAGGATATCCCGGCTATCGAAAAGCTGGTGAAAAGGATTGAGGACAAGCCTCACTTTTCTTTTGCAGGATTTTTAATCCACAACGGACACACCTACCATGCCCGGTCTGAAAAGAAAATTCTCGAAATCCACGATCGAAGCCTGGAAAAACTGGCAAGACTGGCCGGGTGGAAAAGGAGCCGTTATCCCGATGCGATTATCTCACTTGGCGACACCCCGGCGCTGTCGCTGGCCGACCATTTTGAGAACGTGGATGAGCTGCGTCCCGGTAATTTTATTTTCTATGACGTGATGCAGCATCTGCTGGGCAGTTGCCGGATGGAGGATATCGCCATCAGCGTGGCCTGCCCCGTAGTGGCCAAACATCCCGAAAGGAAAGAGATTGTGGTGTATGGTGGAGGCGTGCACCTGTCGAAAGAAGGGATCGATTACCAGGGAAAGACCATTTACGGCTTTGCCGGCACGTTTACCGAAAAAGGGTGGAGCCTCCCCGATCACAAAAGCTACGTGAAAAAGCTATCGCAGGAACACGGCATCATCCACGCCAGTGACGAACTTATGAGCAAAGTAGCTGTGGGCGACCTGCTGGCCGTCCTGCCCGTACATTCCTGCCTCGTGCCTTCGCTGCTGGGTTCTTTTCTGACTAACAAAGGGGAATGGTTAGAGGTGATGCGGAATTATTCTACCTAAGGCTTTGATAAGAATTGGATTGAGCTCATTTCCCAATCCTTTACTTAAAAAAATAGCAACTCTCTTTTCATATTGAACTGCTTCGCGGTTTATTTTTAGAAAATAAAGGCTGTAAGCCTTAGATAACTCAGCGCAGGCGCGGAGCCCTGTGTGTCATATTCACACCAGCTAATAAAGGCTGTAAGCCTTAGACTATTGGCGGGTGGCGTTATATCTCAGGCATTCAGCCTGATATACTTTGTTTGCATTCGATTGATCATAGGGCTTTACCCTATGCTGAGATATCCGAGCCTTTCAGGCTCAAGCAGGTGATTGATAAAGAACTAAAGATAGTTAAGTACTTGAATACAAATTGACTCTAAATGTTTTGAGTTTTGACATTTGTAAATTATAGATTATTTGTAATTTGGGTATTGAGCATTGGGCTCATTTCTATTCTATCTCACCGCACCACAAACTTCACCACTCCCTGCAAAAGCCCTTTGCTTAAAACACGGGCAATGTATATTCCAGAAGGCCAGGAAGAAATATCTACGCGAACCGCCTGCGGGCCAGCAGCGTACCTTTGCCGGAACATTTCCTGCCCGTTTACATTGTGCACCTGTAATACGGCCTGTTCTGCCGAAACCTCAAAACTGATTGTGACTTCTTGCGTGGCCGGGTTTGGGCTGGCCACCATTGCTGCTTGTGCCTGGGGGATTTTCGAAATATCCGTATATAAAGGATCTACGCTGCGGTAGAGGTTTTTAATACCCCATGGCAATTCATCTCTGTCCGCACAGAGATACATATGCCCATCATTCAGCAATTCTATCACATGCACTTTTGTTGATTCGCTAATGACATTTGTTATGTAGTGCTCCCATGATACGCCATAATTATTCGATATATATACTCCGCAATTAAAAGCTAATGCCCCAACCGATCCAAGATACACCTTATCGTCTGGCATAATTGCCATGTCCTGAATCTGCAGATATTCCATTGATAAACTCATATACCAACTGTCGCCACCATTGTGGGTAACCATCACATTTCCGTAATCTTCATCAAACAAACCATAACCGGCCGCAAATATATCCCCGTTGCCGGCCTGCTCTAAGGACGTCACCCCATAATTCTCCAGTATCCATTCCCATGTTTCGCCGCCATCCACACTGCGGTAAACCCCACCGCCACTGATCCAGTCCACGGTGGATGCAAATATCGTGTCGGGACTCACTTCCAGGATATCATAAAAATACTCAGTCGTTGAACTAAGTGTGAGTAAGGTGTCCCAGGTTTGGCCCTGGTTCGAAGATTTAAACAGAATCTCTGAAGCCGCATAAATTGCTCCAGATTCACCTTTTGCTGAGCACAAAAAGTTCGCTACCGTACCCCCAATAACTGTATCAACCGACATATCTGCTTCACTCATTCTGAGAAACCGATCTTGATCGTTAAAATACACATGCTCATCCATGCATAATATAGTAAATGGCCTGTGATCATACAAATGATGATACAATAATTCCCAACTCTCTCCGTCATCCATGCTACGGTATAAGCCGCCATGGCCTGTCAGCGTATCCTTGGCACCAATATACAAATGGCCTTCACTGTTCATCGCTATACTCGACACATCCTTGTGCGGGGTCATCATCTCCCAGAAATTCTGGGCCGGCGTTTCAGAAACAAACCAGGAGGACAGAAAAATAATTAGTAGTAAGGTTTTGTTTTTCATGGGGACTAAGGTAAATGATTTATCTTTTAC
>JBNJGK010000040.1:8291-22122 GCA_051747665.1 Bacteroidota bacterium | reverse complement strand
GTGAGATGAAATGCTTACAATTTCTTTAACGTGAGCGATAATGGCTCAATTTGGGTTTAAAATAATTTCTGTTTCTCTTTTTTAATAGCAGTAAAATTCATTTTCTTGAATCTATATTTTCAAATGAGTACCTTTGTAATAAAAGGAACTTATGCAAACTATACGATTAAGAGTTAATAACCGGATTTATAAAAACCTAATGTGGTTTCTGGGTAAATTTAACAAGGAAGAGATTCAGGTTATCGAAGAAGATAACGAATTTCTTTCCGTTCAGGAATATTTGGAAAAGGAACTTAAGATGTTGGAAACCGGGACTTCAGAATTAGTTAGTATTGATGACATTGAAAGTCATTTAGAAACTACCATAAAAAAGCATGAAGGTTAGGGTTACCAAATCATTCAGGGACAAACTGAATGAACAGATTAATTTCATTGCACAAGATAAACCTGCGGCTGCAAGAAAATTTAAATCAGAAGTTTTAGACAGGATTCGCGAACTTTCTCATATGCCATATAAAAACAGAAAATCTATCTATTTCGATAAAGACGAAATATGAGATTTAATTTATAAAGGTTATGTTGTTGTTTATAAGATTAATGAATCAAAAAAGCAAATTGAAGTGTTTGGATTTGCCAAACATCAAAACGAACCCTTTTAAAAAGGATTATTGGCTATACCTGCCATGCTGTTTATTCCTTGATAAGCAGAATTTCCAGATTTTTTGATATGTCAGTATTATCAAGGTAGGTGCTGAAAAGTTCGGCTCCGGTTCCTCTTGCTTTCACAGGCACAGCCTGGGCAGTATGAGAGTTTGTTGTAAAAGAAAATCCCGACTTTTCGTTTACAAGCATGGTAGCTGCTGATGCAAAAGGATGGTTTCCGGTATAGGCTGCGGCCATGGCATCCATTTCAGGCAGCGAGTTTTTATCTCCAAATTCCATCTCATAGGCATGCTTCAGGATTTTTTTATCTTGCTCATTGAGAGAAAAGCCGCCTGACCTTTTGCCTAGCCCCAGATGCTTTTTAACCATACTCATGGCATTATCATAAGAGAGCGTTTCTTTCTGCTCGTCTAATAAAGCTGCAAATGCTTCCTGTGATAGCTTTTGGTTATCTAATCTTGTAAAGTAAGAATCATATTCTGCACTTCTTGAGCCCACAGACATCCCCCCGGTTTCGTGATCAGAAGTCACAATAATCAACGTTTCATCGGGATGTTCTTCATAAAACTCCAGGGCGTGTGCTACAGCGTTATCAAAATCAATCACATCATGAACAATGGTAGCGGCATCGTTGGCGTGCCCTGCCCAATCAATTTTACCACCCTCTACCATCATAAAAAAGCCATCCTCATTATCCAGTACATCAATGGCTTTGCCGGTAAATTCGGCCAGCGTTAAATCCTGGCGGTTCATATCAATGGCATAAGGCATTGCACCACCTGAAGTTCGGGGATTTACAGCAATGATTTTTTCATCATTATTATCTAATTTTCGTATAGCTTTTTTATCGTTAAGGTATGTATATCCTTTTTCCTCAGCAATGTCAATGACGCTCTTTTTGTCATTATTCTGGCCTTCGGGGTCTTTAAAATTCCCTCCGCCAAAGAAATCAAATCCACTTTCGGGCAATTGAAGCCCAATGTCGTAATAATTATGACGGGCAGTTTCATGTGCATAAAAAACGGCCGGTGTGGCGTGATTAATAGGAACAGAAGAGAGAATACCTACCTTGTACCCGTTTTCTTTAGCTTTCTCTGCAATGGTTTTATAGGGTTTAGTTTTGGTTTCATCCATTGAAATAATCCCTGTGTTGGTTTTGTAACCTGTAGCAATAGCTGTACCTGAAGCCGCAGAACCTGTAATAAAGCGGTCTGAAGAATAGGTAGTCATGGTAGACTGTACCTCAAAAAGCGACATATTCAGCGTATTAAGCTTCTTTTGGTTCTTTTGTGCGCTCAGGTAAGCTTCCGCAGCGTTCACATGGGCTGTGCCCATTCCATCTCCAATAAAAAGAAAGATATATTTGGCCTGAGAACCTTCATACTGATCCCGGAGTGTTTCGGCATGGCCGCTTTGAGCATAGCTTATTATACTTGAGAACAGAGCAACAAAGACGAATAATGATGATATTATGGATTTCATAACGCTTGTTTTTTATATTATATGTGCAAAATTAATTATTTGTTGTTAAAAGAATATGAAGTTTTGAAACTACTACCTTTGCAAAAATTTAATGTATGGGAGCAAAAGATGTTGAGGTTATGGCCCCAGTGGGTTCGTTTGCGTCGTTGCAGGCTGCTTTTCAGGCTAAAGCGGATGCGGTGTATTTTGGTGCAGGCCACCTGAACATGCGTTCCAATTCCTCACAAAATTTTTCTTTGAGCGATATTGAGGAAATCGTAAGGCTTTGCCGCCAGCACAAGGTGAAATCATACCTCACAGTAAACACCATTATTTACGATCATGAACTTGAAAAAGTAAAAGAGGTTTTGAAGGCTGCTGCTTTGGCTGAAGTTTCAGCGATAATTGCTACCGACTTTTCTGTAATTCAGTATGCGCGCGAATTGGGTCTGCCGGTTCATATCAGCACACAGAGCAACATCACCAACATAGAAGCGGTTAAGTTTTATGCCCGTTTTGCGGATGTAATGGTTACAGCACGCGAACTGAACCTGAACCAGGTGGCTGAGATAACGCGGCAGATTAAAGAACAGCAAATAACCGGGCCTTCGGGAAATCTTGTGAGGATTGAGATATTTGCTCATGGCGCATTGTGTATGGCTGTTTCAGGAAAATGTTACCTGAGCCTGCACACCATGAATTCTTCAGCTAACCGTGGCGCTTGCCTGCAGCCTTGCCGCAGAAGGTATCAGGTACAAGACAAAGAATCGGATATTGCCTTAGAAGTGGATAATGAATACATCATGTCGCCGAAAGACCTTAAAACCGTCCATTTTCTTAATAAAATTCTGGATGCAGGTGTGCGTGTATTAAAAATAGAAGGGCGGGGACGGTCACCAGAATACGTAAAAACAGTGACACAGGTTTACCGGCAGGCCGTAAACGCTGTTTTTGAAGGAACATATAATGAAGAAAAAATAGAAGTCTGGAATTATAAGTTGTCGCAGGTTTATAATCGTGGATTCTGGAATGGATATTACCTGGGTCAGCGATTGGGAGAATGGACGGAAAAGTACGGATCGCAAACGATACGTAAAAAGCTTTTTCTTGGAAAAATCACGAACTACTATTCAAAAATTGGTGTTGTTGAGGTTCCTGTAGAAACCAATGAAGTACTAAAAGGCGATCAAATTATGATTATTGGCGATACTACAGGAGTAGTAGAGGATACCGTTAAGGAAATCCGTGTGGACTTAAAGCCTGTTGACAAAGCGGGCAAAGGCGACGTGTGTTCTATTCCTGTGAGCGAAACCGTAAGAAGAGGAGATAAACTTTACGTGATGCGGCAACAAAAGCGAACTTTTACCGATTATTTAAATAATCCTGAGCAGGAGAAAACAGTTTAACACAGCAGAATCAAAACAGAAAATAAATCATGATAAAAGCAAACCTCCATACCCACAGTCTTTACTGCGATGGGAAATCCTCACTCAGAGAAGTAGCGGAAACTGCAATACAAAAAGGCTTTTCAGTTCTGGGCTTTTCAAGCCATGCACCTGTGCCTTTTCAGAATAGTTTTTCAATTAAAGATGATGAAGCCTTGTTGCAATACGTGAAGGAGATTCATCACTTGCAAAAGGAATTCAGCCGTGATATCCGGATTTATTTATCGCTTGAAATAGATTATATACCGCAGGTTACGCGCTCTTTCAGTGATTTTCAAAACACTTATCACCTTGATTATACCATTGGTTCAGTGCATCTTGTCAAAAATCACAATGATGAATTATGGTTTATTGACGGGCCTGACCCTGAAATTTATGATGAAGGTTTGAAAAACGGGTTTGGCGGAGATATTTACAGAGGAGTAAAAGCCTATTTTGATCAAATCAATGAGATGATCACGACACAAAAGCCTGACATGATTGGTCATTTGGATAAAATCAAAATGCATAACAAAAGCCGCTATTTTGAAGAAGATGAAATCTGGTACAAAAAGATGGTTGAGGAGTCGCTGGATTACATCAAAGCCAATGATACAATTTTAGAGGTCAATACCAGAGGCATATACCGGGGCCGTTGCCGCTCTCTGTTTCCCGGAAAGGAAATCCTGAAAAAAGCGCTAAAAATGAATATCCCAATCAGTTTGAACTCAGATGCTCACAAACCTCATGAGTTGGATGGCTATTACCCGGAGGCGAGAGATATCCTTATGGAAGTTGGTTACAAGGAGGTATATTATTTTAATGATGGTGGCTGGAAAGCCTATTCTTTGAGATAAGACTGTTTACTGGATAAATCCTTATACAACAGCAGGCTGATTTTTGGTTGATTCTGGAATTGGCAGTCAAAACCCTGAAACCATACTCAGCTTCAGGGCGGTGCTTTTTTAAGAGCGATTCATTTTTTCACCGTCGTAGCTCCACTTAAGGTACATAGAACCCCAGGTAAAACCCGCTCCAAAAGTAGCCAGAATGATATTGTTACCGGGCTTTAATTCTTTTTCCCATTCATAAAGGCAAAGTGGTAGTGTGGCTGCCGTAGTATTGCCATAACGCTGAATGTTAATCATGACCTGTTCGCGCTTTATTCCCATCCGTTTTGCAGTAGCTTCAATAATGCGCATATTGGCTTGATGAGGCACCAACCAATCCAGTTGCTCCGGCTCAATGTTGTGTTTTTGCATCATTTCAACAGAAATATCCGCCATTTTAGACACAGCCCACTTGAATACGTGCTGTCCTTCCTGATAGATAAAGTGTTCTCTGTTGTCCACAGTTTCATGAGTAGGAGGCTTTACCGAGCCACCGGCTTTTTGGTGCAGATGTTTTTTTCCTACTCCGTCGCTTTGCAGCATGGAGTCGATGAAGCCGTTTTCATCCTCAGAGGGTTCAACCATTACAGCGCCTGCTGCATCACCAAATATGGGGCATGTGGCCCGGTCAGTATAGTCTGTGACCGCCGACATTTTATCAGCGCCTACTACAATTATCTTTTTGTATTGCCCTGATGAAATTAGCTTCCAGGCCGTTTCAAGAGCGTATAAAAAACCCGAGCAACCGGCATTAATATCAAAGCTAAAGGCATTTTTGATGCCTGTTTTATCACTGATAATGTTGGCGGTAGCCGGAAATATGTGGTCTGGTGTAACGGTAGCACAGATGAGTGCATCTACTTCATCAGGCGAGGTATTGGTTTTTTGCAAAAGTTCATTAACAGCACGCTCACCCATGTAAGATGTTCCTAAACCTTCACCTTTCAAAATATGCCTGGTTTTGATACCAATCCGGGTCATTATCCATTCATCGGTAGTGTCTACCATTTCAGCCAAATCGTCGTTGGTGAGAATATCTTCAGGTGCGTAAGCGCCCACTCCGGTAATTGCTGCTTTCATCTTTTCGTATTAGAATTCTTAAAAACGCTGCAAATTTATAAGAAAAATGAAAAGAACTATCTGTTTTGTATATTCTTTACTACAGACCGTTCAATCTTGGATGGCAGTTCGGCCATAACCATTTCGCGGCTGTGCAGTATCATGTTCTTAAAAGCCCGTGCATTGGAGATCCCATGACCTACCATTACAGGTGCATTCGTCCCTAAAACAGGTGTGCCGCCATAGGTTTCATAATTAAAACGCGCCAAATAGTCATCCTTGATGCCTCTTTTCGTCATAATCCGGTAGAAAGACTCAGCTTGCTTTAATGCTACGTTTCCGGTGAAACCATCGCATACAATGACATCAGCCTTATCCCTGAAAAGGTCTCTGCCTTCTACGTTACCAGCAAAAGTGAACGTTTTGGCATTTTCGAGTAACTGATAAGCTGCTTTTGTAGCAATATTGCCTTTTTCTTTTTCTGCACCAATACTCAGCAAACCAACCTTTGGTTTATCCACGTGAAAAACATACTCAGCATATAGCTTCCCTAATATGGCGAACTCAAAAAGGTTTTCCGGTTTGGTATCTACGTTGGTTCCAACATCCAGGATGATATTATTGCCTCCGCCCACACGCGGAAATACTGCTGCTGTGGCTGGCCGGGAGATTCCTTCTACGGTGCTTACGGCGTGTATGGAACCTACCAGCATGGCGCCAGTGTTGCCGGCGCTTGCAAAAGCATCTATCTGGCCGCCTTTGAGCATCATAAAACCTTTCGTGATACTTGAGTCTGGCTTGCTTTTAAATGCTTTCGTAGGATGCTCACTCATCTCAATGGTTTGGCTTGTATGCTGGATTTCAAAATCAGCCACATTACCATTCTGCTCTGTCAGCTCTTTTTTTATGACTTCCGCATCGCCGAAAAGCACTATGCGGTCGTCTGCACTAAAATTTTTATGGGCGAGGATAGCACCTTCTACCGCGGCTTTTGGTGCAAAATCTCCGCCCATAACATCTAAACCTATTCTCATATGGAAATGGGTTTGTAAAACTTTGATTAGTCTATTTCTGCATCATGCACCAGTTGTCCTTTGTAATAAAGAGCTCCGTCTACATAATATGCACGATGATATCTGTGTACCTCGCCGGTAGTTGGGCAAGTAGCCAATTGGGGGCGCTCTAGTTTTTTATGTGTACGACGTTTATCCCTTCTGGTTCTTGATATTTTCCGTTTTGGATGTGCCATTTTTATAGAATTTTAAATGTTATTGATTTTAATTTCGTAATTTCTTTAACGCATCCCATCGCGGATCCGTTTCTTCATTTTGTTTTTTTCCTTTAGCGCTTTGCTTTTGTTTCTCCAGCAACTCAATCATCTCGTGATTGCATAAACTTTCACCGGCTTTGTTAAAACCGTGCGTCTTTTTCATAGGAATGGCCAGGCTGATAAACTCATAAATGTAATGACTGATGTCAAAATCACTTTCTGTATCCGGAAGCAGAAGCACATCTTCGCTTTCTTCAACCAAATGCTCTATTCCATTCTGTAATTTTACATACAGGGTTTTATGGATTTCTACAGGCTGCTGAAATGTTTCCAGGCACCGATCGCATACCAAATCCACACTCCCGTGGATGTTGATGGTAAAAATGAGCATCCGTTCCTGTTTTTCCAGTTCCAGTATAACATCCAGATCTCCTTCTTCAATAGCCAGAGCCTTATATTCTTTAAAGAACGATTTCCCTGCTGAAAGTTCAAAGTGGTGAAATCCTGTCTTCAAGCCGCTAAAGGCTATATTAAATTCCTTTAATTTCCCCACAACAACCTCACTTTCTTTTAAAAGGGCTGCAAAAGTAACAATGAATCAGTAATAAAACAAATTAATTTTAGAATCTTCAGATGTTGATGCAAAACCCTTTTTTTGATTCGTTATGGCAAATCTGGTTTTTGGCAGACTCTTGCTTTATCTGTTTTTTTTATGATCTCAATTACTGTTTCATCATATTCAACACATCAAATATTAAAAGTTGTCCAATATTTGTCGCGTTATTTATTTTTATTTCAAATAGTAGAATCATGCCTCATGTGCTTTCAAGTAATGGTTTCAGAAGTTCTCCTGTCTGATTTCCATGAAGTGAATCTGTTATTGAAAACGTTGTAAATTATTAAGAATTTTCCATAGTTTTGTTAGGTAAAATAAAACCATACGGACTTTATAAATATCACAGGATATGTTTAACAAACTTATTGCCGCAATGCTTCCATACATGCCCAAAAAGCTTGTATGGATTTTCTCAAAAAAATATATTGCCGGAGAAACCTTACAGGATGCAATCAATGCTTCAAAGACCCTGAATGAGAAAGGGATGTTGGTAACAATGGACGTTCTTGGAGAGTTTATCACAGAACTTCAGGAAGCCGAAGACAACAAAAAAGAATATCTTCAGGTAATTGAAGAAGCTGAGAAAAACAACATTAAAGGAAACTTTTCTATTAAACCTACTTTTTTTGGGCTGCTGCTTGATGAAGAAAAATGTTATCAGCACACCTACGAGGTGGTGGCTAAAGCCGCTTCTTATAACAATTTTGTTAGAATTGATATGGAGGATTCGCCATGCACCGACAAGGAAATCAGGTTGTTTAGAAGAATTAAAGCTGACTTTCCGAAAAATGTAGGTTTGGTTTTTCAAGCCTATATGAAAAGAACGCTTGATGACATAAAGAATTTGATGGACTTGCACAGTGAAGACAATCCGTTGAATTTCCGCCTCTGCAAGGGAATATACGTTGAGCCACCGGAAATTGCTTACAAAGGATATGACAATGTCAATAAGCATTTCATTGAAGATATGGACTTTTTGTTGAAAAACGGAGTCTATGTCGGAATTGCAACACATGATCGTCCACTGATTGATGCTGCATATGAGCTGATTGAAAAATACAACGTGCCTAAAAGCAAGTATGAATTTCAAATGCTTTATGGAGTTACTCCTCATTTGCGGCAGGAAGTTTTAGACAAGGGTCATAAAATGCGCGTTTATGTGCCATTCGGCAAAAAATGGTTTGGATATTCTACCCGCAGGCTTAAAGAAAACCCAAAAATGGCTGAGCATATTATTAAAGCCTTGTTTATCAAAAAATAAGAGAATTTTACAGAAAATGTCCGGCACAAATACAGGTTGTGTCGGACATTTTATTTATGGCGTACTGCCAAATGGTTGACAGATGTTTAAGATTGTTTAGTACAGGAATTTTTTGTAAATTTGCACTCATTTAGAGACAATCAAGCATTATAAATTGCATATCGATGAAAAAAGCTAAAGTTTTATTCGTATCCCAGGAAATCAAACCATATCTTAAAGAAAATCACATGAGTAAAATGGGGCGCCATCTGCCCCAGGGTATTCAGGAAAAAGGTAAGGAAATCCGCACGTTTATGCCCCGCTTTGGGGTAATTAACGAGCGCAGAAATCAACTTCATGAAGTTATCCGCCTTTCAGGGATGAACCTAATCATTGATGATACAGACCATCCGCTGATTATTAAAGTTGCATCTATTCAACCTGCACGTATGCAGGTTTATTTTATTGATAACGAAGATTATTTTCATCGCAAAGCAATGATCAGGGATAAAAAAGGAAAGTTTTTTGAGGATAATGATGAACGAACGGTATTTTTCGGGCGAGGTGTGCTCGAAACAGTAAAAAAACTGGGATGGGCTCCTGATATAATTGATTGTAAAGGCTGGATGTCTGCTTTAGTGCCCCTCTATGTAAAAAAGGCATTTAAAGATAACCCTTTGTTTTCAGAAGCAAAAGTGGTTACCACCTTATTTGATGATGATTTTCCTGAAGAACTCAGCGAGAATCTGACAAAAAAAATCAGTCTTCAGGGAATTACAAAAGCGGATCTGAAACATTTTGAAGGCCGCGACTATATCAGCCTTATGAAAGGGGCCATTACGTTTTCCGATGCAATTATTCAGGGAAGTGAAACCGTAAATCAGGAATTGCTCGACTTTGCCAAGGCATCAGGCAAGCCTTTCCTTGATTATCAAGGTCCGGAAAAAGAAGATTATATAGGGCCCATTAACGATTTTTATGATAAAATCCTTGAAAGCTGATTGTTGATTTTAGCTTTATTTGTAGTATTGCCTTCAAGTTATAGACAAAAAAACAAAGACGTTGAGAATACATAGTTTCGCAATTGCTGCTTTAATGCTGGCAGCCGGATTTTTTATTACAGGATGTGAAGAAGATCCTACCGATGTGGGTGTGGGTGTTCAACCTACGGATGAAGAGTTGGGAGTCTCAAAAACCGATACAATAACATTAGAAGCTCAGTCTGTTTTAGTAGACTCAGTGCGAACGGACAGAACAGAATTTAGTTTGCTTGGGTCAATCTATGATACGGAGTTTGGCGTTTCTTCTGCTTCTGTTTTTACCTCTTTTGCGCTCTCTTCAGCAGAGTATGACTTTGGCGAAGAGCCCGTACTTGATTCTGTAGTACTTATGATGCAGTACAACCGGTACTATGGCGATACGGCAGCCCCGCAAACTATACATGTTTATCCGCTGCAGGAAAAAATAGAAGATACGCTTTATTCTTCCAATAATCTATTTGAATATGATGAATCAGCAGATTATGCAAATAGCTATACCCATCATCCAAGGCCAACTGATAGCGTAACGATAGATACCAACATGTATGCACCTCATGTTCGCATCCCGATGTCGGATGAGTTTGGGAATTTTCTGCTGAATGCAGAAGATACCGACATGGAAAACACAGAAAATTTTGTGGATTTCTTTAAAGGACTGTATATCACTACCGAACAGGAAACCCAACCAGGAAGCGGTTCGCTGGTTTCGTATAAACTGACGGGAAACCAAAGCAGAATCAGGATTTATTATCATAATCAGGATGACACTGCAAGTTTTGATTACATCGTGGGCGATGCTACACCAAGAACAAATCATTATGAGCATAATTATGACCTGGCCAGTGAGGAATTTAAGCAACAGTTAATTGAAGGCGACACCACTTTGGGAAACGAAAAGCTCTATTTGCAAACACTTGCAGGAGTGAGGGTGAAAGTGAGAATCCCTGAACTGGAAAAAACTAATAAAGACCTGGTTGTGAACGATGCACAATTTATTGTGAACACCATGGATAATGATGGTTATTCAAAACCGGAAAGGCTCTATGTGATAGGCTTAGATGAAAAAGGTGATTTCTATGAGCTGCCGGATGTTTCTGAGGGAAATGCATATTTAGGAGGCAACATGCGGGACGACGGCACTGCTAATTTCAGGTTGTCTATGTATGTACAGGGATTAATTACCGGATCTTCTGAAAACAACGAAATTTTGCTTGGCATACCCAATGAATCAACAGAGTATAGACGTTTAAAATTGGCAGGCCCTGAATCAGAAAATAACAGACTAAAAATCAGTTTGACTTACACTATGGCTGATTAAGCCGATACCCTGACCCATTTGGTAAGTTAATGGTTTTTTTGTTTGTTTTGTCAGACATGTTTATTTGCGCACGAAATAAATTTTCGGTCGAAAAAATGTCTGTGAATTCTATTTTATATTAGCTTTGTGAATACAAATTTAAATACTACCTGAATTATGTGTGGAATAGTAGGATATCTTGGAGAAAAACAAGCATACCCCATTCTGATAAACGGTCTGTACCGTTTGGAATACCGGGGATATGACAGCGCCGGTATTACGCTTATCGATGGCGGAATTAAAAGTTATAAGCAAAAGGGAAAAGTAGCAACGCTTGAAGAGTTTGTCTCTGGCAAAAATATCAATGGCAATGCCGGAATTGCACATACGCGCTGGGCTACACACGGAATCCCCAACAACAGCAACGCACACCCCCATGAGTCCAATTCTAAAGATTTGGCTATAGTTCATAATGGCATCATCGAAAATTATGAAACACTCAAAAAAGAACTTATCAAACGGGGATATACGTTCCACAGTGATACAGATACGGAGGTTTTGATAAATCTGATAGAAGATATCAAACTAAAGGAAAAGGTAGACCTTGTTGAGGCCGTGCGCATTGCGCTGAACAGCGTTATTGGCGCTTATGCCATTGTAATTGCTTCCAAGGATGAGCCTGACATGCTCATTGCTGCCCGCAAAGGCAGTCCGCTTGTAGTGGGTATCGGTAATGGTGATTTCTACCTGGCATCGGATGCTACGCCTATTGTAGAGCACACGAAGCAGGTGGTTTACCTTGAGGATGAGGAAATTGCGATTATCCGCCGGAATCAGGAGCTGGAGCTTAAAACCATCAAGAATAAAAAGAAAAACCCTTATGTTCAAGAGCTGGAGATGAACCTCAGCGCCTTGGAAAAGCAAGGGTTTGAACATTTCATGCTCAAGGAAATCTATGAGCAGGAAGACTCTATCAAAGACAGTATGCGGGGAAGGCTGAACCCTGAAAACTGGGAAGTAAGACTGGGCGGAATTCTTGATTATGAACAAAAAATGGTGAATGCCCGCCGGATTATTATTATTGCCTGCGGGACATCATGGCATGCCGGATTGGTGGGCGAGTATCTCTTTGAAGAGATGGCGCGTATTCCGGTAGAAGTTGAATACGCTTCAGAGTTCAGATACCGCAATCCGATCATTTCAGAAGATGATATTGTGATTGCCATCTCGCAGTCGGGAGAAACAGCCGATACTTTGGCCGCCATAGAGCTGGCGAAATCTAAAGGCGCTACGATCTTAGGTATTTGCAATGTGGTTGGTTCTTCAATAGCGCGGGCTACCCACGCAGGCTCATACACCCATGCCGGACCGGAAATAGGTGTTGCCTCTACCAAGGCTTTCACATCACAGGTTACATTGCTTACACTGATGGCATTGCGTATAGCAAAACTGAAAGGCTCTATCAGCGCTTCTAAGTATCAGCAAGTGGTTACAGAATTGCACAACATTCCGGCAAAAATCACTAAGGTTTTAGAAACGAACAAGGTAGTAGAAGAGATTGCCTTGCAGTTTAAAGACAGCCGCAACTTCCTGTATCTGGGCAGGGGATTTAATTTTCCGGTAGCATTGGAGGGGGCGCTAAAACTCAAAGAGATTTCTTATATACACGCTGAAGGATATCCCGCAGCAGAAATGAAACACGGCCCTATTGCGCTCATTGATGAAGACATGCCTACCGTTATTATCGGCACCAACAAGAGCATTTATGATAAGGTAATGAGCAATATCCAGGAAATCAAAGCCCGCAGCGGTGTGATTATTGCCGTTGTTCCTATTGGCGACCAAACCATCAAGGAGATTGCCGATTACACTATAGAAGTCCCGGAAACCCACGAGTTTCTGGATCCATTAATTAATACTATCCCGTTGCAACTGCTTTCGTATCACATAGCCGTAATGCGCGGATGTAATGTAGACCAGCCCAGAAACCTGGCCAAGTCAGTTACAGTAGAATAAAAAAATAAGCTGCACGGATTTTTTGTCTGTGCAGCTTACATTATAGGGAATCCAACTAAAGCCGGTTTATTTCTGTAGTTTCAATGCTTTAGCTACCAGCTCGGCCACATCCAGGTTCTGTACGTCGTCCGTCTTATCTTTATACTTGATGCCATCCGTAATCATCGTCATGCAATACGGACATGCCGTAACCACAATTTTAGCGCCTGTTTCCAAAGCCTCATTTGTTCGTTCCTCATAAACTTCATGAGTTCCTTTTTCAGCTTCTTTAAACATTTGAGCCCCACCCGCTCCGCAACAGAGCGAAAAGCTTTTGCTCCGCGGCATTTCCACCAGATTAACCGGCAGCTTCTCGATGATTTGGCGGGGAGCATCATACACACCATTTCCCCGGCCAAGATAGCAGGGGTCATGGTAAGTAACCCTCATGTTTTCAAACATGTCTCCGTTTAACTGAAGCTTTCTCTCTGAAATCATCTTTTCCAGAAACACCGTATGGTGTATAACCTCATAATGCCCTCCGAATTCGCCATACTCATTCTTAAACGTGTTAAACGCATGCGGATCGCACGTAAGGATTTTCTTTACCTCATACTGCTCAAAAAGCTCAATATTCTGCATTGCCTGCATCTGGAAAAGCATTTCATTTCCGGCACGCCGGGCAGCATCGCCAGAGCTGATTTCCTCTGTACCCAAAACGGCAAAATCCACATCAAGGTAATCCAAAATACGCACAAAAGCGCGCGTTACTTTCTGATAGCGATCGTCAAAAGCGCCCATCGAGCCTACCCAAAAAAGAAATTCCGGCTTTTCTCCATTGGCATGCTTATCAGCTATTATTGGGACGGTTATTTT
>JBNJGK010000040.1:0-8191 GCA_051747665.1 Bacteroidota bacterium | reverse complement strand
CGCCCATTTCATGCGGTCTTCCTGGGGGTATTGCCAGGGGGCTCCGTTGTTTTCAATGTTGGTAAACATGGCGTTGAGCTCTGAGGGTGCGGCAGCTTCTTCCATGACAAGGTAGCGGCGCAATTCAAGGATAATAGATGGCTGATTGATATTAATCGGGCATTCCTGGGCACAGGCATTACACATAGTGCAGGCCCACAACTCCTCTTCTGTGATATAATCACGCAGCAGAGATTTGCCGTCATCGTAGTTTTCGTCTTTAAGCAGCCCGGGACCTTTTTCTTTCATGCGGGCCCGGGTGTCAACCATGATTTTGCGGGGCGAAAGGAGCTTTCCGGTTATGTTAGCCGGGCATACCGCAGTGCAGCGGCCACACTCGGTACAAGCCAGCGAGTCGAAATAATTCTTCCAGATTAAATCATCCACATCTTTAGCTCCGAAAGTAGCTTGCTCTTCGGGTTCTTCTGAGGTTTCCGGCTCTGAAAAAGCGGCATCCGGATCCATCATCAGTTTTACTTCTTCAGTAATTTCTTTCATGTTTCTTACATAGCCAAGCGGCTCAAGGCGACTCAGAAATACATTGGGTACCGACATGAATACGTGGAAATGCTTAGAGTAAGGCAAAACATTGGCAAAAATAAAAATCAGTAAGATATGCGACCACCATCCGGCTTCATGCACTACATGAAGAGAATGGCTATCCATATTAACCATAAATCCGGCCAGCCAAGCACTTACCGGAAACACGCCTTCATAGCCGCCACCGTGCAACGCTACATATGCTGCATTCATCCCGATAAGGCTAATCATCAGCAATAAAATAAAAGTCAGGGCAATATTCGCATCAAGTTTTGACTTCTTTTTCATTTCTACGCCTTTAAATCTTTGAATATCCAAAAAGAGACGTCTTGCCAGAAAAACCAGGATAGCGAAGACGATAAAAGCGGCAAAAGCATCACCCAGTCCAATGATGACATCATAAACCGGGCCCGCTGCTGCAAAAAGCCGCTCTTTCCCGGCTATGCCGTCCACAACCATTTCTATACTCCCAATAGTAATGATGATGAAACCCCAAAAGACCATCGCATGGAAAAATCCGGCTATGGGGTTGCGAAATATTTTAGTCTGGGCAATAGCTACATTCCATGTTACTTTAAGACGCTCTCCGATGTTCTTTATCGGAAAGCCCGCACGAGTGAGTTTCAGAAAACGGATAATGCGGTTCATGGAAAAACTGAATACACCCAGGGTGATAAGTAGTGATATAATAAAAAGTATTTGCTTTAAATCCATAATAATAGCATTTAATGATACATAATCTATTTAAAATTAGAAAAATATCTGTATATTTCAGATGAAATTGTTGTCCAAAATAGTTATTTGTATGTAAATATCAAAATATGATTTACTATTTTCTTTGTTAAAATAAAAGTCTCCTTTATATTTGTATATCCACATGTTTTAATATATACTGATTATCATGATAAAAGATGTTTATAAGCCTCAAAATGCTGTTCGTGTTGTAACGGCTGCTTCCCTTTTTGACGGTCACGATGCCGCTATTAATATTATGCGACGAATAATCCAGTCTTCAGGAGCTGAAGTGATTCACCTCGGGCACGACCGCTCGGTAGCTGAGATTGTTGATTGTGCTGTGCAGGAAGATGTGCAGGCCATCGCACTCACTTCCTACCAGGGCGGTCATATGGAGTATTTCAAGTACATGTATGACCTTTTACAGGAGCGCGGCGCCGGACACATCAAAATTTTCGGTGGTGGCGGTGGCGTGATTCTCCCTGAAGAGATTGAGGAGTTGCATGAGTACGGAATAACACATGTATACTCTCCGGATGAAGGACGCGAACTTGGATTGCAGGGCATGATAAATGATGTGCTGAAGCAAAGCGATTTTCCGCTGGGTAAAGATATTGAAGTTTCTAACGAGCAGATTTTTCAGGGTGATTATCAGGCTATTGCTCAAATGATCTCCGCCGCGGAAAACTATCCGCAAACCATCAAAAATCAAATCCAGGAGTTGAATGCTGAATGCAAAAAGAAGGAAACGCCTATTGTGGGCATTACCGGAACCGGCGGGGCCGGAAAATCATCGTTGGTTGATGAATTAATAAGGCGCTACTTGAATGATTTTAAAGATAAATCGGTAGCCATACTATCTGTCGATCCCTCAAAACGAAAAACGGGAGGAGCTTTGCTTGGCGATCGCATCCGCATGAATGCGATCCATAATCCACGTGTTTACATGCGCTCGCTGGCTACACGACAGGCTAATCTGTCGGTATCCAAATACATAAAAGATGCGCTTTGCATTATCAAAAACGCCGGCTTTGATTTGATTATCCTCGAAACCTCAGGAATTGGCCAGTCGGACACCCAAATCATTGATTATTCGGATTTTTCGCTTTACGCGATGACTCCCGATTACGGCGCTGCCACTCAGCTCGAAAAAATTGATATGCTTGATTATGCTGACTTGATTGCCCTGAACAAGTTTGATAAACAAGGCTCGCAGGACGCTTTGCGCGATGTGAGAAAGCAATATGCACGCAACCACCAGTTGTGGCATGAAAAACCCGAAACCATGCCGGTGTTTGGCACAATGGCATCGCAGTTTAATGATCCGGGAGTAGACCGGCTTTATAAAGCCTTTGTGGATAAGCTGGAAGAAAAGTATCCCAAACGCTTTGCTTCAGGATTTGAGCTGAAGCTTAAAGACGTTGAGCGCACGATCATCATGCCTCCCAACCGGGTGCGTTATCTTTCCGAAATTTCCGAAACCATCCGCAATTATAACCGTTGGGCCGAAGAGGAGGCCGAAAAGGCACAAAGACTTCAGGCACTCAAAATTGCTACCGAAGAAATCCAGGGGGAAGCGAATGCTCAGGAATTGCTCAGCCAGAAAACGAAAGAAGCGGAAAATGATCTTTCGCAGGAGAGCTTGGTAGTGCTGGAGCAGTGGCCGGAGCGAAAAAAGCAATATGAACAGGATACCTTTACTTTTAAAGTAAGGGATAAGGAAATTGCCATTCAAACTAAAGAAGAAACGCTTTCGCATAATCGCATTTCAAAAGTAGCGCTGCCGCAATACAAAGGATGGGGAGACATCCTTAAATGGAATCTCAAAGAAAACGTGCCGGGAGCTTTCCCTTTTGCGGCAGGTGTTTATCCTTTCAAGCGCGAACAGGAAGACCCAACACGCATGTTTGCAGGAGAAGGAAGTCCTGAACGCACAAATAAGCGGTTTCATTATATCTCCTGGAACCAGCCTGCAAAAAGGCTTTCTACGGCTTTCGACAGCGTAACACTTTACGGCCACGATCCTGATCCGCGCCCGGATATCTATGGGAAAGTTGGTAACAGCGGTGTGTCAGTCAGTTGCCTTGATGATGCCAAAAAACTCTATTCCGGTTTTGATTTGGCCGACCCCAAGACTTCAGTATCCATGACCATTAACGGACCGGCGCCCTCACTCATGGCTTATTTCCTGAATACAGCCATAGACCAGCAATGCGAAAACTACATCCGTGAAAACGGAATGGAAGACCGGGTAGAGAAAAAGTTGAAAGAACTTTATGATGATCAGGGCCTCGAACGCCCCCGTTACCATGCAGAATTGCCAAAAGGCCACAACGGACTGGGGTTGCTGTTGCTGGGTGTTACCGGAGACCAAATCCTGCCAAAGGAGGCTTATGAAAAGATTAAAGCTGAAACCATTGCTGTTGTCCGGGGAACGGTACAAGCAGATATTCTGAAAGAAGACCAGGCGCAGAACACCTGCATCTTTTCTACAGAGTTTTCGCTTAAGCTGATGGGCGATGTGCAGGAGTATTTTATCAACAACAAGGTAAGGAATTTCTATTCGGTATCCATTTCCGGGTATCATATAGCCGAAGCCGGTGCCAACCCCATTACACAACTGGCTTATACCTTGGCAAACGGCTTCACTTACGTGGAGTATTACGCTTCGCGCGGAATGGATATCGATAAATTTGCGCCCAACTTCAGCTTCTTTTTCTCTAATGGCACGGATGCAGAATATGCTGTGATTGGTCGCGTAGCCCGCCTTATTTGGGCGAAAGCCATGAAGCTGAAATATGGCGCTAACGATCGCTCTCAAAAACTGAAGTATCACATTCAAACGTCCGGCCGCTCATTGCACGCGCAGGAAATTGCGTTTAATGACATCCGTACTACGCTGCAGGCACTTTATGCCATTTATGATAATTGCAACTCTTTGCATACCAACGCTTATGACGAGGCGATTACCACCCCTACGGAAGAGTCTGTAAGAAGAGCGCTGGCTATTCAGATGATTATCAACAAAGAGCTTGGACTGGCTAAAAACCAGAATCCGTTGCAAGGCTCATTTATTATCGAAGAGCTGACAGATTTGGTTGAAGAAGCTGTGCTTTCTGAATTTGACCGGATTACAGAGAGAGGCGGTGTGCTGGGCGCTATGGAAACGATGTACCAGCGCGGGAAAATCCAGGAAGAATCGATGTATTACGAAGCGCTTAAAAACTCCGGGGAGCTGCCCATAGTGGGCGTGAATACATTCCTGTCAGATGAAGGAAGCCCTACGGTGCGCCCCGGAGAAATCATCAGGGCCACCGAAAAAGAGAAAAAGCAACAAATCAGTACGGTGAAAAACCTTCAGAAAACCAACAGAAAAATATCTGAAAAGGCGATAGAACAACTCAAGAAAGCAGCCATTGAACACAAAAACATTTTTGATGTATTGATGGAAGCTTCAAAACATGCTACTTTAGGAGAAATTACTTCTGCAATGTTTGAAGTGGGCGGTCAATATCGCAGAAATATGTAAATTGCAAAAAAAATTAAAACCATGTTTGATAAACGAATCTTAGCCATCAATCCCGACAAGGACCACACCAGAATGGCCGTCTATGAAAGCACCAATATTGTGTATCTGAAGACCATCCGCCATAAGGAAGAGGAACTGAAAAAGTTTAAAACCATTCCCGAGCAGGATGATTTCAGGACAAATCTAATATTGGAGGAGCTAAAAGACAATGAGATACCCCTTGAAAGCATTGCGGTTATTATGGGGCGCGGCGGACTGGTACAACCCATGGAGTCGGGGATTTATGAAGTCAATCAAAAAATGATACAAGACCTCCGTAAAGGCGTTCAAGGCATGCATGCAAATAACCTTGGCGGGATAATTGCAGATAAAATCGCATCGCAGTTGCCCAATGCCAAAGCTTATATTGCTGACCCAATGGTGGTAGATGAGCTGGAGCCACTGGCGCGTGTTACGGGAAACCCCAGGTTTGAGCGTAAATCGGTTTTTCATGCGTTAAACCACAAAACGGTAGCGCGCAAATTTGCGAAAGCCAACAACGTAACCTATGAGGATTTAAAACTGATCATTGTCCACATAGAAAGTGGGGTCTCGATTGGCGCCCACAAGCACGGAAAAGTGATTGATGTAAACCAGACTTTTGACGGTGCCGGGCCATTTTCCTTTGAACGTGCCGGCACATTGCCTGTAGGGGATTTGATCCGTATGGCTTTCAGCGGTGAGATCACTCAGGAAGAGCTGTTCAGAATGATTAACGAAGAGTCAGGTTACAAAGCCTACCTCGGAACCAGCAATCCTGCCGAAGTAGAAGAAATGATTCGCGGTGGGGATGAAAAAGCAGAGTTTATATCCAATGCTTTAGCCTACCAGATAGCTAAAACCATCGGCGGAAAGTTTGCTGTGCTCGAAGGCGAATGCGATGCCATACTGCTCTCGGGAGAGCCATTCCACTGCAAACGCTTTGCCAACTCCATCAGCAAACGCGTCAACAAGCTGGCGCCTGTCTCCGTATACCCTAACGAAGACGTTATAGAAGCCATGGCCATGAACGGACTAAGACTGCTTAAAGGCGAAGCTGAGGTGAAAGAATATTAGAAAAATCTTATCCAGATGCCCCGGCCCGAAATGGTTGGGGTTTTTATTCTAAGATTCTGTTTATTTTGTGCTCTACCAGTTCTTTAATCTCTAATGCAAGATTTTTATATTCCAATGTTTCATGCTCACCAGGAATATACATGTCTCCGGGGTATCTGACTTCAACCCCAAAATCGCTCAACTCTTTTGGATCAATATCTTCGAAATCTTTATCTATATCAGAGCATTCTGATAGCAAAAATTCAATGTTATGTGTTTTCTTAATGTTAATGCCATTTGCTATTAAAAAAGCCTTAAGAAATTTCTCAACAGCCTGCTGACAATGAAAACAAGCAGAAGAAGTTGCAATAATATCATCGTCTGTAAGTCTTTCCACAACCAAAATATCTTCATTGGCTTTTGCTAACCATTGTTTTATAAAGTCGATGGTAGGCTTGTTCATAAAGCAACTCCTTCTTGCAAAACTTGATTAACAATATGTCCTGGAATATCTTTTTTGTAATAAACTTCTTCTGCACTCTGAATAAGAATATCAGCAGGGATTTTAAATTTGGCAAGCTCCTTTCTTATCAGTGATTTCAAGTTTCTTTTTTTTCTGATATCGAAATTCTCTTTGGTTATAACCAGAAAATCATAATCACTGTCATGGTTGTAATCACTACGCGCACGGGAGCCAAACAGAAGCACCTTGCTTTCGGGAATAAACTTATGAGCAGTTTCCCTGATAATAATTAATGCATTTGAATTAGTACTTCTCATTTTTCAATTGATATCTATTCCAAAAATACTTATTTTTTATCAATCGCAGAAATATAGATTTACCACCCTTTCCCATAATAATGCAACACTCTCAGAATGTTATTTGCTTTTTCCATATCGCAAATCAGGTCTTTTCTTTTGTATTGACTCAGAGAGAAAGTATGGTTTGTGGTTTTCTGTATGGATTCCAGTTGGTCTAAGCACACAATGCCCCGAAATACTACCAGCGAGATAAATCTCAGAAAAATGTTTAGTTTCTTTGCCGGCAAAGGCATTTGTCTGATTAAACCGGTCGTGGATTCCATTAATGAAAAATATCGTTGCCTTAGATTTCTGATGTCTGTTTCTGTAGTTACCAATGTTTTAATATTATCCCGATAGTCTTTATACACATCAAACAGGTCATTTTCCAGTTGCAGAAGGCTGCCAAGTATATACAGCGCTTTTTCCTCCGTTTGCGACGGGGCGGTTTCTAAGGCACCCCGGTAAAAAAGTAGTGAGTAGCCTCCTTTAGCATAGGTGATATGCGCAATTTCCTGCTCTGTTATATCTGAAAGTTTCTGTCTGCGACTTAAAATCTGCATTTCGAAAACTTTATTCACATAATTCGAAAATAGCTTCTGATGTTCTATGTTTTCGAGGGCAGTGTTGTAAAAACTAACAAAAAGCCGTTCATGATCGTCCTCTGCATCTTTCTCGTTATGTCTGAGTATAAGTTTTTGAATATGGCTATCCGGGAGCTCCTTCTTATCAAAGAAATCATCAAAAAGTCCTGTAAGTCCTCCGAGGTAAGTTAAAGCCTTACGTTCCTTTTCAGTTAATCGTTTATTTCTCAATAAGCAAAAGCCTTCACCCAGAATTGCCGGAACAGCCAAACTGTAATAACGTTTGATTTTATCAAAATCAGCATCGCCCAGGCTGCTATCAGCATTCATTTTTGCCTTCTCAACCTCAGGAATGATTGTATGCTTCATGAAAGACTTTTGCACCTTGAGGTTTCTTTTGATCTGCAAAAGCTGGACGGGAAGGGAGCTTATATTTTTCAAATAAGTTGTTAGCATTGCAAGAGATGTCTCTGGTTTATCGTTGATCCATTTTCTGATTCATTTATATCAAATATTCACTTTCCTGATAAATAAGCTAATTGCGTAAAAGTACAAATTAAGTCCGTTATTCGTATAGAAAACGGACATACCGGCTCAACCTGACCTTGTGATCAGAGCAACTTATTCTTACTGTGAAATCAACTTGATCTCATTACCCCAACAATTTTATTGTCGGGATTTTGTGAGAGGATTCATGGTTATTCCAGGGTTTCCATTTTCTGATTTGTATGATTTCCTTTCTGAATTAAAGCTTTTTGCGCTACTCCATATTTATTTCTTTTCTGGTCTTTTGCCGGGGATTTAAACCCTTTGTGAGATCTCACCCTTTATGATGGTTCCGCCTGTTTAAAGTCTGGAACTTCGATTAAACTATCATCGACGGCGGATG
>JBNJGK010000039.1:0-22545 GCA_051747665.1 Bacteroidota bacterium | reverse complement strand
TTTTTTTTGGCTGTATACGGATTACGCGGATTTGGGCGCACGGCAGATCGAAATTATTTTCTTTTGTTTGCTGTCGCCCTTTCAGGGCTTTTTAGGAAACGGGTGCGGTCGATTTACCCAGGGCTTCACCCTGGGCTATGTTATTTCGCCCTTTCAGGGCTTTATTCTTGAGACAAGTTCTTCACCTGTCACTTAGCTGAATGAAATTGCGCCGCTGGTGTTTTCTCTTTAAAGAATTTGTAACGTGTAATTATCGAATATTTTTTGCTCAAACGTTTAAACATCCTCATCAGACACAAAAAACATTTTACTGAAAATTGAAATGGCTGGAGCGCGCTAAGACAAGAAATGATTATCTTCGCGGAAGCGGAATAATAAAAACAATGGATAACACAGAACAGACACAACAAAAAATCCACAATACAGTCAGAAAAAATCAACATAAGTTAGACGCTGACAGCCATGCAATAAAAGCAAGATATCCGCAAAAAATTGAAACCCTTTCCAAAACTGTTTATCAAAATTGTCAAAGTTGCAGTGAGGCTGCAAACCATCAAAAAATGCTGATGGAGCTTGCCGGGGACCTGCCTAAAATAGCAAACCCCTCCCCCTCTGTAAAACGCAGCATAGAAAAACGCTTTAAAGTAATCACAAATCACTTGCAGGGTGAACACGGGTTTAGTGTTCAGGGTCAGTTTCGCGATGGAGGAATTGTAGTTGGCGGCAGCATTTTAGGCATGACGGGATTTGTCATCATGGCTTTTAATATGAATATACTGTATCCCATCGCAGGGTTTGTTATCGGAGGTTTTTTAGGATACCTGTGGGGTTCCCGTCGCGACAAGCGTGCTGAAGAAACCAATAAAATGTTAAAATTCTAATTGTTTTCTACATCATACATTAAACCTGATATTCAGGATATCCCCGTCTTTTACAATATAATTTTTTCCTTCTAGCCGAAGCTTTCCTGCTTCCCTCAATTTAGCTTCAGAACCTTTATGAGCAATATAATCATCATAAGCTATCACCTCAGCCCTTATAAAACCCCGTTGCAAATCGCTGTGGATTACTCCGGCAGCTTCAGGAGCTGTGCTTCCTTTGCGGAGCGTCCAGGCCCTCACCTCTTTTTCGCCGGCAGTGAAAAACGATTGCAGGTTAAGCAGGTCATAAGCTGAACGAACCATTTTATTCACGCTGGGTTCAGTAAGTCCGGCATCTTTTAAAAACTCTTCCCGCTCTTCTTCAGTCTCCAGGTCAGCTATGTCTGCCTCTAATGCTCCGGCAACTATCAAAACCTGCGCATCTTTTGCTTCAAGGCTTTCCTTTACTTTCTCAACATATTCATTGCCGCTTACAGCGCTTTCTTCATCAACATTGCACACGTACATGACTGGTTTATCCGTTAAAAGAAAAAGATCGTCAACAAACTTTGTCTTATCCTCTTTCTTCATCTCATATTCCCGGACATTACCAAACTCTTCAAGGTGCTCTGCCAGTTTTTTCAAAACTTCAATGCCATATTTTGCCTCTTTGTCACCTGATTTGGCAACTTTTTGGAGCCTTTCTATTTTCCGCGTAACCAAGTCAAGATCCCTGGCTTGTAACTCCAGGTCAATGATTTCCATATCTCTTACCGGATCAATACTCCCCTCAACATGCGGCAGGTTTTCATCATCAAAGCATCGTAAAACATGAATCAAAGCATTCGTTTGCTGAATATCCGCCAAAAACTGATTCCCTACACCTTCTCCTTCACTCGAGCCTTTAGCCAATCCTGGAATATCGACAATGTCAACAGTAGTTGGCGTTACTTTCTTACTGTTTACGAATTTATTGATTTGATCAAGACGTGGATCCGGAACATTGATAACCCCCATATTGGATTTATTTGTACTAAAAGCAAAACTTGTTGCCTCAGCTTTGGTGTTGGAAACACAATTAAGAATTGTGGTTTTTCCGGTATTGGTTATCCCAATTATCCCGCATTTTAATGACATAGAATTTTTCGTGTTTTTATGAAGCTGCAAAAGTACAGCTTTTACTAAGCAAATAATGCGAATGCCTTCAAAATTTTATCCTATTTCATTTTCTCCTTCAAAAAAAACTCTATATTTGCAGCCGCTTAATAAGCGCTGCGGCTATGGCGGAATTGGTAGACGCGCTAGATTTAGGATCTAGTGCCTTCGGGCGTGTGGGTTCGACTCCCTCTAGCCGCACTCAAAGCACCCTCCGGGGTGCTTTTTTATTTTCACTCTCTATCCCTTAATTAGAAGGCAGAAATACAACACAGTATGATGATTTTCCGCTAATTTTTTCTATTTTTGCAGATTCAAAATTCAGGGCTTTTTTAAAAGCTTTTAATTGATTAATAGAACTTTAAAAAACAGATTTCAATGAACATTACACAAGAAGACCAAGGGAATTTAACTACATTACTGAAAGTTGTAATTGAGCCGGAAGATTATAAACCCTCAGTAGATAAGCAACTTAAAGACTATCAAAAGAAAGCCCAGGAGCCCGGATTCAGAGTAGGCAAAGTTCCCACCGGAATCATTGACAAAAAATACGGTAAAGCCATTAGGCTCGATGAAGTAAATAAAATTCTCAGCGATAAAATCAACAATTATATCCAGGAAAATGAACTTCCCATTTTAGGGCAACCTCTAGCCAATCAGGAAAATATGCCTAAAGGTGATTTTTCTAAAAACGACACCTTTGAATTCTATTTTGACATCGGCTTGTCGCCGGATATTGATTTAAAACTCGAAGAACGCACTTTTGACTTCTACCGCATCGCTGTGGATGATAAGCAAGTTGATGAAATTGTAGAGAATATCCGCTCTCAGCACGGAAAGCAAGAACCCGTTGACGACGAAATTAAAGAGGGTGATGTAGTAAAGGGAGCCATTACAGAACTGGATGAATCAGGAGAAGCCAAAACGGATGGCGTATTTGTAGAAAAAGGCTCAATCAATGTAGATTACATCAAGGATGAAGACACCAGGAAACAGTTTTTGGGTAAGAAAAACGGAGATGTTGTTCACTTCGACCCGAAAAAGTATGCCGGTGATAATACATCGGAAATCAAATCGCTCCTCGAAATTGAGGATGAGCAGATTGAAAGCATATCCAACAATTTCAGCTTTGAAATAGAAGAAGTCGTCCGTAATAAGCCTGCTGAGGTAAACGAGGAACTGTTCAAGAAGGCCTATCCTGAAGATGAGATCAATACGGAAGAAGAATTCAGAAACAAAATTAAAGAAGATGCTGAAAAGGCTTATGAGCGCGAGAGTGAACGCTTGTTACTGGCTCAGGTTTCTGAAAAGCTTGTTGAAGAGATCGATCCGCAGTTACCCGATGAGTTCTTAAAACGTTGGTTAGTACAAAACGATGAAAAGCTCACGGCTGAAACTGTAGAGCAGGATTATGAAAAATATTCACGGTCTATGAAGTGGCAGCTCATAGAAAACCAAATCATTAAGAAATTTGACGTTCAGGTTACGGATGATGAAGTGAAGGATCAGATTCGCAGCTATTTCATGCAACAAATGGGCGGTGGTGAGATCAGCGAGGATATGCAAAAGCAATTGGAGCCTATTGTGGAATCCATGATGCAGAACAAAGAGCAAACCAAGCAAATTTATGATCAGCTTTTTGATGAAAAAATATCGAAAGCAATAAAAGAAAATACCAACCTCAACGAAAAGAAAGTTTCATACGATGAGTTTATCAAGATAGCCCAGGCACAGCAACCTAAAGAAGAAGAAGCCGGGCAGAATGAAAGCAGCGATGAAAATGATGAAAACGCTTAGCGCGAAAAAACAGATGCACACATAAATCTGTCAATTTTTCAGAGAAACATTTAGTGCATGATTATTGTTACCTTCGTCAAAACAATAAATATAAAAATTACACATGAGCAATAATAATGAATTCAGAAGATATGCCACAAAGCACGCAGGCATAAGCAGTTCAAAATTAGACCAATATAATTCCATTACAAGCAACTACATTTCTCCTACAATTATTGAGGAGCGCCAGCTTAATGTGGCGCAAATGGATGTTTTTTCGCGACTGATGATGGACCGCATTATATTTTTAGGCGTACCAATTGATGATAATGTAGCAAACATCATTCAGGCGCAATTGCTCTTTCTGGAATCCGTGGACGCTTCGAAAGACATCACAATATACCTGAATACGCCCGGCGGAAGTGTTTATGCAGGACTTGGCATTTACGATACAATGCAATACGTTGCTCCTGACGTATCCACTATCTGCACCGGTGTTGCTGCTTCTATGGGCGCTGTGCTGCTGGCAGCAGGAAATAAAAACAAGCGCTCTGCCCTGCCGCACAGCCGCGTGTTAATCCATCAACCGATGGGCGGCGCACAAGGGCAGGCATCTGATATTGAGATTACAGCACGAGAAATTCAAAAGCTGAAAAACGAACTGTATCAGATTATCTCAAAACACAGCGGTCAGGACTTTGACAAAGTATGGAAAGATTCGGACCGTGATTATTGGATGACGGCAGAAGAAGCCAAAGACTATGGCATGATTGATGAAGTTCTGGTTCGTAAACCTGAAAAATAAATAAAGAAAGGAGTTGCAGAAGCTTTTATGGCTAAAGATTCAAATAAATGCTCTTTTTGCGGAAGAAACCGTAAAGACACAAACCTTTTAATAGCCGGTATTGATGCGCACATTTGCGATTATTGTATAACGCAGGCGCATGATATCCTGAAAGAAGAGTTTGAAAGCAATAAAGATGAGAATTTTAACGAGATTGAACTTCTCAAACCACAGGAGATAAAAGACTACCTCGACCAATACGTTATTGGTCAGGAACAGGCTAAGAAAATTTTGTCTGTGGCGGTGTATAATCACTACAAACGAATAACACAGCCCAAATCTGATGACGAGGTAGAAATTGAAAAAGCCAATATTCTGATGGTGGGAGAAACCGGTACGGGTAAAACATTACTTGCCCGCACGATAGCCCGCATGTTAAGAGTACCTTTCGCTATTGCTGATGCAACAGTATTAACCGAGGCCGGATATGTTGGAGAAGATGTTGAAAGCATCCTGTCTCGCTTGTTGCAAGCCGCTGATTATAATGTAGGCACAGCAGAAAAAGGTATCATCTTTATTGATGAAATTGATAAAATTGCCCGTAAAAGCGATAATCCTTCAATAACGCGCGATGTATCAGGTGAAGGCGTACAGCAGGCCTTGCTTAAACTGCTCGAAGGCACCTCTGTTAGCGTGCCCCCGCAGGGAGGTCGCAAGCACCCGGAACAGAAAATGATACAAATCGACACCAGGAATATCCTGTTTATAGCCGGCGGCGCATTTGACGGAATCAATAAAAAGATTGCCTCCAGATTGCGTACGAATGTTGTAGGCTACAGCCATTCCCGCGAGCGTGATAATATCGACAAAAACAACCTGCTGAAGTATATTGCTCCGCAAGACGTTAGAGCTTTCGGGTTAATTCCGGAAATCGTTGGCCGGATGCCGATATTAACCTACCTCGATCCGCTGGATAAAGTCGCGCTGAAACGGATACTCTCTGAGCCCAAAAACTCATTAACCAAGCAATACACTAAGCTTTTTGAAATGGACGATGTTGAGCTGAAGTTCACTGACGGAGCATTGGATTTTGTAGTGGAAAAAGCGATTGAGTTTGGGCTGGGTGCACGCGGACTGCGCAGCATTGTAGAAGCAATTATAAGCGATGCGATGTTTGAGCTGCCTTCTGACAAAACCCGGCAACAACTGAAGGTTACCAAAACTTATGCTGAAGAAAAGCTTAGAAAAAGCAACCTCGATAAACTTAAAGTGGCCTAATTCAATTCTGATTTATTCATTATTGAAGTTGAATATCCTTAACCGCGTCATACATCACTTGCTGGATTTTGGTGCGGATATCCATGCTAATTAATTTTCGATTCGAAGCATCCGGATGAATTCGGTTTGAAAGAAATATATAAACCGTCCCGTTTTCCGGATCGGCCCATGCATATGTGCCCGTGAAACCACTATGACCAAAGCTTGAGGAAGAAGCATCCTGGCATGTCGGACCGTTGTCTTCACCATCTATAACGGGTTTATCAAAGCCAATCCCTCTGCGGTTATCATCCAGTGGAAACTGTGTTTTTGTAAATTCATGAATCGTTTGTGGGTTGAAAAAACGTCTGCCGCCATACGTTCCGTTATCCAGCAACATCTGCATCAATACAGCCATATCATAAGCATTGGAAAAAAGTCCGGCATGACCGGAAACACCACCCAACATAGCCGCTCCCGGATCATGTACATCACCCCTAAGCAATTGCTTTCTGAAAGCCTGATCATCCTCCGTAGGAACCAGCCGCTTTTCAGGAACATGATAGGCCGGTAAAAACTGAATGGTTTGCAAACCTAAAGGTTTATAAAAGGTCTGATCTACATATTTTTCAAAAGGCTGATTTGTAACAAGTTCAATAGCCCGGTATAAAAGATAAAACCCCAAATCACTGTATTTATAATCATGCTGTTCGCGTAAAGGAGAAGTGGCTATGGTATCAAAAATCTGATGCTTATAGTCTTTATGAATGTATAAGTCGCCTGCAACTCTAACCGAGTAATCTTCCGTAAGATGATTACGATAGATCACAGAATCAGGCTCTTCGTCCAGGATGGTGTTTACATAATATGGAATCCAGGATTGCAGTCCGGCCTGATGGGCCATCACATCACGAACAATTATCTCACTCTTATTGGTATGGCGCAAAAACGGAAGATAATAGGATAGCCTCCGGTCTATATTGATAAGACTGTCTTCCTGCAGCTTCATGACAGAAAGCGTTGAAGCTGCAATTTTGGTTAGAGAAGCCAGATCATACAAATCATTTTTTTTTACTTTATGATTCTCATCATAGGTGTGGGTACCAAACGTTTTATTATAAAAGATACGTCCGTCTTTCGCCATTAATATCTGGCATCCCGGATAAGCTTTCTGTTCAATACCATCACTTGCTATAGAATCAATTTTACGGATATATTTATTTTTGATGCCGATATCGAAAAAATCATCAAAACTCATTCGTATTTTGGGCGTTTCCAGTCCATGGTGAACCGGATACTCATCCAGTGATACCGGCAGGCGACCTTTCAAAGCAATCCCCCCAAAAAGCGCCTGCGCAGCAGCTTGTTGCATTTCGTCACGATCTTCGTAAGATAGCAAGACAGCTTCAAATTTTTGCAGGTTTTTAAACTTATTAAGCGCATAAGGAATACCAAACACATTAAACACTACCGGCTTTATCTTTGCCAGCGTATCCGCTAACGCCTGTTCTTCAGAAGATATTCCAAAGTTACGGAACGGAAAGCTTGAAGTATTGTGCACCGAAAACAAAATCAAATCAAAATCCTCAAGTTCTTCCAGCAATTGGTTTTGCTTCGTATCTGTAACATCTTTTGGAACCTGAAAATGCGTTATATCTGCATAATGATTCATAAAACGCTGAAAAACCTGCTCATTTTCCACTCCTGAAGCAACCGACGCTATCTTCATCGTATCTATTCTTTTAAGCGGTACTATACCTTTTCTGTTATGCACCACCGTAATCGCTTCGCGGGCAATTTTCCGGATAACGCTTTTGGCATTTTCATTATGCAGGTGTTTCTGAAGCGATGCTGTATTCACCGGGCTTGTTCTGTGAATATTATACAACTGTTTGTACTTCAATATCTTTTTTACTTTCCTGTCAATTTCACCTTCAGTAATCTCGCCGCTGGCTACTGCATTCTTAATCCGTTTTACAGCTTTACGGATATTGACCGGCATCAGAAGAATATCATTACCCGCCTTCAGCGCCTCAAGCTCAAGCTGCCCGGGTTGATTGTTTTCAGTCACCCCGGTCATTTCCAGCGCATCGGTTATCACTAAGCCATTAAAACCCATATCCTTTTGCAATAGTTTTGTGATAATCGGTTTGGAAAGCGTACTGGCCCGGTCTTTAGCAGAATCTAATGCGGGGATATGCAAGTGTGCGGCCATAATGCCACTCACTCCATCTTTTATGGCTGATTGGAAAGGCACCAGGTCTGTTGAGTCAATGCGTTGCCGGTCATGGTGAATGACGGGAAGCGTTTTATGTGAATCTGTATCCGTATCGCCGTGGCCGGGAAAATGTTTTGCCGTAGCAATCACCCCGTTGTCTTGCAAGCCATAAACATACATGGAAGCCTTTTCCCCCACATCCCGGGGAACTTCTCCAAAAGACCGGCTGTTGATGACCGGATTTTCCGGGTTGCTGTTTACATCCACAACAGGAGCAAAATTCATATTAACACCTACGTGCTTTAAGTGACGGGCAATTTGTTCTCCCATATCATAAATCAAACCATTATCGCGCAGCGCTCCCAACGTCATCTGGCGCGGAAAGCTTATGGTGCTGTCGAGACGCATTCCCAGCCCCCACTCTGCATCCTGTGCAACAAAAAGCGGAATATCAGACAACTCCTGATATTCGTTCACTAAGGCTGCCTGACGTCCCGGACCTCCCTGGAAGAAGCAAACTCCCCCAACATGGAAATCTTTAATAGTTCTGCCAACATGTTCATGATAACTCCGGCTCTTGTCAGAATGAGCGCGGATAATAAAAAGCTGACCTATTTTTTCTTCCAGGGTCATTTCCTCAAAAACATCTTTAGCCCAGCCTGCGAACTCATTATCTGCCTGTTGCCCCATCAACGAGCCATAAAACACCATTAATATAAGAAAAACTGAAAAAAAGGGTTTGATTATCGTCATTTCCTGTTGTTCCGTTTGCATGTATGAGCCAGGTCTAAAAAGTTGCAATTATTTTATTAAAAAATATATAATATTGATTATCTGTATTCTAAAAAACCATATTTATTGATTAAATATTGATTATCTGCTTATTAACCTATAAACTTAATAACTTACGAACTTTTTTAACTGTGCTCATGTAAAAGTTTTAACAAATTTATTATGTTTTATTGAATGCCTCCTTATTCAAGATGAATTTTTTCTGAAAAAGCGAATAAAATAAACATCTACAAGTAAAAACCCACTAAAATAGCTACTTTTGCAAGCGTTTTTAAAATCTGAAATTTATGATTATTTCTGTTGAAATCAGTTTTTATCCATTGAATGACCAATATCTGGAACCCATTTCAAATTTCATAGAGCGCATCCAGACTTATAAAGCTTTTTTTGTGAGAGTGAACGGTATGAGCACGCAAATTTCAGGAGATTATGATGAAGTTATGGATGTTCTCAAAAAAGAAATCAAAACTTCTTTAAAGTTACCCAGTTCCGTTTTTGTCATAAAAATTTTGAATGCAGACCTGAGAGCAACCGAAGAATAACAAGCTATGTGGGAAACTTTTCTGATGAATCTTCAAAATACTACGTGGACTGAAGGTATTGCTGTAGCTTTTGGCCTGGCTAGTGTGTGGTATGCAAAAAAGGAAAATATACTGGTTTTCCCAACAGGTATTGTCAGCGTACTAATCTACATGTATATAACTTTTTTGGCTAAGCTTTACGCGGATATGACCATCAATTTCTTCTATTTTGTGATGAGCGTATACGGGTGGTATATGTGGACGCATCATAACAGCGTAAAGGAACAAAGACCGATTTCATGGTGCAGCAAAAAAGAACATTATATCAGTATTGCAGGGCTTATCATATTCTATTTTGGGATGTATTATGTTCTTGCAAACCACACCGATAGCGATGTGCCTATGATAGACTCACTAACCACAGCAATTTTCATCGTAGGCATGTATTTGATGGCGCTTAAAAAAATCGAAAACTGGGTTTACTGGATTATCGGCGATTTGATTTCCGTTCCGCTATATATCTACAAAGGATTGATCCTTTCGAGTTTTCAATTCTTTGTTTTCCTATTGCTGGCTGTTGCGGGTTATATTGAATGGAGGCAAAGATACCGGGAGGCTAAGGCGCTGTGATAAAAAAGATAGCCATCACCGGCCCTGAATCTACAGGAAAATCAGAAATGGCACAAAATCTGGCCCGCTATTTCAATACGGTATGGGTGCCTGAGTATGCCAGGGAATATGTTGCCACACTCAATCGCGCCTATACAATTGAGGATATCGAAATAATTGCCCACAGGCAGTTGAAAAGGGAAAGGCAACTGGAAAATAAGGCTAACCGCTTCCTCATTTGCGATACCGCTTTAATCGTTCCCAAAATATGGAGCGAATTTGTTTTCAGCAAAACCATTCCGTGGATTGATGAAAAAATTAAAACCCATACCTACGACTTATACCTGCTCATGGACATTGATCTTCCGTGGCAGGAAGACCCATTACGTGAGCATCCCCATCAAAGAAAAATACTTTTTAACAGATACTATGAGGAATTATCAAAAAACAACTTCCCATTCGGCATAGTGTCAGGCCTCGGAAACCAAAGAATGCAAAGCGCTATGGAAGTTATTAAGAATCATCGGTTAATAACATTCTGAAATATCTGAATATTTAACTCCTTTTTGACTATTTTTGTATTTGGAGCAGAAAAACATCACATTCAGAAGTAAATGTCATAATAACGATTTATTCCTGTAAAGAATAGTCGTGACAACATGGTAGTTATGCATAAAAACAAGATCATTACTATTGTAATCCCTTTTCTACTTGGTGTAATCAGCGTTTACAGCCAGCCAGCCATACTTTCGCATCCCTCAGATACTTCTGTCTGCAGCGGAGTAAATGTAGAGTTTTCTATCACAGCCTCCAATGCAGAATATTTCCAATGGCAAGAATATGACGGAACAGGATGGTTTGACATCGATGAAAACATCACTTATGCTGATGGCGAAAACACACCAAATCTTGTTCTTAACGACGTCATTACCGGGCTGAACAATTATGAATACCGCTGCTATGTTGAAGATGAAAATGGTGATTTTGCCCTGTCAAACAGCGCTTCACTAAATGTGTATTCACCTCCGTTAATTACAGACCATCCTCAGAACAAAGAAGTCTGTAAAAATCAAACTGCCTCTTTTTCCGTAAACACAGAAAACGCTACAAATTATCAATGGCAAGAAAACCGTGGAGATGGGTGGTATAATATCCAGGACAATGCTTTTTACAGTGGTACTACGTCTGAAATACTGCAGGTTTTCACTATTTTCGGGATAGATGATTATTTATACCGCTGTAAAGTTTATAACAACTCCTGTTTTGATTTCAGTAACGAAGCCTTTCTTGAAGTAAACTCCCTCCCACAGGTTTATTATGTTTATGGTGGCGGCCAGGTTTGTGAAAACGGACAAGGCGCTAATATTTTTCTGAATAATTCAGAAACCGGAGTCAACTACGAACTAATTAAGGATAGCAACACTACCGTAGCAGTGAGAGAAGGCACAGGCCAGGAAATTGATTTCGGCACTTATGCTGCTGAAGGAAGTTACACAGTAAGAGGCGTAAATGAAAATACAGCCTGCCAAAACAACATGAACGGCCAGGCAGTAATTGAAGTACTGCCCACTCCGCAGAGCTTTAATTTAATTAGTGAAGGTGTGATTTGTGAGGGCTCTGACGGCACTACAATTTTACTTGAAAACTCAGAAACCGGTATTCAATACTCATTATTCCTTGGCGGAAATGCAACCGGATATCAACTTATTGGCACAGGCGGCCCTTTAAACTTTGAAAACATAAGCATTCCCGGCTCTTACAGCGTTCTGGCCACAGATATCAATTCAGGTTGTGAATCTTATATGAACAACACCATTGAACTGGAAGAAGCTCCCTCACCACAGGTGTTTACCCTTACGGGGGATGAAGTATACTGCGAAGGAAGCACAGGAGCACAAATGCAACTTTCCGGCTCAGAAAATGACATTACTTATGCGCTGATCCGAGACGGACAGTTTGAAGAGCAAAGCATCCAGGGAACAGGCGACGAATTGATTTTTAGCAATATAACCACACCGGGAGCATATGAAGTCCTTGCTGTTGTGGCAGAAGCCGGCTGCGAAACCATGATGGATGGCAACATCCAGCTTTCATCCTCTGAAGCTCCACAGCAATTTGAGCTGTCAGGGACAGAATTCTTATGCACAGGTGAAAATGGCATTATTGAGCTGTCAGGGTCTCAGCAGCAAACAGAGTATGAATTAATCCGCGACGATAACCCGACAGGTATTGTACAAACCGGAACAGGTCAGTCATTCTATTTTACCATCGAAACGCCCGGAACGTATGAAATTAAAGCTACCGATACTGAAACCGGGTGTACCGGTTTTATGCAAAATCAACTCTTAATAGAAAGTGCCAATGCACCCATAGCTGACGCAGGACAAGACCAACAAATTGAACCAGGCAGCACTGCTACACTCCAGGGAAGCGCCTCCGGCGGCACAGGTAGCTATGACTTTTTTTGGGAACCGGAGGCAATGCTGCAAAGCAACAACATCGCAGAACCGCAAACCGTGGCTCTTGAAAATCCTCAGTTGTACACACTGGAAGTTACAGACCAGCTCTCCAACTGCAAATCATCGCGCGACAGCGTATGGATTTCTATTGAAGGAGGAGAATTCACGGTTCAGGCCTATACCGCTGATGACAGCCTTTGCTCAGGACATCAGACCCAACTCTATGCCTTAGTTCAGGGAGGATCCGGAAATTACACATATCAATGGTATACAGAAGAAGGAACGTTCAGTTCTGACCTCAACAATCCGGTAGTATCGCCGGAAAGCACTACGCACTATATCATCAGGGTAGATGACGGCAACACATTAGCGGAAGACACAGTAACCATTCATGTCACTCCTTCTCCGCAGATATTTAACCTGAGCGGAGATGCTGGCTTCTGCGAGGGAAGTCAAGGTGCCATGCTTTCGCTATCCGGCTTTCAGCAAAATGTTTCTTACGAAATTATGAGAAACGGACAACCTTATGGTTTCCTTGCTGACAGCGCTGCGTTTCTGGTAAATCATCCGGGGACATACTCTGTTTCTGCTCAGGCAAACCAATGTTCAGTCATGATGAATGGCAGCCCGGAAGTTGCACTTTATGAAACACCAGTAGCTAATGCTGGTGAAGACCGGTTTGTATACGCAGGTGAGTCAACTCAACTTTCAGGTTCGGCCATCAGCGAAGCTGAAGTAACTTATTCGTGGCAACCTGAAAACTATGTGGAAAATCCGGCGTCAGCCACAACGCAAACACTGCCTTTGCATTCAAACGCGGAGTTTCAGTTAACCGTCACCAGTACAGAAACCGGTTGCACCTCAACAACTGATACTGTTGCAGTAGACGTCGTTGGAGATAGTTTCACTGTTAATGCTGCCTCCGGAACATCCAGCCTTTGTGCGGGAGAGGCTGTAACCCTGGTTGCCTCCGCAAATGGAGGCAGTGGGCAGTATAATTATCTGTGGGAGTCAAATCCGCCGGGGTTTTCATCTACGGATTCTGCGGCTCTGGTATATCCCGAAAGTCCATCCTGGTTTATCGTAACAGTTTCTGATGGATACGAAAGTATAAAAGACTCTGTTTTTATAGATGTTCATGAAGCCCCTGAGATAATGACTTTAAATGGCGGGGATGGCATTTGCAGCAACAGCCCGGGAACAGAAATAACATTAAACAATTCTGAAGAAGGGAGCTACTATACCCTGTATCATGAAAATGAAACCCTGGTCAACGCTGTCAGTGGAACAGGAAATCCGATCTCATTCGGTACAGTATACGAAGAAGGAACTTACTATGCAGTGGCTACAGATACAGCAACATCATGTGCATCCATCATGGCGGGTGAAAGTGTCATTTTCCATTATGAAACACCGCAAGCCTATGCCGGAGAAGATGATGTGATTGAAAGCAACAGCACGACACAGCTCAATGGCTTTGGTACCGGGGGATCCGGATTGTATAATTATTTCTGGTCTCCAACCTCGATGGTTGAAAATGCCGGAGCACCAAGCACATCCACAGTAAATTTAACTTCTTCTACTATATTCCAGCTACAAATAAACGATCAGGTTACAGGTTGCACGAGTGAGGCTGATTCTGTTCTGGTATCTGTATCAGGAGGAAATCTAACCTTGTCCTTGCAAAGCAACGTTTCCACTGTTTGCAGCGGCACAGAAGTAAGCCTTATTGCGCTTGCCGGCGGGGGAAGCGGAAACTACAGCTACAACTGGTCATCTGAACCACCCGGAATCAACACCCAGGGATACACCGCAAGCCATAAACCCGATACAACTACCATTTACACCGTTTTGGTAGATGATGGAGAGAATACGATAGAAAAATCCGTTGAAGTACAGGTGGAAAGCACTCCTGAAGTCAGTGCCGGTGAAAATCAAGAGATCGCTTTTGGCGACAAAGCATCGCTGAGTGGAACAGTTGAAGGAGGTAGCGAAGACTATTCTTACCAATGGAAGCCGGAAGGACTTATTGAAAGCGATAACGATAACGCCAATGCACAAACCACAGCGCTGTATCAAAACACAAGTTTTACATTTCATGCTACTGACAACAGCACAGGATGTCAATCAATCCCCGATACAACAATGATTACGGTTACCGGCAGCAACTTATCAGCAAAAGCTATCGCGTCATCCAAAAACATATGCTCCGGAGAAAGCATTACAATCACTGCGTTAACCCAAAACACTTTAGGGGAAATCTCTTATCAATGGACTTCAGAAAATGGAAACATATCAGAAAACTCACCTCTATTTACACATGAATTCAGTGAGAGTACGGATATATATTTAGAAGTTTCTGATCAAAAAGGCATTGCTTACGATACGATTTCTATTGAAACTACTCCTTCTCCAGAAAGTTTAGTCCTGACAGGCGATGGCAACTACTGTGAAGGAGAAGCAGGAGCCACGCTGCAATTAATCAATACAGAAAATCGAGTGAGCTATCAA
This sequence comes from Bacteroidota bacterium, assembly GCA_051747665.1. Taxonomy (GTDB): domain Bacteria; phylum Bacteroidota; class Bacteroidia; order Bacteroidales; family JAIPAH01; genus JAIPAH01. Next base: position 7,603 of record JBNJGK010000039.1, on the reverse strand, counting down.
CTCATCAGAAACCAGGTTTTTACAGGAATGTCTATTGACGGTAACGGCAATGAAGTTCGTTTTGATGATCTCAGGCAGGAAGGTGTTTACACGGTAATGGCAGTAGACAAACAAAACGACTGCCGGAAAACCATGAACGGAGCTAAAACAGTTGCAGAAAATCCTTTACCACATCTGTTTACAATGGAAGGTGGTGGTAATTACTGTGAAAATGAATTTGTTACTTTCAGCCTTACAGGCTCGGTGCCGGGTGTAAGCTATACGCTAATGACCGGCGATGAGCTAATTGATTCGCTTGAAGGGAACGGAAACAGCCTGGAAGTAAGCGTTCCTGCGCGCAATGGCACATTCAGCATGATAGCGACGGACACAACTTCCGGATGCAGCCGGCAAATGGAAGGGGAAGCCATGGTAAACACACATCCCTTGCCCGATTTAACCGTAAGCGCTGACACAACCATATTTAAGGGAAGCACGGTTATACTGACAGCATCCGGCGCAGAAAATTACTTATGGAATACAACGCCTGAGTCAACCCAACCTTCTGTTGAAGTAAGTCCGCAAAGCACAACCACTTATACGGTTACAGGCCGGAATGAATATGAGTGCGAAACAACAGCTTCTGTAACTGTTACCGTTGATGAATCTACAGCCCCGGAAACCAATGCCTTTACGCCCAATGACGACGGTGTTAACGACATCTTTATGCAAGGCTATGATATTGTAATAATAAACCGTTGGGGCAATAAACTTTATGAGGGTAATGAAGGATGGGACGGCTCATATGAAGGTAAGAAAGTTCCGGCCGGCACATATTACTACATCAGAAAAACGGATGCCTCTGGAAATGAAGTAAAGCCTGTAAAAGGTAGTGTAACTGTAATAAGGAAACAAAACTAACATGGGAAGCTACATTAAAAACAGCCTTACGATACTTATAGTTTTTTCGGCGCTGCTTAGCGCCGCACAAAGCCGGCACATCAAAAGAGCTGATAAAGCTTATAAATCACAAAACTATACTGAAGCTGTTGAAAGATATAAAAAGGCAATACCTACATTAAAAAAGAAGGCGCAACCGGTGGAAGTCAGAAATGTGCTTTTTAAAACCGGAAAGGCTTACCTGGCCATGAACCAGTTTGAGAAAGCGCTACCCTGGCTTAAAGAAGCGGCAGGTGTTGGGATTTACAGCGATGATCTTTATTTTGCTTACGCGGAAGCATTAACGCTAAACGGTAATACAACAGAAGCCTTAAAGGTTTACCGCACAATATCCGAAAAAAGCCAAAGCAGAAAAGCAAGGAAGAGGATTGAAGCCCTTAACAGATATGATGACTCTACCCAACATATCATCAATATCCGGAATTTAAACACTATCAACAGCAAATACAGCGATTATGCACCTGCAATGATGGAGGAGAATCTGGTGTTTTCCTCTACCCGCCCGGAAAAACGAAAACAACTTAATAAGCGGACTGCACAAGGATACTCCAATTTATACAAAGCCAGTTTTGACAAAAACAAAGATACGTGGACTGAAGCAACCCCTTTGAGCGATAAACTCAATAGCCGGAAGCCTGAAGGTGTATTTTCTTACAGTAAGATAACCCGGGAAGCCTTTTTTATGAAATGCTCTGAAAACAACCAGGATTGCAGGATTCTGGTTTCAAAATTCCAGGACGGAAAATGGCAACCAACCAAAAAAGTAACCTTTAATGTGGATGGAGCAGCAGGGCATCCTTCGATATCGCCTGATGGACAAACGCTTTACTTTGTCTCGGATATGCCCGGCGGCTATGGCGGTAAAGACATCTGGAAGGTTGACCGTGTAGATGATTATATGTGGGGACTGCCTACAAACCTGGGCCCCACAATAAACACCAAACACGACGAGCTGTTTCCATCTGTAGCAGGAGATTCTCTGCTGTTTTTTGCTTCAGACCGCCCCGCATCATTTGGAGGTCTCGATATTTACTTTTCACAAATCAAAGGCAGCGATTTTTCTTTGCCTGCACGTCCGGGATTTCCATTTAACACGCTGCGTGATGATTTTGGTGTGATGTTAACGAAAACCGGAGGATTGTTTACCTCTAACCGAAATAATATCGCGCAAAGCGATGATATATTTGCTTTTGATGGATTTCCGCAAACGTATGTTATAAAAACTTCAGTTCTGAATAAAGAAAAGCAAAGCGCTATAGAAAAAGCTCAAATAACACTTGACCTTAACGAAAAAAGGCAACGAATCTCCACAGATGCAGCCGGTAAAATTGTTTTCAAGGCTGCTCCAAATACCGAAGTTGATATCACAATAAAAGCAGAAAACTTCAACGAGCTCAATACAAGTCTGATTTTGCCGGAAATGAAGAAGTCATTGGCCACAGACACCCTTACAAAGGAGTTCCTGCTCACTGAAGAACAGCCTCTAGCCACAATAGAAGGCTTCGTTCGTTTACGCGAAACAAAAAAACCTATGAAAGGAGAAAAAGTAAGCCTTGCGGGAGAGCATGACGAGGTAGAGACGCATACAGACAGTAGCGGAAAATACGTTTTTGCAGATGTGCTTCCCGGAAAAACATACACCATTAAAATAGCGAAGGAAGGATATTTCTCAGAAAGCAGAAAGATTGATATTTCACGACTCGATGAATCCAGCATTTTCAGCTCTGAAACCGGTTATGATACAGATTTCCTGCTTACGCCCATAGAGAAGGAAAAGGAAATCATCATCAACAACATTTTTTACGATTTTAACAAAGCTACACTACGTCCTGAGTCGAGACAAGAGCTTGACAAGCTGGCCTCTATGCTTAAAGAAACCCCACAGGTTATCATCCAGATTAATGCACATACCGATGCGCGGGGAAGCAAAAACTACAACCAACGATTAAGTCAGCGCAGAGCTCAACGTGTGGTGGACTACCTTACAGAAAAAGGTATTGCTCCAGAGCGCCTTTTTGCAAGAGGTTACGGCGAATCGAGACTGATGGTTACCGATGCCCGCACCGAAGCGCAACATCAACTCAACCGCAGAACGTCCTTCAATGTGCTTGCTGTTGTAAGAGAGAAAAGCTCTGAAAACCCGGATGAACTCCAATCCACGGAAGTGAAGGAAAACAAAAGAAGCAGGGCATCTGCTGATAAACAAGTTGACGGTTTAAGTTACCGGATTCAGCTTATGGTTTCTTCACAAAAAAAACCGGAAGCCGACTTTAATAATCTCACAAAAAACATCCGCAGTGTTGTCTTACATGAAACCGAACTCAAGGGCAATTATAAATATGAATTGGGCTCGCGAAAAACTTACAAAGAAGCAGTAAAGCTCAGACAACAAATTGTAAATCTTGGACATCAGGATTGCTTTATCACCGCTTATCAGGATAATGAACGTATAACCGTGAAAGAAGCGCTTAACCTCGAAAATCCTTAGCCCATGAAAAATCGAATCATCATAATATTTATTTTATTGTTTTGCAAAACCGCTTTTGCTCAAAACGATCCCCAATTCAGCCTGGGAAGTTTTAATAAGCTGGTTTATAATCCGGCAGCCATTGCACAATCCGATTATGTTGATATCCGCCTTTCGGCGCGCGAGCAATGGGTAGGTTTTGAGGATGCCCCCGCTACCCAGTCTGTGAGTATAAGCAATTATTTCAGAGACTGGCGCATGGGCCTGGGGTTAACAGTCATCAATGATGTATTGGGCGTGGAAAACATCCAGAATATCAAAGCCAAATATGTATATCATGCCTGGTTTGCTGAAGACCATTACATTTCTATGGGGCTGGGCGCCGGCGTCATGATGAAGTCTTTTTCATCAGCGGGATTGATATTTGATGATCCTTCCGACGATCATATTACGGATGGCGACCTTTTTAAAGCCAGGCCTGATTTTGATTTAGGAATGGAGTGGCATCTCAAAGACTTTTTCCTGGGGGCTTCTGCCAACCATATTACCCAAAACACGGATGATTTTGACGTTTTAAAAGTTCCGCGCCACTATTATGCCTATGCGGGATACCGTTGGCATGTGAGTTCTCGCGTGGCTTTCCGGCCCTCAGTATCTGTATTGAAAATTGAAAACATCCATAGCGTAACCGGAGAATGGAATATGAATTACGATGATACATTCTGGCTTTCCATAGGGTACCGCGCTGAAGATGCCTGGATATTATCTTCACGCATTATGGTTTTCGATAACCTGATTGCCTCCTATGCCTACGATATGGGTGCAGGAGAATTCAGCAGCTATCGCGACGGATCGCATGAAGTGATGCTGCATTTCAGGATCAGCAAACCTGAGAAAGAATACCGCTCTCCCCGGTTTTTCGATTAAACTACTTTTATTTTCCCGGGATGCGCTTCTGTGAATTTTCCAATGACTCCAGCAGCTATGTTTTGTTCCTGAAGCTGCCTGATTATCTGATCTGCTTCCGTTTGGCTGACGGCCATGAGCAATCCACCCGAAGTCTGGGCATCACATAACAAATGTTTTTCATATTCAGGAATGGTTTCAGGCCACATCACTCCTGATGCTACAAAATCGAGGTTGTTTTTGGTTCCCCCGGGAACAATTCCGGCCCGGGCAAATTTTACCGCATCAGGCAGAAACGGAATGCTGTTTTTATCCAGCTCAGCGCCCGTTTCACCGTTATGAATCATCTCCTTCAAATGCCCCAGCAATCCGAATCCAGTAACATCCGTACATGCATGCACGTCATACTCCATCATAACTTCTGCCGGCACCTTGTTGAGGGTTTTCATGGTCTTCGTTAAGGTGGTGATGGTCTCCGGCGAAGCCAAACCTCTTTTGGTGGCTGTAGATAAAATGCCGGTACCCAGTGGTTTGGTTAAAACCAGCACATCGCCGCTGCGCGCTCCCGTATTTCGTATCACCTTTTCGGGATGAACCATTCCGGTTACTACCATGCCATACTTCGGTTCTGTATCTTCTACCGTATGCCCTCCCAAAACAGGAATGCCCGCTTCAGCAGCCACACTTTGCGCCCCACTCAGGATATCCTGAAGCACTTTCATAGGCAGTCTTTTATCGGGGAAACCCACAATATTCAAAGCAAAAAGCGGTTTTGCCCCCATAGCATAAACATCACTCAACGCATTGGCCGCAGCTATAGCCCCAAAATCATGAGGATCATCCACAATGGGTGTAAAAAAATCCAGCGTTTGAACGATAGCTTGCTGGTCATTGATTTGATAAACCGTGGCATCATCAGAGGTATCGGTTCCCACCAAAACCTGTTTATCAGTTACGGAAGGCATGTTTTTCAGTACCTCTTCCAAATCCTGCGGTCTCAGCTTACAGGCACACCCTAAGCCATGCGTAAAATGGGTCAGCTTAATTTCTTCTGTTTGAACTAATGGCTCGTCAGAAGCCTCGTTGCTAAGCTCCCTGACTTTAGCCGTTACTTTTTCTGCCGCCTGCACAATTTGTTGCTCATCCGTGCCACGGCCCACAGAAAAGCGAATCGTTCCCATAGCGAATTTTACGGGGACTTTCATCGCCTCCAGAACTGCCGACACATCTATATTATCCGTATGGCACGCAGCACCTGCCGAAGCAGCTACGTCCTCAAGGTTGTCAAGCAAGGTATTGGCTTCAATGTCAGGAAAGCTTATCGAAGACGTATTAGGCAGCCGGTCTGCCTGTTGAGCATTGATTTTCATTTGAGGAATTTTTTCCTGCAGCAGCTTTTCCAGCTTATCACGCAAAGTGCGATATTGATGCATGTTCTCTTCCAAATCGCGTAAAGCAATTTCCGCAGCTTTGCCCAAGCCCACAATTTCAAGTACATTCTCTGTACCTGCACGCTTATTTCGCTCGTGATCGGCGCCATGAATCAGTTTCTCCAGCCTAACGCCACGCCGGATGTAAAGCGCGCCAATCCCTTTAGGTGCATAAAGCTTATGCCCGGCCAGCGAAAGCAAATCCACACCTATCTTTTTCACGTCAACCGGGATTTTTCCGGCAGACTGAGCCGCATCCGTATGAAACAAAACACCAGAGGCAGCGGCCACTTGACGAAGCGATTCAATATCCTGAACCGTACCCACCTCATTATTGGCGTGCATGATGCTGATCAAAATGGTATCGCTCCGAATCGCTTGCTGAAGCTGCGCCGGTGTTACCCTGCCCTGTTCATCCACCGGAAGATAGGTCACCTCAAAGCCTTGTGTTTCGAGATAACGGCAAACCTCACTCACTGCCGGGTGCTCTACTGAAGAAGTGATAATATGTCGTCCGGAATCCTTATTAGCCATAGCAGCGCCTTTTATAGCGTAATTGTTCGACTCGCTGCCTCCGCTGGTAAATACAATTTCATCGGGCGAAGCGTTAATAAGTTGCGCGACCTGCTCACGGGCTTTTTCTACAGCCATTCGCGACTCATATCCCTGCGTATGGTTGGATGAAGGATTGCCAAAAATGCTTTCCAGATAGGGCCGCATGGCATCAGCTACTTCTTTGTCAACCGGCGTGGTCGCGTTGTAATCTAAATATATGGGTTCCATTTATTGCAAATTTTTCTTGATAAAACGACAGCACCTGCTTTGCATTTTCTTCCGGATCATCGGTAGATAACTTTAGCGGATAAATCGTTTGCGTTTCCCGTTTGGATAATCCTTTCATGTAGGCTTTGTCGTAATACCCTAAAGTTATCTCCGCCACTCTTTCATAATCCTGATTTTCCAGCGCTTTGATTGCTTCCTGCTCGTTTTGTCCTCCCAGCCTCCTGTGGATTCGCATAAGAGCATCCTTGAGTTTTACATTTTCAAATGTGGCATACTCTCGTACCAAACGCTGTATACGACATGATTTGGGTACCTCAACTTTGATGACCGGCGCCCGTCGCATCTGGAAAAATAGCGGTTCGGGGAGACTTACGCTGCCAATAGAGCGGCTTTCATCTTCAATAAAAACCGGCTTTTCAGCCGAAAGCGTTTTCCAGTAAGCTGCCAGATCATTCTCAAACTGCTCGCTGGTGGGTTGTTCGGTTTGCCCGATAGCGCCAAAAGCAGAGCCTTTATGATGAGCCCGGCCTTCTAAATCTATCACCTGATGACCCATATGCACGAGGTAATGCAACAATTCCGTTTTTCCGCTGCCCGTCATCCCGCCGACGATCACAAGCGGCATGTCTTGCTCAAACTTGCTGCGGATATGCTTTCTGTAAGCTTTATAGCCTCCCCGAAGCAGCATGGTTTCTATTCCGGCGCGTGAAAAGAGCCAGGCCATGCTTTCGCTGCGCATACCGCCACGCCAGCAATGTACCAGTACTTTTTTGTCTTTTGCTATAACTACGGCTTTTTTCACAAAATCCGACATTTTCGGGCCTGCAATATCCAGCCCTTTCAGCAGCGCAGCATAACGACCGGATTGCTTGTAAAGCGTGCCCACTACAGCTCTTTCTTCGTTGTTAAATAAAGGCAGGTTTATCGCTCCCGGAATGTGTCCCTGCTGAAATTCTGCCGGCGAGCGCACATCCACCACCGGGTAATGTGCTGACGCTTCCAGAAATTCTTCAGCATCCAGTATCATAGTATGTCATTTACCGCAAAGGTACACAGAAATGATTTGCAATGAAAAAGC
>JBNJGK010000038.1:0-22800 GCA_051747665.1 Bacteroidota bacterium | reverse complement strand
GGAGTATGATGTAATTGCAGAACAATCCGGAAACTTCTCATTAGGTATAGCAACTCTGCAAAGCCTTTACGCTCCTGAGTTTGCTGCGCATTCTGATGGGATGAAAATCAGCGTGGAGCAGTAGACGTTTTGTTTTAAAGAGATGAAAAGAAGCCTCCCTGTAGCAATAAGATGGTTGCGGGGAGGCTTTTTAGGTTAAGGCTCTGAGCCGAATGATTGATGGCGTCCGGTAACACCAATTTTTTTCATCCATTCTTTATTTTTGAGGTTAGCACCCTCGTTTACGGGGGTGTTGGAGGAAGTCAATTCTCTTTGGAGGGCGCTTTAGCGTCCTTCTGCTCTTATTCTGATGGTAAGCACGCTGAAGCGCGCTATGTGAGATCAACAGCGCTGCATTTTTCCACCCACCTGAAGGAGGGTGCTATTCTCACGGAAAGGTATTCCGGGTTTATGCAAAAAAGATATAGCGACACCCGGAGGAACGGTAGCAAGTTAGAAAAATAATAACATTGTTGAATTTGGAAACTCGTAGAGTTGACACGTTTTAGAGTAAATGCTGCTTGAGAGATTTTTTAAATGTTTAGACCGATTTCTTTTGAAGCACAACAGATTTTTTATACATTTACAACACATTAACCGGCAAACCAATGAAATCAGTAAAAATCCGAAAAAAAGCAAGCGAATATTTTACAATAATCAAAAGCGGATTAAGTGATACAACCCCCAAGCAGGGAATGAAATTCATAAAACCAACAAAAGGTTTATATATCTGTAACGTGCTTATAGATATAGCTGGGAAAGGGGAGTATAGAAGGAGTTAAATGCTATTTAAAAACTAAAAGACATGAAAAAGATTTCACTTCTACTAAGTATTTTAATTATCAGTAATGTCCTGATTGGACAGGACATTCCATATTTCAGTACAACATATATGGAAGACTATACTGAAATCAACAACCCAATATCTGTTAACAATGGTGAAATTTGGAATGAAGGTAGCTCCTATTCTATTTATTTTGACTTTAATTTTACTGTTTTCGACCAAGATTATAGCTCATTGAATGTTGATGCAGGAGGTGGTATTGTATTTCCTGGTTATGGATCAAAAAGTTTTCGAATTTATCATACTCCATTTGGGGGATATTTATTGAAGGACAAAGGGGTTGATTCTTCATTATCCGCCATAGATTATGAAGTTGTGGGTGAAGAAGGACAATACATAATTAAGATCCAATGGGAAAATGCAGGATTTGTCCAATGGTACTCTTCAAGCGATACTTCGGATTTTGTTGACTTTCAAATTTGGATTTTTCAAGAGGATGCACATTTTGAGCTTCATTTTGGTGACAACCAGGCAGATCCAGGTACATATGGTTATCCTGAAGCAACCTCAGACCCTAATCCAGGCCCAAGCATCAAATTCACTTATGACGATTGTAGCAATGTTTTAAGTTATTATTATGCTGCCGATAATCCGTCATATGACTATTTTGACATGTGTGTTCCCAACTATTCTTTTATCGATGGCACTCCATCTGAGGGGATAACATATATGATTACACCCAACGAAAATTATGTTGGCATTTCTAAAAATGATTTGAGAGGAACTATAGTTTTCCCAAATCCTGCTAATGACGTAATTCATATTGAAAATTATGATGAATTATTAGATATTGAATCAGTATGTATAGTTGATGTATTTGGAAAGGTTATTCTAGAATTCCAGAAGAATGAAATCTCAAATTCAACATTATCGTTAAATATTGAGACGATTCCAGAGGGAGTTTATTTCGTAAGAATTTATTCCAAGAATAATTCAATAACTAAAAGAATTATTAAAAACAGCATTTAACAACAAATATAATGCATGCCGCGGTTACCGGCAAAGAGAAAAGAAACAGTAAGATTAAAAATTCAGAAGCCAAAGAAAACTTATTGAACAAGATGCAGCACGCATCATATTCAAACCGTTACAGGCAAGCATATGAAAAAAGCGACCATCATATTATTACTCATCTATCTAAGTCTGGCGACAGTCGGGCAAAGACTTGACAGAACTTTCTATTTATTAGGAACACTAGAAGATTACATGGGAAGACATTATCCAAAAAACAATCCAGGTAAATGGAGTTATATTATGACTCTTCATCAAGATAGAATTGGAGAAATAAAACGAATTGAAGAAGTAACAGGTGCGAAGTTTAAACAGAGAAGAAAACAAAAGAATTGTTCCAACTGTCAGGAATTCTATGAATTGAAATCCTTTTTTCGAGCGAAAAAGATAAATTCATTCTATGAGTTTAATAAAAATAAAGGAATGAGAGACAAATTAGGGTTTACATTTTATACTGGACAACTAAATTGCGAAAGAATACTAAATGCTACAAAGGACCAACAGATTTCATTTTTAGCCGGACAATTCTTGACAGATGGTGAAAAAAAAGCACAAGCATACAAATTAGCACTTTACAATTCACCTAATAGGTTTGAATGCTTGCTTAAAGTACTTCAGAATTTAAAATGTGAGGTAATACGAAAAGAAGAAGTTGAAGGCATTCCTGTTGGTTATTTTATTGAATTCAAACCGACTGACATGATAAAGAAAATTATTGACATTGAGATATTAAAAAAACACACGCTTGTTAACAGCGGCTGATAGTGCATTTAAGAAAAGAAAGTGATATATTTGAGGATGGTGCAAATTGATAAACATATTAGGTAAAAATGCGGCACGCATCATAGCCGCGGAACGTTAGCATTTATTTCAGAGCCAGTATTGCAATTCTCTCGCACCTGTGAGAGAATTTGATTCTTGCAAAATTTCTATCACAATCGTGAGAGATTATAACTAAATATGAACATGGATCAATTATCAGCATACAATAGTTTTTTTAAAGAAATAATTGATACGATTAATTCTGCGAAGTATCAGGCATTTCAGACATTAAATAAAATTCATGTTGGTCAAAATTTTGAGATTGGGAGAATAATTGTAGTTAACCAGGAAAAATACAACTGGGGGCAATCCGTAGTTGACACCTTATCAAAAGACATAAACAAGCAAATTGATGGAGTAAAAGGCTACTCCCCACAGAACTTATGGAGAATGCGACAATTTTACCTTGAATACAAAGAAAAGCCAGAACTTCTGGACTTTGCAATGAAAATTCCATGGGGACAGAATATGCTGATTATTCATCAAATTAAGGACGATGAAGAAAGAAGATATTACTTAAAGGCTACCAAACAATTGGGATGGAGTCGTGCAGTACTGCTTAATCAAATTAAAGCTGATGCATATAGGCACCATCAACTGGACAAAAAACAAAGTAATTTCGAGAAAGCACTGCCCGCACATCTGTCAGAACAGGCAAATGAAGCCTTAAAAAGTGAATACAACCTTGATTTTCTGGGAATAACAAAGCCAGTACATGAAAGAGAATTAGAAAACAGGTTGATTGAAAATATTCGGGATTTACTATTGGAACTTGGCTACGGATTTAGTTTTATCGGAAATCAATATAGATTGAAACTTAATCAAAAAGAATACTCAATAGACTTGCTGTTTTACCATCGCATTTTAAAATGTCTGGTGGCGATGGAGTTGAAGGTTGTAGAATTTGAACCTGAATTTGCCGGAAAAATGAATTTTTATCTTGAGCTTCTTGACAATCAGGAAAAACAGCCGGACGACAATCCTTCAATTGGAATTATTCTTTGTCCAGGAAAAGATGATTTTGAAGTTGAATTTGCGTTGCGGTCAGGTAATAAACCGATTGGTGTTGCCGAATATAAATTATCAAGAGAATTGCCGGAAAATTTAAAAGGGAAAATCCCGACATCAAATGAACTAAAACAAATACTAACAAAGGCTATACGTAATGCGGGCGAAAGTGAAAACTTGAATAATGGTACAAATAATAAAATATAGTATTTTCTACCATGCTTGCAATCCTGCCAGGACTTTTTACCGCTGTTATTATTCCTTCCTGAATTTCTGGATAGAGTCCGTTACAAACTCAAGCGGCAGCATAGTGATTGTGGAGATGTTATCGGGAGATAGCCTTTCTTTGTGGAGGCAGAACGACAGGTATTCCAGTGACGCGCCGATATCGATGATGCGACGGTCGGGGTCCTGGAACCTTACCTCGCACTGGCGTCGGAGCTGCTCGCGCATTTCATGGTTTTTGGATTAAGGTTGCCTGATGTGTTTTGTTCACCGTTTTCTCTCTTTGTCGTAGGTTCTTTTTTCATCAAAAAACCGGGCTTTTTCAGGATTTCTGATTCCTTTTGCATCTATAAGCTCAAGCTTCACCGAACCCACGAAAACTTCACTTTCAGCCAGCACCGGCAAGCGATTCTTGTCATCGGTTACCCACAAAACGCCCGGATAAGGCTCTTTAAAAACCTGGCCTACTGAAACTTTTGGCTTGAAGCCTAAGCAACGGAAAGTGCCGTAATCTGTTTCAATAGTGTCATAACCAATAAATTCAATAGCTGAGATATACAGTGAATCATCCAGAAAGTAATCCACATGAAAGTGGTCTCCTTTTGCGATACTATCGAAATCAAAATTACGTGCATAATAAAATGCCGAAAGAATATCCTGGGTTTGCTCTGTGATAGAGGTGGTATCATACCAGCTACGGGCTTTCTGGTCTTGAAAATCAAAACGAACTTTGTCTTCTTTATAATAATCCCCTTCGCGTGTATCCCGGTAAAAAAAGTGAGGCACAAGCGCTTCTTTGTCAATATATGACTCAAAATGCTCGCGCACTTTAATAAACCAGTTAATAATGCCTTTGGTACGTCCATATCCTTTAATGTGATAAACCGATCGGTTATCAAAGAGTGTATCAGTAGGGTGTACTTCTAAATGGCCAATGCCCGCTGTCAGTTTGCCGGTTACTTTAGAATGGTAGTACACACGGTATTTCAGCGATTCGCCTTCAGCAAAAGCTGTATTTTGCTCCGGTTTATACACCTGAGCTTTTGCTGATACCATCATCATAAAAACCAACCCAAACAAAAACAAAAATCGCTGCATAAAAGGTTTATTTACGTTTGAGCACAAAAGTAGAAAAGAAATGGAAACCGAAAAATATGGTAGCTGAAGTTTAAGCCGAGCGTATGGCCTCTACCGGGTCGAGTCTTGAGGCCTGCCATGAGGGCACCAGTCCTGCTACCAATCCGATAATACCTGACACACCGATAGCCAGCAAAACATTTCCGGTAGTAAGTTGCAGACTCAGCCCCATATCTAGGCTGTTTGCAATTAAAACTCCTGTAAAAACAAACAAAAGACCGAGCAAACCTCCTATCAATGATAAAAACACGGCCTCAAACAGAAACTGCAAGAGAATAAAATAGTTCTTTGCGCCCAGTGATTTTTGAATGCCAATTTGATTGGTTCGTTCCTTAACGGAAACAAACATGATGTTGGCTATTCCAAACCCACCCACAAGCAGGCTAAAGCCACCAATAATCCACCCGATCATCGAAACAATGCCAAAAAAGGCATCAAAGCCCTGTGTGAGCAAGCTCGTTTCATTTATGGCAAAATTATCTTCCGCGCCGGGCCGTAAACTTCTTGCCGATCTCATAATGCCCCTTATTTCATCCCTCATTTCATCAATAGAAACGTTTTCTCTGGCTTTCACTAATATGCTGGCATTTACATTCTCAAGATCGGCAAGCTGCTGAAGATAATGCACAGGAACAATCACGCGCCAATCGTGCGAATCGCCGAAAGCGTCATCACCTTCTTCTTTCAGCACTCCAATCACCCTGACTTTTTGGCCGTCTACTTTAAGATTTTTACCTGTAGCTTCCAAATCACCAAACAGTGTTTCTTTTACTTTGCTGCCTATCAACCCTACTGAGGCTCCTCCCTGCATTTCGTTTTGAGTAAAATATCTTCCCCGAACGATATCAAAAGACATCACCCGGTCATACTGATAAGATACTCCTACGATAACGGAGTTATTCAGCGCTACAGAGCCTTTTTCTGCTGTGCGGTTTATTCCGGTCATATAAGAAGCGTTAGCTACTGACTGGCTTTGTGCAAGAATGGTTTCAAGCTCGTCCACATCCGGCTGCGGCCGGTTCATATATTTCCACCATGGATAGTCTGAGTGTCCCATCGCCCATGGCCATTTTTGGATGAACAAAACTTTCTGACCCAACTGTTCAATGGAAGAACGGATTTGACGCTCCAGTGAATCGAAAACCGTAAACACGGATATCACCGCAAAAATGCCTATCGTAATACCCAGCAGGGTGAGAAACGTTCTCACTTTATTGGTGATGATAGAATGCAATGCAAAAAGATAACTCTCTCTAAAAAGTTTCAGGTATATCATCCTGTAAAATCCGGCGTTTAATTATGCTTTCAAAGTTATGATATTTCCGGGAAACGTAATGTCTGTTTTAAAAATCTTGGAAAATAAATGCGGAAAATATGTTTTTGTGAAACTGCAGATGATGCCTCGCTTTAAATTTTAGCGTTTGCTACTTTATCGCTGAAAAAGAAATTTAATATCTTTGGGTTTTAACCTTTCAAATCCGCAAAATGAAAAAATTCTTTTACAGTCTTATATTGCTAACAGGTGTAGTCCTGATTCTTGCCGGCGCTGTCTCGCTGGGCACTGGCTCCGTTGGTACAGTTGTCGTTCTGGTTGTAGCAGGAACGGCCTTAGTTATATTGTCCATCAAAAAGCTTCGCAAAAACCGCTCTGGCAAGTCTGTTGAGGATAAGAAGCCCACTGATGCAGTAGAAAAAGCCTTAGCAACTCAGTTAGCAGAAGAAATCAAACAGCAATCGCCCCAGGCCGTAAAAACACTTGAAACCATAGAAGAGCAGGAAAAGCGCCGGGAAACATTAGCATATGCGATTAGCCTGGTAGTTGATGATTTCCTGGAAGATAATGTTTTAAGCCGGGATGAAGAAAAAATTCTGGATGATTTTGTTTCTAAAACAGGCTTTAGTGGTAATGATCTAAACGATTATGGTGGTGTGTCACGGATTTTGAAAGCATCTGCCCTGAGGCAAATCCTTAACGGTGAAAAACCTGAAAACCTGCCCGATTTCCACATGCCCATCCATTTTAATTTCCAGAAATCAGAAGATTTGATTTGGGCTTTCAGCAATGTTGACTATTACAAAGAAGTAAGCCGCCGCAGTTACCAGGGAGGGCATCAGGGTTTCAGTGTGCGGGTGGCTAAAGGTTTGTATTACAGAACCGGCGCTTTCAAAGGACATCCGGTAGAGGAAACCAGCATGGAATATCAGGATACAGGCATCATGGCGCTCACCACCAAACATATCTATTTTGGAAGCTATGATAAAATATTCAGAGTTCGCTACAACAAAATTGTAGCATTCACTCCTTATGAAGACGGTCTTGGTATCATGAAAGATACGCAGCGAGCCAAACCCATGGTTTTTAAACTGGAGGATGGCTGGTTTGCCTACAACCTGGCAATTAACCTGGCCCAACAATTATAGTTAATTCACTTTTATTGTGATGTCTTCCGCATGATTTACAGGATTATTTTTTGTAATATTGTGCAACGAAAATTGGATTTTGATAACAGTATAAATTATTGATTACGAACTTCTGAGGACAGGCATCCATGGCAGGAAAGAAAAAGATTAAAAACGTATTGGTTTCCGCTTACCATAAGCAGGGTCTCGATAATCTTTTGACCTTATTACAAAATCTGGACGCACATATCTACTCTACCGGCGGCACCTGGGAGTATATCACCAATAATGGGTTTTCTGCTGCAAAAGTTGAAGACCTTACGGGATATCCTTCCATATTGGGAGGCAGGGTAAAAACACTTCACCCCGCTGTATTTGGAGGAATACTGGCAAGGGGTGATAGTGAAGATGACCAAAAAACGACAAAAGAATACAATATTCCTGTGTTTGATATGGTTGTGGTTGATTTGTATCCCTTTGAAGAGACTGTTGCTGCGGGGGCATCTCAGGATGAAATCATAGAAAAAATTGATATCGGTGGAATCTCACTCATCAGAGCAGCCGCCAAGAACTTTAACGATGTGTTGGTAGTATCTTCCCGGAAACAATATGAAGAGGCTGAAACCTTGCTAAAAGAGCAAAGCGGGTATTCTACAAAAGAAAACCGGAAAAAGTTTGCAGCCGAAGCTTTTGCTGTTAGTTCCGGATATGACGTTGCGATCTGTAATTATTTTGGTCAGGATAACTCAGAAAACCATCTCAGAATAGCTCAGGATGAGGCGAACGAACTGCGTTATGGTGAAAATCCGCATCAGTCAGGTACGTTTTATGGTAAACTTCAGGACATGTTCACACAACTTCATGGCAAGGCCATTTCATACAATAACCTGTTAGACTTAGATGCCGGAATTAACCTTATCAACGAATTCACCGATACTACTTTTGCCATTCTAAAACATAACAATGTTTGTGGTATTGCTTCGCGCGATACTTTAGCAGATGCCTGGAAAGATGCATTGGCGGGTGATCCGGTTTCTGCCTTTGGAGGAGTTTTGATTGCAAACCGAAAAGTAGATTCAGTTACTGCCAAAGAGATTAATAAGTTGTTTTTTGAAATTATCCTGGCGCCGGGTTATGAAGAAGAAGCGCTAACACAGCTACAATCCAAAAAGAACCGTATTATCCTTGAATCAAAAAACCTGAAAACAAGTCCTGAAATTTACCGGACGGTGCTAAATGGTTTTTTGAAACAAGAGCGCGATACAAAAACCGAAAACCAGGCTGATTTTTCCGTTGTTACTCAGCAGCATCCCACAGAAAATCAAACAGAAGATCTTATTTTTGCAAATATTTTGGTAAAGCATACAAAATCAAATGCCATAGTGCTGGCAAAAAATAAGCAGTTGCTTGCCTCCGGAACCGGACAAACATCGCGCGTAGACGCTTTAAAACAGGCTATTGATAAAGCAAAGCACTTTCAGCATGAACTTTCGGAAGCGGTTATGGCTTCAGATGCTTTTTTTCCGTTTGCTGATTCTGTTGAAATTGCACACAAAGAAGGAATCAATGCAGTAGTTCAGCCCGGAGGTTCAATAAGAGACAAAGACTCCATTGCTTATTGTGATAAAGCCGGCATGGCAATGGCATTTACAGGGAGCAGGCATTTTAAACATTAATATAATTATTACACTACGATGGGATTATTTTCATTTTTAACCAAAGAAATTGCAATAGACCTTGGCACAGCCAACACCCTTATTATTCATGACGACAAAGTTGTGGTAGACGAACCCTCCATTGTAGCTATTGAAAGAAGCACAGGAAAAATTATTGCTTTCGGAAAAAAAGCCCTGATGATGCATGGTAAAACACATGAAAACATCAAAACCATCAGGCCATTGCGCGATGGCGTTATTGCTGATTTTCAATCGGCAGAATATATGCTTCGCGAAATGATAAAGTTAGTAGGTAAAGGAAATACTCTCTTCCCTCCTGCTCTGAAAATGGTAATTTGTATTCCGTCAGGAATTACAGAAGTGGAGGAACGTGCGGTGAAAGATTCGGCAGAGCAGGCCGGCGCCAAAGAAGTGCGTTTAATCCATGAGCCTATGGCGGCAGCTATTGGAATTGGTATTGATGTTCTGGAACCGACCGGGAACATGATTATCGATATCGGTGGAGGCACCAGCGAAATTGCCGTGATTGCTCTTGGGGGCATTGTCAATAATAAATCCATCAGGGTAGCAGGCGATGACTTTACAACCGACATCATGGATTACATGCGCAAACAACACAACATCAATATCGGAGAACGAACAGCAGAACGCATCAAGCTGGAAGTGGGCGCTGCCGTTACAGAGCTGGAGAATCCCCCGGACGATCTGGCCGTGCACGGCAGAGATATGTTAACAGGCATCCCGAAAGAAATTAAAGTAAACTATGCAGAAATAGCGCATGCGTTGGATAAATCCATATCGAAAATTGAAACAGCCGTGCTGAATGCACTGGAAATGACTCCACCAGAACTCTCTGCTGATATATTCAGAACCGGAATCTATCTTGCAGGCGGCGGATCATTATTGAGGGGACTGGATAAACGCTTGCACATGAAAACAAAACTGCCGGTGCACATGGCAGAAGACCCATTGCGCTCTGTAGCCAGAGGAACAGGGGTGGCGCTGAAGAACTTTGACAAGTTCACCTTCCTGATAAAATAAATTAGTGTATGCGGTTTTTACTGGCATTTTTAAAGAAGTATGCCTTCTTTTTTCTTTTTCTTGTTTTAGAAGCTGTAGCGCTGCTGTGGATGCTCAACAGGCATGATTACCAGCGGAGCATTTTCTCAAATGCTTCTTCCAATGTTGCAGGCTCAATGTTTGAGGTTGTTAATAACATTGCCGATTATGCCAATTTGGGCAGAGAAAACAAAAAGCTGCTGGAAGAAAACAAAAAGCTGAGAAACGCACTTCAGGCACACAAAAACCAGTATCCGCCTGATACATTGAACCAGGATACTTTAACGTATGTCACCCGGGATTCACTTCAAATAAGGAAGTTTGTTTATGAACCTGTAAATTTTATTCACAACTCCGTTCATAAACCCAATAATTATCTGATGATTGACAAAGGAAGCAAGGATAGCATTTTTCAGGATATGGGACTGATAAACAGCCAGGGCGTTGTGGGTATTGTCATCAACACGTCTAACAACTATGGCTGGGCTATGTCTATGCTCAACAGCAATATTAAAATCAGCGCCATGCTTAAGCATAATCAGCAGATGGGAACGGCGGAATGGGACGGACAAGATTATCGTTACGGGATTTTATCCGATATACCCGCTCACTCAGAAGTTAATAAAGGCGACACAATCGTCACCAGCGGCTATTCGCAAGTGTTTCCGGAAGGTGTTTTAATAGGCCACGTAGAAAAGGTGACACTAAACGAAGGAATCAATATGTACTCGATCCGTTTCAGGTTTGCAGCAGATTTTAACAGCCTGGATTACGGATACGTGATAAAAAATCTGTTTATTGATGAGATTGACAGCATCAGCGACATTGAAAAACCGATAATACAGTGATATTAAAAAACATCATAAGGTTCATTTTACTTGCAGGGATTCAGGTGCTTCTGCTTAACAGGATTAATTTCTCCGGCTTTATCGACCCTTACCTTTATGTGCTGTTTATCCTTTTGCTGCCATTTTCTACGCCACGAGGTGTTTTGTTGCTTATTGCCTTTGCCACCGGCGCGGTAATTGATATGTTTTCGCATACTTATGGCGTTCATACGGCAGCTACGGTTTTTTTAGCCTTTCTGCGGCCCGGTGTTATCCGGTTAGTTTCTCCCAGGCAGGAATATGAAAACGCCACAGCACCCAGTGTTGCTGAAATGGGCTTACGCTGGTCTTACACTTATGCAGCCCTTTTGATCCTGGCTCACAACACCGTGCTTTTCACCTTAGAAGCTTTTCGGTTTAATGATGTCATCGCCCTGGCATACCGGATTTTGTTAAGCTCGCTGGTTACTTTAGTTTTAGTGCTTATTGTGCAGTATGTCTTTAAAGGCAAAACCCGTTGATTAAAAAACACAAAAAGGCAGCGCTTTTAACGCTGCGTTAACATGGTAAAGCACAATAATTTGTTATTTTCACCATTCAATTCAAATAAAAAACAAAGCCTCCATGCAGGCGCGATTGAAAAAAGGAAAACCAATAAAATATTAAAAGAATGAAAAAACTGATTTATGTAAGTTTCTTGATTGGGATGGCAGTAGCCTGTGGCCCGCAGGAAGAAAACACCTATCACATTAAAGGAACAATTGAAGGTATGGAAGACCAAATGGTTTACCATCAGAAAATGGGACAAGAGGATGTTATAACTGTAGACTCAACCAAATCAGAAAATGGCTCATTCTCTTTTAAAGGAGAAATCGATTTGCCGGAGCAGCATTACATTACTTTTGATGACCTTGATGCTGAAATCACCTTTTTTAACGAACCTTCTGAGATAACTTTAGCTGGAGAATCGGATTCTCTTCAGAAACTTAAAGTGAAAGGTTCTGAGAGCCAAGAGCTATTTGAAAAGTATCAGACGCGAATCGATCAGTTGCAACAGCAACAAAGAGATATCTATTATCAATATCAGGAAGCGCGATCAGCAAATGATCAAGAAAAGATGAATATGCACGAAAAACAATACCTGTCACTTGACAGTACTCGTAATGATTACAGCGAAAAATTCATAAAAGACCATTCCGGAACTACAGTTAGTGCGTTTATTGCGTTGCGCTCTGCATATACATATGATTTGCCTGAACTCAAAAACATAGTTGAAGGCTTTGACTCTGCTATTGATGAATCTTATTATGTAAAACAAATTAAAAAGCGGATTGAAAAGCTGGAAAAAACCGCTATTGGCGAAGTTGCTCCCGGCTTTACAATGAACAACCCGGAAGGGGAGCCAATTTCATTATCCGATTTCAGAGGGCAGTATGTTTTGCTGGATTTTTGGGCCGCCTGGTGCGGGCCGTGCCGTGCTGAAAATCCCAATATCGTGGAAGCATATCAGAAATATAAAGATGAAGGTTTTACGGTTTTTGGAGTTTCGCTTGATAACAACCGCGAGGAATGGCTGAAAGCTATTGAAAAAGATAATTTGACATGGCCACAAGTTTCTGACCTCCAGGGATGGGATAATGAAGTAAGCAACCAATACGGAGTGATGTCAATTCCGCAAAGTTATTTGCTCGATGAAGAAGGTGTGATAGTAGCTAAAAATTTGCGGGGTGAAGAGCTTCACCAAAAACTTGATGAAATATTCAACCCGTAAATTCGTTTTGAAGGAAATTATTAATCGGAATGTCTTTGGTTAAAATCATACCTGCATTAGTAATGAGTTTTTCTAAAGGCATTCCTGTTTTTAGTTCTATTGAAGGATCAATTTAAAGTACGTATGAGAACATGGATTTGGATTGCGGGAGTTGTATTTTTACTCTCATTGTCTCAGTGCACGGTTAGTGAAAAAGAAATATTTACTGCCAAGCAAGCGTTTGAAAACGATACCTGGCAGCGATTTCAGATTCTTGACTTTGATATTCCCTTTGAGGAAGAAAATAAAGCATACGACTTATATTTTACAGTAACTTATTCAGAAGATTTTCAGCACGATAACATTCCATTGCATGCCATTTTAAAAACTCCTGCAGGCAGTAAGCGCGTAAATGAATTCACCATCGAGGTGCGGGATGCCAATGGTCAGGATATTGGTGAGAAAGCTGATGATGCCAAATACTATACCCTAAAGGCACCTTTGTGGCAAGAGTTAACCATCAGTGAGCCCGGAGAAGCTTCTCTGTCACTGGAACAAATCATTCCAAAATTCAAAACCCCCGGAATAAAAGAAGCCGGAATTACGGTACATTATGCAGACTAATCTTTTTCTCTTGAAATAGATTGATATTGCGTTACAAACTTTAAGGATTCTTTTTTATCCTGATCCAGTTGAGCGGTAAGTTCATCCAGGCTGCGAAAGCGCTTTTCATCGCGAATACGCTCCAAAAAATAAAGTGTCAGGTAGTCGTTGTAAATCTCTTGCTTAAAATCAAACAAATGAACCTCAATGCTGAAACTGCTTTTGTTGATGGTAGGCCGGATTCCGATGTTACACATCCCGAAATGCACTTCTCCGTTCCAATCTACTTTAACGATGTAGACCCCGTTGCATGGCAACATTTTATGGCGGTCTTTTATTTCGATGTTGGCAGTAGGAAAGCCGATTTTTTTTCCGATCTGGTTTCCATAAGTAACCCTCCCAAAAACAAAATATTCATACCCCAACAATTTATTGGCTTCGGCAATATTTCCGGTATTCAACCGGTCGCGAATAATTGAAGAAGAAACTCTCCTGTTTTCATAATACACATCTTTTAACCTTTCAAAAGTAAAGCCTTGTCGTTTAGCTATTTTAAATATGCTTTCATCGCTTCGGAGCTGATCGCTTCCCAACCGGTTATCAAAACCTAAAATAAAATGTTTCATTTTGATTTTGCTTACCAAAACATCTTCAATAAAATTTTCACCCGTCATTTGCGAAAGCTCACGATCAAAACGAAGCACTACCAGGTGGTCTATTTCCGTTCGATAAAAAAGATGCACTTTGTCGAGATGCGTGTTCAGTAAGCGGTAGGAATAATTTCCTGAGTTCAGAAAAATACGGGGATGCGGCTGAAAGGTAACCACCACGCTTTCTCCCTGCAGCTCAACAGCTTTTTCCTTTACTTTTTCTACAACATACTGATGTCCGCGGTGTACGCCGTCAAATGCGCCAACGGTTACAACCGGATTTTTTAAATCTAAATTCTCTATAGAAGTGTGTATCCTCAAGCTTAAACCAGTTTTTTAGCCAATAAGTATTGTGCAATCTGAACGGCATTGGTTGCAGCGCCTTTTCTCAGGTTATCGGCCACCACCCACATATTCAGTGTGTTTTTCTGAAACAAATCCTTTCTGAGCCGCCCTATCAGCACCTCATCCCGCCCTTCAGCAAACAACGGCATCGGATACACATTGTTTCCCGGATTATCCTGCAAATGAATTCCGTTATGCAAAGAAAGGATATCCCTGACATTGCTGATATCAAAATCTTTTCTGAAACTTGCCGTGATAGCTTCGCTGTGTCCTCCTTTTACAGGAACCCTTGCAACAGTGGGAGTTACCTGTAAATCTTTCAGTCCTAAAATCTTTCTGGATTCATTCACCAGCTTCATTTCTTCCTGAGAATATCCATTCTCATCAAAAGTGCCGCCCTGAGGAATTACATTCAAATCAATCGGAAACGGGTAAGCGTGGTAATTTGTTTTATGTCCTTTACGCTCATCATCTAGTTGCTGAATACCTGCCATCCCGGAACCTGATACCGACTGGTAAGTTGTAACATGTACACTTTTCAGGTGAAAAGCACGGTGCAGAGGATACAGCGCCACCACCATCTGAATCGTGCTGCAGTTTGGGTTGGCTATAATTTTATGGTCTGTCTTTAAAACAGAGGCATTCACCTCAGGCACTATCAGTGGTATTTCAGGATCATCTCTCCATGCAGATGAATTGTCTATCACAGTTGTACCCGCTTCGGCAAATGCACTAGCGTATTTTGATGAAAATTCAGAACCTGCAGAAAAAATTGCTATGTCAGGTTTGGCGTCAAGAGCTTCTTGTACCTCAACCACGGTAATCTCTTTATCCCTAAACGAAATTGTTTTTCCTGCTGAACGGGAAGATGCTACAGGTATAAGCCTGGCCACGGGTATATTAAGCTCCTGTAATACCTTAATGATGGTTTGTCCTACAAGTCCGGTAGCTCCTGCAACCGCAATTTTATAACTCATCTGATTATTAATTTTATTGTATTGATCATTTGAAAATGATAATCAAAAATAGTAATTTTAACGAGTTCTCTTTATCAGAAATATGAACCCATTACCTGAATAATTATGGAACGTAAGATTTTATACCTTGTTGCTCTTTTTCCACTGCTTGTAAACGCACAGTTTACCGATGACTTTTCTGACGGAAACTTTACTGAAAATCCTGTTTGGGAGGGGAGCGTAGAAAAATTTGTAGTGAATGATGATTTCCGGCTTCAGTTGAATGATACAGAAGCAGGAGAGGCTTTTTTGTCAACCGCAAGCCAGCGTGTTGACAGCACCGAATGGCTGTTTGATGCAGAGCTTGGGTTTTCTCCCTCTGCCAACAACAATGCTTTGGTCTACCTGGCTTCCAGTTCTGTAAACCCAGCTTTAGCAGATGAGTCAGTTTACCTGAGAATGGGCGAAAGCGGCACAGATGATGCACTTGAACTCATTCATTTTTCGGATGGAGAAGAGCAGGTCATTTGCCGTGGCACTGACGGATTAATAAATTCCGCTTTTTCTTTGAGCATTAAAATCACATACCGCGAAAGCGGTGTGTGGAACATTTTTATTGATCCTTTGGGAAATGGCTCTTATGTTCCCGAAGCGGAAGGGAATTATCCCGTTCAGTTTAATGCTTCTTATTTTACAATTGTTTGTAATTACACCGTCAGCAACAGCGACAATTTTAGCTTTGATAATTTTGTGGTAAGGCCTCTACAAGTGGATACAGAGCCTCCTGAAATTACTGATATTGAGATTATTGATAACCGCTCTGTGCAGCTCAGCTTTTCGGAAAGCATTACTGTTAATTCTGCCGAAGAACCTTCACACTATCTTCTTGATGGAAATATTCAGCCAGAGAATGTTGATTTTGATGATGTTTTGATGGATAACGTGACGCTGCAATTTCAGCAGCCCTTTGAAAATCAATCGGAATATCAATTGGAGGTTTCAGGAATTGAAGATCTGGCAGGGAATGTTATGAGTTCGGAAACACTTACATTTACCTACATGAAGCCTTTTGAGCCTGAGAATCATGAAGTGGTTATCAATGAGCTGATGGCTGATGTTAATCCGGAACCCAACGGACTGCCGGCATACGATTATGTAGAATTATTCAATACCACTGACAAACTGATAGACCTGAGCCATTGCACGCTTTCATGGGGCGCTAGTACGATAGAAATAGCTAAGGGAACTACAGTTGCTCCACAAGATTATCTTTTGCTTACCGATGAGGATGCTGGTTTTGACCCAAGCCTGCCTTTGATTTTATTTTCTTCTTTTCCGGTAAACAACGAGGCGGAAATGGTATTGAAAACGCCGGATCACAGAATTATTCATGCTATAGAATACGAAAAGGAATGGTATCATGATGATGAGAAAGATGATGGCGGTTGGTCGCTGGAGATGATAGACCCGGAAAACCCATGCGGCGGCATTGAAAACTATTCTGCTTCTGAAAATACGAATGGTGGTACACCGGGATTTATAAACAGCGTTTATGCTGCTAATCCAGACACTACTGCCCCGGATATTGATTATGCAGGAATTTTGTCAGACTCGGTTATAATTCTTGAATTTACCGAAAGGATGGACAGCTCATGGCTTCAAAACGCAGAAAATTATGCTTTGGAACCTGCCGGCGCATCTCCTGTATCCGTTGAAACTTTTGCACCAGGCTACCAGAAGGTCCATCTGTTTTTTGATGAAAACCTTAACGAAACAGTAACTACCTACCATCTTTTGGTATCAGATAATCTCACAGATTGTGCCGGAAACCCGCTTCGGGAGAATGAGTTTTCCTTTTCCAATTATAAACCGGAATATGGCGACATTATTATTACTGAAATTATGGCGGATGTAAACCCGGCGCCGCTTGATTTACCGCCGGCAGAATATGTTGAGCTGTATAATCGCACAGATTATCCTGTAGAGCTTTCTTCGGTTACACTTTTTTCAGGCAATGCTGAGGTATCATTGCCTCAGGGTACTGCCATTGCTTCAAAAGGTTATTTAGTGGTTGCTGATCAGCCTTTATTATCTGATAATGTGGCCAATGAATTTATCTCCTCATCATTACGAATCAGCAATGGTGGCGAAGCCGTCTATCTTTCTTCCGCTGATGGTAAAATACTTCATTTTGTTGATTTCACTACTTATTGGTATGGCGATCCTGCCAAGGAAGAAGGAGGTTGGTCGCTTGAAATGATTGATATGACGAATTATTGTGGGGGAGAAGAAAACTGGTCTGCCTCTGTAGCTCCTGCAGGAGGAACACCGGGAGCTGCGAACAGCGTTTCTGAATCAAACCCGGACAACCTTCCTCCGGATATTTTGAGGGTTACAGCCATTGATGAAAACCGCATCAAGCTAACTTTTGATGAAATCATGGACCGGCAAACGCTAAGCAATCCTGATTTGCTGAAAATATCGCCTTCCGGAAATCAGGTACAGAAAATGACAGCGATTAGTCCGGCTTACAATGCTGCAGAAGTTGTCTTTGAAAAGCCCTTGAATCCGGAAACCACATATTCCCTATCTGTAGAACGGGGCATTACAGATTGCGCAGGAAACCATTTGATGCTGAGCGATTCCGTGTTGTTCTCCTATCCGCTTGGTGCAGATACAGCCGATGTAGTTATCAACGAAATACTTTTTAACAGCAGCGATCAAAACACCGATTTCCTGGAAATTTACAATACTTCGGACCATGCCGTGGATTTGTCTTCACTTTATATTTTGCAAATCGATCCACAAACCGAAACGGTTGACAAAAAGATTCCTGTAACCCAGGAGAAAATCATTTTGGTGAAAAATAAGCCGCTTGCTATAACACAAGAATATACTACGCTCAAATCATTTTATCCCGATGCACCGGCAAGAAATATTATTCAGGTTGAGGGTCTTACTAATTTCCACTCTTCAGCCGGAATTGTAGCTATAGAAAATACGCAAAACCAACAAATCGATTATGTCAGGTATAATGAAGAAATGCATTATGAGCTTATCGACAATCCCAAAGACGTGTCTCTGGAGCGCGTTGATCCGTATATGCCTTCAGCGAACAAAGACAACTGGCACAGTGCAGCAGAATCAGCAGGTTTTGCCACTCCGGGTCAAATCAATTCACAGCGTTATCCTGAAAAAGTTACAAACAAAGACATCCGGATTAAGCCGGAAATTATCACACCAAATAATGATGGGAAAGAAGACGTGGCAGCGCTGGAATATAATTTTGACCGGCCTGGATACAGCTTAAATATCAGTGTTTATGATGCCAAAGGCCGCAAGGTATCAAATTTGGCAAACAACTACATGGCCGGCAAGCAAGGCAGAATATTCTGGGACGGAACAGCGGATGATAGTCAACCGGTTACTTCAGGTTACTATGTTTTCTTTATTGAAGTTTTTGATATGGAAGGTTACCATCAACAATTTAAAAAAACATTAGTTGTATCATATGAAAACCGTTGATTTTTTGTGTTAACAAAGATTAACAGCCATTAAATCAGACAAAAAAATTAAACTTGTAGCATATTTTGACAAAACATGTAAAGCATATCATAATGGGCTTGTTCGCCTTCCTTCTGATGAGCGCTTCTGCGGATGCCACTACAGGAGACTCATTATTTTATTTTAAGGGCAAGGTAGTAGATGCCGAAGAGATGAAAGGGTTGAGCAATGTGCACGTCATCAACAAATCTTTGAAAACAGGAACAGTGAGCGCACTGGACGGTTCTTTCAGGGTTGCTTCGCGAGTTGGTGACACTCTTGAGCTCACTCTTGTGGGATATAAGAAAACAACCCTGGAAGTGGAACAATCTCATCAGGAAGCAGAAAGGTTTGTGATGATTCCAATGCGTTTTGAAATTCAGGATATGGAAGTCGTAACCATCTATGGGAAGACATTTGAACAGTTTCGCCAAGACTTTAAAGCATTGCAAATTAACCCGAAAGAAATCAGTGAAATGACTATAAAAAGCATTGATGATGAGCTGGATGTTTTAGGCCCTTCCTCAGCTACCGGTTTAGGAGGACCTATTCAGTTTCTGTATGACAAGTTTAACAAAACCGAATCATTAAGAAGAACATTACAAAAGAACCGTCAGAAGACTGAATTTCCTCCGGAGGCTTTTGAGGGTTTCCCAACACATCCGTCTCAGATTCAGGATACAACAAATTTTAAAGAAGGATTTTAATTATGTGTAAGCTAAGGCTAATGAGGCTACACTCACCTTAGCGTCAGTGTCTTGAAGAATTCTTTGTGCACATGCTTCAATAGTAGCCCCGGTAGTAATTACATCATCTACCAGCAAAACATGCTGAAAAGGAAAAGCTTTTTCCGGGTTGATTTTAAACGCCGAGGAAACATTCTCCCAGCGGTCATATCTTGATTTTTTGGTTTGCGTAGAAGTCTCGTCCGCTCTTAAAAGCAAATCGGTTCTGGCGGGCACTCCCATCTCCTCAGCCATTCCGCGGGCTATAATTGCAGCCTGATTATACCCTCGCTTTTTTTCTTTATTCGGATGCAGCGGAATAGGAAGAATGCAATCTATCCCGGAGTAATGACTGACCTGACTCAGTTCCTGACCAAACAGCTTAGCAAGGTAGGCTCCCGCCTCGTGCTCTCCTTTGTATTTAAACTGGTGCATAAGCTGTTGAACAATCCCTTTCCGGCGAAAAAACAAAAAAGATGTAGCTGTATGGATTTCAGCCCTTCCCCAAAAAAGTTGACTGACGATATTATTCTTATCTTCATGAAATCGCGTACGAGGTAATGTATTCTCACAATGCAGACAAATGGCTTTTTCTCCGCTTACCAGGCTATTTCCGCAAACAAGACACAATTCAGGATATAACAGGTTCAGTATGCTTTCTGCCAACAGTTTCATGTTTTAAAAATACAAAAAACCAATAAAAAAACCATCCTGAATTAACAAGATGGTTTTGATAAACAAAAAATGCTATTTATTTACTCTTCTTTTTCCGGAACTTTAAACTTATCCCCGGTCTGTTCTATAATTTTCTTGTAAAATTCTTCGCTGTATCCTGGATAATCAATCTCCAGCACACCATACCCATTGTCAAGAAACTCTCTGTCTTCGGTTTTCTTAACATTTCCATCCACAAACTTCATAAAAAGAAACTGGTAAAGCTCTTTCCAGTCCTTAACAAGATTATTAGCCGTATTTACTGAAAAATCAGTAACAAAACCCTTAGCCTTTTCTTTGTCTTCTTTGTAAAGCTTGGCAGCAGCCTTATCAACTACAGAAACATACTCGTGATATTTCTTTTCGTAATTCTGCTGCATTTCCTCTATGTAAGGCTGAATATCATCATAACGCGTATAGGCAAAGTTCGAAACCTGATTAAAGACCCAGAAGGCTGAATTGTCTGACCATTCGCTCATAGAACCGTTTCCAACAGCAAATACTTCCGGCACTTCCTGTAATCCGCAATAGAGAGGGGTGTATACGGTAGAGCCTGCATCATCAACACTAAACCAGTTAACGCCTCCTATGGGATCGGGCAACCAGTCGCGCGATTGGGTTACAAAAGAAAATCCGGTTTGCTGGGTTGCTACGGCACGCTCGTTAAAATAAGTTTCACCTTCTACTTCCCAGTAGAGAGGGCGCCAGCGATAAGGCACTTTATAAGGGCCCGCTCCAACATCTTCGGTCATATCAAGCGAAGTACCTTCGTAATGATCACGCATAAAAGCAAACATGTCATGTACTGAAATTTTGCGTTTTGGTTGCACCCATAGCGGCATCCTGTTATCGAGGTCGTGTCCTTTGGCATAGTCTTCATATTTATCCATACCGTCTTTTACCTGGCGAAACATTGACCAAACCCTGGCATCACAAAAACGTGCGCCACCAAAATCTACAGGAGCATACACATCAGAGAAGCTGAAATCCTTATCTTTTCCGTCAAAATACTCTTTTTCTCTGGCAAAAGAAATAACATCTTCTGAATAAGCCGTTGTAACACCCGGGTTCATAATGTCTTCCAGGTTTGCAGAGGTGATGCTGCTTTTGTTGCCTTCCTGAGGGAAGGTTTGGATACGGGCCTGGTTGGCATGTCCTGATACATATCCGTCTGGGATCATGCGAGCAACCCAAACAGCTCCTTTTTCTCCTTCTCCCTTGCCTATCATTTCCATTATCCAGACTTCATTTTTATCCGCAATCGAAAAAGATTCTCCAGCGCTGTAATATCCGTACTCCTCTACCAGTTCAGCCATAACTTTTATCGCTTCTCTGGCATTTTTGGCACGTTGCAGTGTGACATATATCAGCGAGCCATAATCCATAATTGCATCCGGCTGGCTTTGTAGTTCTTTTCTGCCGCCATAGGTGGTTTCAGCTATAGCCAATTGATGCTCATTCATATTTCCTACCACAGTGTAGGTTTTTGGCACTTGTTTAATCTGCCCTAAAGGCTTCTGTGTATCCCATTCTACAATGTCCAGCATCTCACCTTTCTCATGAGTGCCGCCTTCCCAGTAATAGAGTTCTCCGTAAAGCACGTGCGAGTCAGCAGCATAGCTTATCATAGTTGAGCCATCTACGCTTGCTCCTTTTGTAATCAGAAAGTTAGTGCATGCTTTCGATGTATTTGCTGCACTCAGAAAAAGAATCAGCGTAGCAAAAATCCATGTGATGTGTTTCATAGTTTTATACATTTAATTTAAATAGTTTCCACAAAAATATATTTTTCTGATTTATGTCAAAGCTATAATCGGTTTATCATGTACTTCGATTATCCTTTTGTTAAAAAAACCCGGAGCTGATAGAACCCCGGGTGATTTGTTGTTTTAAAACTAAATTTTTCTACCGGTTAAAAATGCGTTTCCAGAAAGAGTCTTTCTCTTCTGTATCATCATCAGAGTAATAGCCTTGACCATAACCGTAACCGTAACCGTAGCCATATCCGTAACCGTAACCATACCCGTAACCATATCCGTAGCCGCCTTTTTTAATTTTGATGTCGTTGAGCATAACATACACGTTATCTATACCTTGCTTTTTCACATCACTAACTACTGTGGTAAACCCTTTTTTGTTAGAGAAATTCTGTCTTGCAACAAAAACGTTAGCATCCACAAGCTTTGAAAGAAGCAGTGCATCCGTTACAAGGCCCACTGGGGGAGTATCGATAATGATATAATCATATTTCCTTTTAAGCTCCTCAAACAGTTGTTTTGTCTCGTCAGAGGCAATAATTTCAGCCGGATTGGGAGGCACAGGCCCTGCCATGATCAAATCCAGGTTTTCTAATTCTGTTGGTTGTATTGAATCTTCAAGAGAATCTTTACCCGTAAGTAAAGAAGAGAGACCTTTCAGGTTGTTTGCGCCAAAATCCTGATAGATTTTTGGTTTTCTCATGTCAAA
>JBNJGK010000037.1:0-23023 GCA_051747665.1 Bacteroidota bacterium | reverse complement strand
TACAACAACGTCTTAATCAGCCGCAATTTGTGGGTGTATCTCTTTTCTTCACGGTTATAAATGCCTTCATGGTCTATACCATCTATGTGCACTTGCCCTGAGGCGTGGATTATGTTGTTGTCAGTCAGCAGAATGCCTACATGCGAGATTTCTCCCTTTTCATTATCAAAAAATGCTAAATCTCCCGGACGGGCTTCCTGCAGTATGTTGATGGTTTCGCCTTGGGTGATCTGTTCTTTGGTGTCTCTAAGCAAACGAATACCAGAGGCTTTATAAACCATTTGCGTAAATCCCGAGCAGTCGATGCCAAAAGGGGTTTTGCCGCCCCATAAATAAGGTGCGCCTTTAAAAACATAGGCATTGTCAATGATATCTTCTCTTTTGGTTTCTTCACCGGGCTGAAGGGTTTCTCCTTCGAAGTTGTAGATCATATCGCTGATATAAAACGTATTCTTTATCATACCCGGAAATGAACTGCCAAAAAGGATGAGCTGCGGAAAATTGGAGGTATTGTTCGTGAGACTGTTAACCAGGTCAAGACTTACCGACGTAGGAAGGTTAGCTAAAGTCCGATAGGTTTTTTCTGAAACCGGAACCAATTGCTTTTTATCAATCCAGCCTTCATAATTGTCATATTCCTGCCTGATATTGTACCACTGATGGTGTTGATGCGAGATTTGCACCAGGTCTCCAAATAGCAATTGCGTTGTCATTTCTGAACTGTCAGAAGGACTTTTCCTTACCGGAACAACGCTTAGTAAACAAATGCCAAAGTTTTCCATGATTCTTGTTTTACGTATAGTGCCTGATCAACCGTTTTTCTTTCTGCACACATATGAATATGCTGGATTCAAAGATAAACAGTATGTTTGTTGTTTACGTAACTATTTCGATGAATATCAGCCTTTTGATAGTGTGAATCAAGATGTTTCATACGGTTTAAGAACATGCTTTCAGGCTCCTGCCCTCACAAAAATACAGAATAATGTCAGGATTGGAAAATAATCCTTTGGAAGTCTGTGAAATATTTACCTGTGCAAATTTCCCTCAACCCCCAACCCCTTCGAATGGTGATGAACTGACTTCCTCAATTCAAACAAAATCAATTGGCTACGGTTGGGTTTAACAATTAAAGTGTAAAACAATCATAAAGACTGGAAATACATTAATTTTGCAGGCAAATATTAAGCAATGAAGCAGTTGATTCATTTTCTGAAAATACATTACAGTACAATCTACAAGTTTTTCCTTTTGCTGTTGACGATTGTGCTGATTGTGCTGATGTTTCCAAAGGTGGTAAGTTTTAAGTATGATTATCAGCAGGGAAAACCCTGGATGTATGCCGACTTGATTGCTCCGTATGATTTTCCGATATACAAAACAAAGGATGTATTAACGCAGGAAAGACAAGAGTCAATAAAAAAACTTGAGCCTTATTTCCGTTATGATAATGAGGCGACCCAAAAGAAAAGAAACATTCTTAAACGCGATCTCAAAAGAAAATGGATGGCTTCTTTTGGCGATACGGGACGAATGTACAAAGCGAATCGGGATTATGCCATAAAGGTTTTTGACAGCATTGTGGAAACCGGCATTATTGAAGTAAATGATGAGTTGCGGGATAAACCGGAAGATAAACCTGTCATGCTGATAAAGGGTAAAAATGCGGAAAAGCGGCCCATTTCTTCTTTTTATACCATAAGGCAAGCAGATCGTGCTTTGGAGTCAATGTTGTACCAGCCGGAAGCGGATACCTCGATGATTAAAACCGATCTCGTTTACCGGCTTTTGCAGGATGCGCTTCCTCAAAATGTGGTTTACGATGAAAAGAAAACAGAAGAAGCTCGCGAGGAATTGCTCGAGAATATCTCGATTACACGTGGAATGGTTCAAAAAGGAGAGCGGATCATTGCCCGCGGCGAAGTGGTAACGCCCAGGAAGTATCAGGTGCTTAGCTCTTTTGAAAAAGACTACAAACAGCAGGTGGCTACAGGTGAAGGCATGAACGGCGTGGTTGCCGGACAGGCAATTGTTATTACCGTGCTTATGCTGGTGCTGTTTCTTTTTTACTATTTCTTCAGGCAGTCGCTTTTCGAAGAAAACAAGAAAATCATTTTTATCTTTTTTATCATGCTTTTGATGACAATGATAGTCAGCCTTGTTGTCAAATATAATTACGATTACATCTATGTTATCCCTGTTATTGTAGTTCCGTTATTGATAAGGATTTTCTTTGATGCCCGGCTGGCTATTGTTATTCATTTAATTACTTCATTGTTGATAGGGTTATTGGCTCCAGATAGTTTTAATTATGTGATTCTTAATGTTGTTGCTGGTATGATTGCTATTATGAGCATCGTGCAGATTTCAAGGCGGGGCCAGTTTTTTCAGACTTCTCTGTGGATTTTTCTGGCGTATTCCATTACTTATACCGGTATTTTTTTGATGCAGGGAGAAGGCCTTAAAAATATGGACTATGCTATGTATGGCGTCTTTGCGGCAAATGCCATACTAACACTTTTTGCTTACCCACTGGTGTATATTTTTGAACGCAGTTTTGGTATGGTTACGGATGTTACATTGCTGGAATTGTCAGATACCAACAGTCCTTTGCTCAGAAAACTAATTACCAAATCTCCCGGTACGTTTCAGCATTCAATCCAGGTGGCCAACCTGGCCGAAGAGTCGATCCGGGAAATTGGCGGGAATGCCTTGCTGGTAAGGGCCGGAGCATTATATCATGACATCGGCAAGATGGATATGCCCATGTATTTTATCGAAAACCAAAAAGCAGGCATTAATCCTCACGATGAGCTAACTTATGAGGAAAGCGCTCGTATTATCATTAGCCACGTAATCAGAGGAGTAGAAATGGCCAAAAAGCAACGCCTTCCCGAGCAGATAATCGACTTTATCCGCACTCACCATGGTACGCGCAAGGCTGATTATTTCTACATCAAGGAGAAACAGGAAAACCCTGAAGAAAAGGTCGACGAAAATAAATTTATGTATCACGGTCCGATTCCTTTCTCAAAAGAAACCGCCGTTTTGATGATGGCTGATTCGGTAGAGGCAGCCTCACGCAGCCTGAAAGCGCCTGATGAAAACAAAATCAATAACCTGGTAGACCAGATTGTTGATAAGCTTTTTGAAGAAAGCCAGCTCATCAATGCTGATATCACCCTTAAGGATATCCAAAAAGTTAGAAAGGTACTGAAAAGGCAGCTCATGAATATCTATCACGTAAGAATTGCTTATCCGGAATAATAGGCGCGTAGCTTAGCAGCGAGCTGCTCAAGGTAAACCGGTGTTTCTGGGCCTGTATTAAAAAGCAAATCCAAAATGCTGAGGTTGTGTAAAAAACCATGCTTTTCATCAAAAACCTGTGGATACGCAGGAATCAGTGGGTGATCTTTTGTGCTGTGCCAGTATTGCCTGTAATCTCGTTCAACTTCATTTTTTTCAGGATATTTCTCTGATAACTTTACTTTTATTTCAAGCCCCGCCATTTCATTAATTACGGCAAAAAGTTCAGTGTTGAGGTCTATCAAAAAGGCATGTTCCTTAAAAAAAACAGGTTCTATGGCAAAAGCATAAAACTCAAAAAAGGGTGCGCTGCTGTAGGCCGTTTTAATTGTTCGCCAATGCACCTGAGGCCAGTTTTCCTGATAACTGATTTTAACATCTTTTACAGGCGTATGCGGATGCTTTTTGCTTACCGGCACTGTAAGTGTTTGTTTTCCACCTGCTGTCATTATGGCAGCACGGTTGCGGCAGGTTTGTTTCTCATAATGTTCGTGAATGTCTGTAACTGGATTGATGGCTGCTAAGTAATGCGCATAATAAACTATGTCTGGCAGGTAAGCTGTGGGAAAAACGACTGGTTTCAACTTTTTTGCCTGCAAATGTAAGCAGATTAAGGGGCATAAAAAAAGCAGCAACACTAAGGTTGCTGCTTTTACAGTTACAAGTTCAGATTCTGTTTAGCTTGCGCTTTCTACATTTTCGCTCAACAATACTTTATCAATTGCTTCTTTGAGCGATTCTTTAGGAAGTGCGCCCTGCGCCATTTGAGGCTGCCCGTTTTTGGGGCAGAAAAGCATAGAAGGAATGCTTCTGATGCCAAAAGCAGCGGCTAATTCCTGCTGGTCTTCAGTGTCAATTTTATAGATGTTGATTTTTCCTTCATATTCTTTTTGCAACTCTTCCAAAATGGGGGCAACAATTTTACAAGGTTGACACCAGTCAGCATAAAAGTCTATGATACAAGGCAAATCGCCTTCAAATTTCCACTCTTTATTTTGTTCGTAGTTAAATACTTTCTGTAAAAAAGTTTCTTTAGTTAAATGTTCCATTGTTATTACGTTTTCGCTTTTTCTGTTTATTTATTTTCGTTGTTTGGATTGTTCAGTAAAAATTCTTCCACAATATTTACAAAATTTTCTTTTGGTAATGCACCCCGGGTCATTTGTGGTTGCCCATTCATGGGGATGAATAAAATCGAAGGTATGCTTTTAATACCAAATACGGCAGCCAGTTCTTTTTGATCTTCCGTATCAATTTTGTATATGTCAACCTCACCTTCATATTCTACAGCGAGGTCTTCCATAATGGGAGCTATTTTTTTGCAAGGCGCACACCAGTCTGCATAAAAGTCAATTACAGCAGGGCGTTCACCTTCATACACCCATTTTTCAGTGTTTTTTTCATAATTCATTATTTTGTCCTTAAAGGTCTCTTTGGTCAAATGAACCGGTTTAGGCTCGCCTGACTTTTCATCGTTTCCTCCTCCGGATGCATTGCTGTCATTGCCTGAGCAACTTAATACAGATAGAGAAAGTATAAACGCCGGTAAAAAATGTTTTAATTTCATGGTTGTTCTGATTTTTTTGCAAAGGTAAAATAAAAATTTTTAAATCGCTTATTGATCACTATTTTTTTAACTTTGCATCAATTTTCATACCAATAACGAATTATGAAACAAATTGTTTTTAATTTATAAAAGATGAAGCAACTGGAGCATTTTTTCAAGCAATATGAAAAGTTTCATTTTGAGGAGAAATTTTCTACGCAGGAGGCCTGCCTTAAGGTTTTGGCAGACGAGAAGTGGGCTGAAGGTTATCAATGCCGGCGGTGCGGTCATACTAATTACTGCCGCGGAAGGTCTCCTTATTCCAGGCGTTGTACCCGTTGCAAGTATGAAGAATCCGCACAAGCGCACACCATATTTCACAAATGCCGCATTCCGCTTCCCAAAGCTTTTAAAATCAGTTTCCAGGTTTGCAATCAGCATGAAATCAGCAGCTATAAACTATCTGAAGCGCTTGAATTGCGTCAGATGACATGCTGGCGGTTCAAAAAAACCATTCTTGAATGTATTGAACGCCATGGCGGGTTTCAAGTAGAAGAGCTTGAAAAAATGCGGAAAGAAGAGAGATAAGGATTAATTGATTTTTAAGTCTTTGTTATTACATGGGATGCTGACAGGTCTGCCGACGCGGTCAGGGTCATTAAGTTTTGATATTTACCTCACTTCGAATAATAGATTCCCGCCCGTACCGAATCCCGAGGCCTCGGGATTCGGGCGGGCCGCCCTGCATCACTCCGCTATCGCTGTGTGATTTGAGCGGAATGACGACATAACAAGTAGTTAGCAAAGAAAATGCGCGCGACGACACCAAAAAAATTTAAAATACGTCGTCGCGCGCTTTTTCCATGTCTATCAGTAAAAAACCGTCATTTCGCAGCCCATGTTTCGCGCTATAAAAGCGAAGAGTTTTTTTTAAACCATAAAAGCGAAACAATGGGCAAGACCCGCCCGACTGAATGACAACAGTCGTTCGGGCGGGAATCTGACTCTTAGTATTCTTATCTTCTCGAATATTCAGCCCTTTGAAAATCGAATTTTTACATTCAAAAAGGAATCAAGTTTACACCACCATAAAAAACGGCGCCATTAATCATGACGCCGTCTTCCTTTAAGGTTTGTTTTAGCGCTTTGATAAGCGATCGTTTATTTAACGATAAACCGCTTTGCCATAACACCTTCGCGGGCATAAATGCTCAAAACGTAAATGCCGGGTTTAAAATCGCTCACATTAATGTCTTTGGAGAATGCTCCGGCCTTGTTTTTAATTTTGCCTGCCAGCATAGTTTTGCCGTTTAAGTTATGGATTTGCATGCGCAGATCTTCTTCCTGGTCTGCTCTCAGGCTTACATTCAGAATATCTGTAGCAGGGTTGGGAGAAAGCGTGAAATCGCTGAAAATCTCATTTTTGTCAATGCCGATGTTCCCGATTTGATAAGAAATAGTAAAACCACCCCCATTATACAGGTTGTCGGTCTGCATGGTAATCATCATGGAGCCTGTGGAAGAAGTTAACGACTCAGGGTCATCTTCTGCGGTTAATTCTGCCAGCATCGATGATGGGTTTGTTTCATAAATAACCAGGCGGTCGCCCTCTCCTAAATCAAACTCATCAAAAAAGATAGTTAAATCTGAGGCATCCTCCGGATTTAGAATATACTGACAGACTGAATTGTTAGTGTAGTTGTATGGACCGCTTCCGTCATCAAAAGTTCCGGTAGGTTCTGTGAAATTAGAAACGCCTGAGCAGTATGAAGGCAAATTGATTTTATATTTTAACCTGAAGCCGTGATGATCCGTCTCGTTGTCATCCGTTTCAAAAACGATAAGCACACTGTCGTTAGTGCTATTGAAGTATTCTGGAATGGAGGTGCCGGTATACTCGCCCAAAAGTTCATGTTCTTGTGTAGGGCCATCATAAAACCGGATATAGTCACCTTCTTCCAGATCAAAATCCAGAAATTCAAATTCAAAATAATCGATGGAGTCTTGTGGTGTAGGAGGAGCCAGAAGCCAACTGCATTCAGCGTCACTTTCATAAGCCTTGTAAGGCATAGCGCCATCGTCAATGGTGCCGGCCAGATAGCGCAGCGTATCGTTAGTACATCCATAAGGATATTCGTCTTCCGGTGGGTAAAAGTCTTTCACCATTCCCTGGTCCTGGTTATACCCTCCTACAGCTCCTGTACCCTCTAAAGGATAATAACCGCTCATAGAACCGCTCCAGCCGAAGTTAAAGTGAAACATGCTGCTT
Organism: Bacteroidota bacterium; assembly: GCA_051747665.1. Lineage (GTDB taxonomy): Bacteria > Bacteroidota > Bacteroidia > Bacteroidales > JAIPAH01 > JAIPAH01. The sequence goes on along the minus strand of JBNJGK010000037.1, from coordinate 15,902 downwards.
CCCTGCATCCCGTCAAGGGCAAAAGCATGGCCGCCTTCGGTGCTTTGACCGGAATAATAAATGGGATGATCGTTTTCCAGGTTATCCGTAATCATGTCCGTCCATTCTGTTAAAGTGTAATCGTCTTTAGAGAGAAATACGGCATCATCGCTATAACCAAAATATTCCTTAATGGCGTTGGGAACCAAATAGCTGTATGACCCGCTGCCATCTGCAGCAAAGTTCATGTTTACTGAAACCGCACAATGATACTGCAACTCGGCAATGCTTAGGATAGAGTGCTCCGGGCTTGAGCCGGCGATGTCATCAAGCATGGCATCCCACATGTAGTAAGTCTCCCCGAAATTCGCTGATTGCGTTCCGTAAGGATATACGTAATAGCTGTGTGATCCGTATCCATGTTCCGGATATTTATAGTGATACATAATCATACTCATGGCTGTGGCAACACATCCGGCATAAGCATGGTCGCCAGGCCCGTCTTCATCCTCAGGACAGTAAGCATTGTAAGGATAATCCTGATTCCATGTGTTGGTAAGCAAAGGCTCTACATCCCGATCGCTGCGGTCAGGAGTTTCAATTTGAGAGGGTTCACTTTTTAAGTAAGTTGCCCATTTTTCTTCCATTTCAGGCTCCGGCTCTATGTCATTTTCACGGATATAATCGATGGCATCTACATGCGATTGCATCCAGCTTTGGAAAACCTGGTTGTTGTCATCCTCGTTATAGCCGCCTTCCAAAGAATAACCTAATACAGGTTCCATGGCGGTTTCAGCAGCAACAATAACAAAGCCGCTGGGTTTTAAATTGAAAATGTAGTAAGCCTCATCTCCTTCAGCAGCGTAAAAAGTGTAACTTTCTTCGAAGCGGATGTCTTCCCAAGCCATCGCTTCGTAATACGTGGCCGTAGTTTTGTAAATGAAGTGAGTGGCCACTGTTTCTGCCTCATTTTTCGGAATTCGCTCAGCATAAATCTGAATGCTCAGCAATGTTATCACAAGTGTGATAAGCACGGATTTTAGTGTTTTCATGGTCTTATTGTTTGGCATTTTAATGCAAATTGTGATTAATAGATGTCTCAAAATTAAGATATTCTTTAAGAAAGTAGATACATGAAACCAATTTCTTTTGCAATTTTGAATTTTTTTATGGGATTACATGCTTGTGAACCTGTAGTGGCGGCTTCGTTAAATTTTGTATTTTTGTGCATGCAGGTTTATGTTTAATATTCAAAACCAGTTATTTATAAAATTTATTCAGAAATTTATCAAACATGAAAATACTTGTTTCCAATATCAAAGAATTATTTCAGGTGGAAGAAATGCCACGTGAATATGTTTCAGGAAAGGAAATGAAAAAGGTAGCATCGGTTAAAGATGCATTTCTTTTTATTGAAGATGGATTAATACAGGATTTCGGGCCAATGGATAAAGTGCCTGAATATGATCAGAAAAATGTAATCTCTATTGATGCCACAAACCGCATGGTTTTACCGGCTTTTTGTGATTCGCATACGCATTTGGTTTTCCCGAAAACCCGCGAAATAGAGTATGTGGATAAGATCAATGGGTTGTCGTATGAAGAAATTGCCCGCAGGGGCGGGGGGATACTGAATTCGGCGAAAGCCATGAAAAACACTTCAGAAGAACAGCTTTATCAGGATGCGATGAAGCGCCTTGAAGAAATTGCTGATTACGGAACCGGAGCCGTAGAAATCAAAACGGGCTACGGTCTGGATACAGAACAGGAACTTAAAATGCTGAGAGTGATTCAGCGGCTTAAGGAAAGCTCCCCGCTTACCATAAAGTCTAATTTCCTCGGAGCACACGCCGTTCCCGCTGAATATAAAAAGAACCAAAAAGACTATGTGGATATTGTAGTTAATGAAATGCTTCCTGCCGTTGCCAAAGAAAAACTGGCTGATTTTGTGGATGTGTTTTGCGATAAAGGCTTTTTTACGGTAGAAAGCACTGAACGCATTCTTGAAGCGGCAGCAAAATATGGCCTTACACCAAAAATCCATGCTAATGAGTTAGACTACTCTGGCGGCATACAAACCGGAGTGAAATACAAAGCGCTTTCGGTTGATCATCTTGAATATACGGGAAAGGAAGAGATGGAAGCCCTGAAAGGTTCGGGCACCATGCCTACTGTATTACCTGGAGCTGCTTTCTTTCTGAACCTGAAATATGCTCCTGCAAGAGAGATGATTGATTTCGGGCTGCCGGTAGCGATGGCAAGCGACTTTAACCCGGGCTCTTCTCCCTCAGGAAATATGCAGCTTATACTTTCTATGGCAAGTATCCTTTACAGGCTTACGCCACAAGAAGGACTCAATGCTACTACACTGAACTCAGCATATGCGATGGGCGTTCAGGATAAACTGGGTTCGGTAGCCCGTGGAAAAACAGCCAACGTATTTATAACCAAAGAAATCCCAAACCTTGAATACCTGCCTTATTATTATGGCAGCAATAAAGTAGATAAAATCATACTTAACGGAAAAATTTTATAAAAAATACACTCACTATGAAAAAACAACTGATTGAATGTGTCCCGAATTTCAGCGAGGGCAAAGACATGACTGTGATAAATAAAATCACTGATGAAATCCGGAATTCTGAAGGAGTAGAGTTGATTGATGTGGACCCGGGCGAGGCTACCAATCGCACGGTGGTTACGTTTGTAGGCACACCTGATGAGGTTCTGGATGCGGCCTTTAAAGCTGTGAAGAAGGCTAAGGAGCTTATAGACATGACAAAGCACAGCGGTGCCCATCCGCGCTTTGGGGCTACTGATGTATGTCCGCTGGTTCCGGTGAGCAATATCACGATGGAAGAAACCGCAGAATATGCCCGCAAGCTGGCCAAACGCATTGGCGGGGAACTGCAATATCCGGTGTATCTTTACGAGAAGGCAGCATCAGCCCCGGAACGGGAAAACCTTGCCAACATCAGGGCAGGAGAGTATGAAGCGCTGAAAGAAAAGCTGACGAAACCGCAATGGAAACCCGATTTCGGGCCGGCTGAGTTTGTTCCGGAAACCGGAACAACAGCCGTGGGAGCGCGTAACTTCCTGGTAGCTTATAACATCAACCTTAACACGACGTCTGTCCGCCGTGCAAATTCTGTAGCTTTTGATGTGCGGGAAAAAGGCCGCATTAAAAGAGAAGGCGATCCGATCACCGGCAAGGTAGTGAAGGATGCCGACGGGAACCCGGTGCGGGAGCCTGGCATGCTGAAAAAAGTAAAAGCGATTGGATGGTATATCGAGGAATATGGCATCGCCCAGATTTCAATGAACCTTACGGATATTTCAGTTACCAGCATCCACGAAGCGTTTGAGGCAGTTAGCAAAAGCGCCCAGCAAAGAGGGATGCGCGTTACAGGCTCTGAAATTGTTGGGGTAGTGCCTATTAAAGCGATGCTGGATGCCGGAAAGCATTTCCTGCAAAAGCAAAACCGTTCGTTGGGAATTGCAGACAGCGAAATCATTAAGATTGCCGTAAAGTCTCTGGGATTGGATGAGTTATATCCGTTTGAACCCGATAAGAAAATTATTGAATATATCCTGGATAAAGGGCAGCAAAAAGGGAAAAAGCTTGTGGATATGGACCTTACGACCTTCGTCCACGAAACGGCATCAGAATCTCCCGCGCCAGGCGGAGGCTCTGTATCCGCTTATTTAGGCGCTTTAGGCGCGGCCCTCGGCACGATGGTAGCCAACCTGTCTTCGCATAAACGCGGATGGGATGACCGCTGGGAAGAGTTCAGCCAGTGGGCGGAGAAAGGAAAATATTATCATGATCAGCTACTGGATATGGTTGACCGCGATACCCAGGCGTTTAACCGCATAATGGAAGCCTTTAAGATGCCTAAAAATACACCTGAAGATAAGGAAGCAAGGCATAATGCCATACAGGAAGCTACGCGAAACGCTATTCAGGTGCCTTTTGATGTGATGAAACTTTGTTATGATTCCCTCGAAGTGATGAAGGGAATGGCTGAAACAGGCAATCCGAACAGCGTTTCCGATGCCGGAGTTGGCGCCCTGGCTGCTGTGGCCGGTGTGCGTGGGGCCTACCTGAATGTGCAAATCAACGTTGAAGGACTCGATGACAAACAATACGTGGATAAAGTGCTGAAAGAAGGACAGCAAATGATTGATAAAGCGATCGAAAAAGAAAAGGAAATCCTGAAAACCGTGGATAAAGTGATTCATAAGTAAAGCATCACTAACAGCCGGATGCCATTGAGTGTCCGGCTGTTTATTTTTATTCCCGCCATTTAAATTGATTTTTTATATAACTTTCCGTCTAATCGTGTATCATCGCGGATAAGAATTTCTTTTACATGGTAAAATATGTATTTTTGTGAATCTAATTTCAGGCAAATGATAGAACACGTGGTTATGATGAAGATGCATGAGGAGCATCTTAGTGAAAGAGACAATCTGAAATCGGCTTTGCAGGCTTTGGAAACCAAAATTGAGGATGTGGACCGTATTGAAACCGGAGTGAATTTTGCGAAACGTTCTGATGCTTTCGATCTTATCCTTAAAGTATGGGTGAAAGACCAAAAAGCCCTCGAAAATTATGCAGTACATCCCGATCATCAAAGCGTATTGAAACAGATTAAGAAATACGTCGTAAAAACAGCAGTGGTTGATTTTTATAAAACAGATGACGCATGAAAAACATTTTTGTATCGTCTTTTTTATTTGCATTGATTTTGCTCCTGCTGAATTCCTGTGTTGATGATAACGACACCTCTCCGGGCGCCTTTACAATGGTAAAAACCTTTGGTGGCGACAGCCTCGACTATGCTGTGCAGATTATGGAAACAGACGATGATCACTATTTGATTTTAGGCCGCACTAACAGTTTTGGGCTGGGCAAAACGGATGCGTATCTTGTTAAAGTGGATCCGCTGGGCAACAAAGTCTGGGAAGAAAACTACGGTGGCAGCAATTTTGACGACGCCAGCCAGATGGTGAAAACACCTGACGGCGGATATATGATAGTGGGTTCTACGCTGAGTTTTGGCTATGGTGGCATGGATATTATGCTGATAAAAACGGATGAAAACGGTAAGCAGCAATTTTTTAAGACTTTTGGCGATACATATTATGATAAGGGGAAATTTATTATCCCTTCCGGGGATGGCCAGTTTCTCATAGGTGGATATACAACTTTAGTATCCGGAAATGAATCTGATATGATACTAATCAAAATATCATCGGGCGGTGAGGAAATATGGAGTAAAACATATGGCTTTGATTCTACAGATGTGGCTAACAGCGCCCTTTTGCTAAATGATGGATACCTGGTGCAAGGCAAATCTATTGTGGGAGAAGATAACCAGAATATAACCCTGTTTAAAACAGACTTTGACGGAGTAATGCAGTGGAGCAAACAATATGGCGGAGAAGCTGTGGAAGAGTTGCTGGATATGAAAGCGTTAGAGGATGGCACATTCCTGGCCTGTGGCTATTCAGGGTCTTTTCATAACAACAGAAATAACAACGCATGGGTAATTCAATTCGATGATGAGGGCAATAAATTAAATGAAAATAATTATGGCTCGGCAAATGAGTGGGACTACGAAGAAGGATATGCTATCATTCCGGCGCAGACAGGTGGTTTTTACATGTCGGGAAGACAAAGAAGCTCGCTTTGGGTTACCAGGCTGGATAATGATTTGAACCAGGAATGGAGCGAAACATATGGCGATGTTTATTACAATAACACCCGTGTAGGTTTTGACCTTTTGGAAGAGCCGGATGGAAAAATTGTAATTGTGGGAGGCGAAACCGACTCACAAAACGGAGACATCCATATGCTTCGCCTGGACCCACAACTTGCCGCCGAGGATTAGTTTTTTGTAATAAACTTCTTTACAAATTTCCTTCCTTCGATATCGGCACTGAAAAAGTAAGTACCCGTCGACCATTCAGAAACATCTATGCTGTATAATTCCCGGGCATTCGTCGGTGCTATTTCGTCAGCAAACACCTGATTGCCGTTTATATCCATTACCTGAATGGCGGCGCCCTTTTCTAAATTCATAGCCACATAGATTTTATCGCTTGCCGGGTTCGGAAAAATGCGGATTTCCTCTTTGGTGTTTTCAGAGATGCCGGCGCATGTTTCCATATTAACCGTTATTGTGTCGGTAGTTTTACAGCCGTTATCGCCTTCTGCGGTTGCTGTAATGATGTTTTCACCGATTACGGCGTTTGTACTGTCTGTTACAAATGTATTTGATGTACTTCCATCATGCCATTCATATGAAACATATCCTTCCGGAATTTCAAACTGCAGCGCATGATTAATGCATATGGTAGTGTCTTCGCCCAGCGAAAACTGCGGCGAGGGTTCAGGCGCTATGATGAGCGAATCCATTACAGTTGTGGCATCATCTTTTACTTCTACATACAAGGTGGTTTCTTCCTGTGGCAGGTAATTTATTTCTGACTGCTGACCGAGCACTTCACCCTCTTCATCAAACCACTCATACGCGAAATCGCCTGCGCCACCTTGTGTTTCAGCGTTTAAGGACAGCAGGTTGCCCTGGCAAACCTGCCCGGGCAAACCTGTAATATTAAGTTCCATAGCTTCATAAGGAAATACGGAGAACTCGATAGGTATGGTGATTTCCGGTTGTTCCGGATCATTGGAGTGGACTTTTACATATGCAGGGTAGGTGCCAGGCTCCAGGCCTGAAGCTTCGTAATTCAGAATAAGTTCATATTCATCCCCGGAAGGGATAGTATCGGATATCACAGGATAACTTAGCCAATTGATTTCATCCACACCATCATCTACCAAATAAATTTGATTGGCCACTTCGGCATACAGCAAATGATCGCCGGTATGAGAAATAGCATAGGATATTGAAGCAGGCGCATCAAACTGCTGAAGAACGTTGTATTTTCCGGTGGCTTCGTCTATAATAAGTTGAGCAATCAGTCCGTCATTGTTTGTAATCCATAATTTACCCTCCTGGTGTTCATCAACCCAGGTGCTTTGCCAGATATCCATATCGATTTCAGTATGAATAACTCCTTCATTTTCTCCGGTTTCAGGATTGATTTTATAAATCATCGGGTTGTCTTCATTCACCGCATTTAACAGAAGATGCTCCCCGTTAAATGTCAGGGCGTGATAATGTTCCATAGGAAAGAAAAGGCTGTCGCCTGTAGGATTACCTTCAAAATCATAAGCTTTGATTAAGCCGTTTTTATTACCTATCCAAAGTTTTTCTCCGTCAGAAGTCAGGCCAAAAGGTTGTTCATGAATATGTACAGTGTCAACAAGCGCCTGAGCAGTTGTGTCATAAATCATCAAAGCATGGATTCCTGAGTTAACCAGGAAAATTTTATCCTGTTCAAAATGCATCCCCAGCAATCCGGTTCCTGCATTGGGAAATGTTTGAATGATTTCTCCCGGAGTTCCGGGGACAGTGTCGCCTTTTGTCAGCTCAAAGCGAATGTCGCTATCCCCTGGATTGTCAAAAAGCAGAGAATCATTTACGGAAAATCCCTGATAAGTTTCTGCATGACGCAGTTGTTCATCTGCAACTAAATCGGGAAGTCCGGGTGTTTCAGTCTGGGCTATGTTAGACAGGTCTGAATAATTGTATTGCCGGTCGGCTACCTTCAGCGCGAAATAATACGTTTCGTTAAAGTCGAGCCCGGAAATATAAAAGGCTTCCTCTGTGCCTGCCGGGGAGGGCTCAGGAGCGTCTGTAGCCTGAGTAGCCTCTTCAAAATTTTCTCCGGTTATAGGTTCAGTACTGTAGCGCACATCATAGAGATACGGTGTGCCTAAATTATCAGGTGTGGAAGTCCAGCGTAACCACACCCCGTTTGTGGTTGGTGTTTCAGCGCTTAAGTCTGTAACTGCATCGGGAGCAATAAAGTCTTCTTCTAATTGGAAAGAGGCAATGCGCGTTTGCCATGATACTTGTCCGGATTGTTCTATATATTCTGTAGTAAACCAAAAGGTTTCATCATCAGTAGGGTCAATTGACATTTTAGAATAATCACCCCACCTGCTGGCCTCTCCGGTTTGCACTCCTGAACCATCAATAATGGTTTCTTCTGTAAACACCATCTCACCCAAAGGAGCATTTGGTCCGCGACCTGTATATCTTATCGAGGGAAATGTTTCCGTACTTGATACGCTGTAGCCCAGCGCGATATAGCCATCGGCGTTCATGGCTACAGAACCCATCCAGCGGTGATCGCTGTCAGGAGCATATGTACCCTCCTGATGCAGTTGCCAGCCTTGTCCATCATCATAATCCCTGAATTCATACCAGCGGATACCGGCTAATCCTGTGCCATCAGCGTCTACCGTATGGTTTGTGACCATAGCTTCATAATCGCCAAAGTTGCGGTATTGCAGGCGAAACATCAGCCGCCCTGCCAGAGACTCTAACAACGGGGCATCCAGTGGCTGATGAATGCATCTTCCTCGAAACGCAGGGCAAATCTCTGAATCAAAGTTAGAAACATCGATAACGTGGGCCTCTTCAAAAGTAGAATTTTCAACATTGTTCCAGTCGACTTCAAACTCCCAGATTTTAACCTGGTCCTGGTCTGCAAACCAGTCATCCTGTACAAAGGCAAAGTAGTTTGGGGTTCCTTCGGGAGGCATTTCCCCGTCAAAGTCTGCCGGAAGCATACTCCACGGTTCCGAGCCTTCCTCCAGGTCAAAAAGCACCATCCTGGCGTCTGGATCGCCCTCCAGAATAGCATCGCGTTCAAAAGCTGCCGCAGATACGCGGTTGTATGACCCGAACATGTTAAAGGAAGCATAATAAGCGTCGGGCCAGATTCCAAGCTTGGGGTAATCATTGAAAGCCGGAAACTCAAAAGCATAACGATAGTATTCACCAAGCGGATCGCCTGTAGCGGAAACGGCTATAAGTTCCCAGTATGTTCCATCCGATGTGTTTATGGCAAACTGGCTTACAAGCCAGCGATCGGCTTCTTTGTCATAAAGCGTAATCGGGTCGCCGTCATTGGTTCCGGTCCATGGACCGATAAAGCCATCCCAGATGGTGCTGTTATCGGCAGGGCCGTAAAGTGAATTGCCTTCTTTATCAAAAATCTGAAAAGAAAGGTTGATCATCTGGTAATAATGATCTGGCCCAACATCTCCGTCGGTATCAGGCGGATATACGCCATTTACATTGGATGTCCCCTCAAAATTCTGGATAGGAGCGTTTACCGGAGACCGTCCCATAGATTTCTGCCATAGCGGGTCCGGCCCTTCAGGCAGGGTGGTTTTGTCCCTATCCAGGTTTTCAAAGCGCGGATCAGCTTCATTGCGGATCACATTGTCCTTCCATGAACGGTCTCTAACACCGGGTTCTATTTTCTGCATATCGCGCAAAGCAGGCGTTTTATCATAGTAAGCTGCATTCTTTACCGTTAAGTTTTGGGAGAAAACAGGAAATACGGTAACTAAAAGGAAAGATAGTAGCAGTAGTTTTTTCATAGTCAGTTTATTCTTTATTCTTTTAACAAACGCGGTTTGTAAAAGATTGTTTTTAAGGTATAAATATTAGTTTTCTGACTTCAAGATAGGAACCGCTTTTCAGGCGCAGGTAATAGGTGCCAGGCTGAAGTTCGCTGATTTTCATGGTTAGTTGTGGAATCTCGTCAAAAGAATGCACCGTTTTTCTGACAACTTTTCCTGTTGCATTCATTATAGTGATATCAGCCTCCTTGTGATATTGGATAGAGATTTGATCTCTGGCCGGGTTTGGCGATACAGAAAGCGGAAGATGTTCCTGGTCGGGTTGGTGTGTGCATACCGCAAAAAACAACGAAATGCTATCAGTGGCTGTGCATCCAAATGTATCGGTTACATCCACAAACATGGTCTTATGTCCTTGATCATGCCCTGAGGAGTCTACCTCAATTACCGGCACATCAAAATAATCGCCTGGATACCATAAATAATCCTCTGCTTCATCAGTGGTTGCATCCAAAAGAATAATTTCTCCCTGGCACACTTCCGTGGAAGGGGATGCTGAAATATCCACTTGTGGATTTTCTTTTACGCTTCCGCTGAAATACTCAGATTTATCGCTGGTGCCACAGCTATTCATAGCAGCAACTCTTACTTTATAATTCCCGCTGAATTCATCGTTAAGCATCAATACATTCTCAGGTTCGTTTGTGATTGTTTCTTCAAACGTACCTGCGTTTCCGGTAAGCAAATACCACACATAAGAATCAGCATTTTCTACCGGATTGGTTTGCAGCGTTACTTCTGCTTCTCCCTGGCAGACTGTCTCTTCACCGTAGGGAGCATCGGGAGTAAGCGGCGCTGTTTGGATGTTTACTACCACCTCATCAGTAAATATATCGTTGCATGGAGCCGGGGAAGAAGCCTGCAATGTAAGAATTACCTGCCCATTGTCAACATCATTACCTCCTGGATTATAGTAGGTAGACAGAAAGTTATCATTATCAAAATGACCATCTCCCGATGTGCTCCAGGAAACACTACCGGAACTGACACCGGATACTTCGCCGCTAACATATACCTGATTATAACCGCAGGAAGACTGGTTTTCCCCGGCATTAACTGAAGGTTCAGGGATTAAAATGACATTGCCATCAACTGTATCAGCCGCTGTTGAGCAGGCTCCTGTTCCGTTGGCAAAAACCCGGAAATTTGCTTCACCCTGCTGAATATCAGTTTCATCTGGTATTAAGGTCGCGTAAATCCCTGTGCTGTCGCTAAACGTGCTTTCTGACAGGCTCTCCCAAACAATGCTGCTGTAGTGGCTTGCTGAGGCTGACAGGCTGACTTCCTGCCCATAGCAGGATGTGTCGGGAGGCGATACTGTGAGTTCCGGGGCAGGATCAAAAGACAATTGCAACTGATCGGTGACTACCGTCTGGCAGGTGCCTGAAGATGTTATCGTCAGGGTTAAGGTGATTTCACCGGATGAGACGTCATTATCGGAAGGATAGTAAATGGTTTGCAGTGAAGAGGAGTTTTCAAAAGAACCGCTGCCTGTGCTACTCCACATGATTTGGCTTTCTTCGGCATTTTCCGCGGAAGCGTCATTTAAAGGTACCTCATGCTGGCCGCAGGACTGGATATCCTCTCCTGCATTAATTTCAGGAGACGGAAAAAGCAAGAGGGTAGTTGTGTCAGAAGCATTACTCTCACATCCTTCCAATGGTTCTGCATTGGCCCAGATGAGCACTTCTGTTTCTTCATCGCCAGGCTGATAGGTAGCAGATAGTCCTGAAGAGTTTATAAAGCTTCCATTCCCATCACTTTCCCAGTTAATTTCTGAAAAATCAGCTCCTGTTGCGGTGATCTCTACTTGCTCATCAGAACAGCCTGCTGTAGTGTCAGGCAAACTGATTGAAGGAAGCGGGTTAATATCCACAATCAGATCATCTTCAGGATAATCTGCGTTGATTGGAGATAAATGAAGTTGTACGCTGCCATTGCTGTAGTCTTCTGAGCCAAAATAATAATGGGTATTGAGCATCGTGGGGTTATCAAAGTATCCGTTTCCCTGCGTGGTCCATATCAGGTTATCATCACCTTCGTAGGAGGCATTTAGTGTAACGTTTTCTGAAGTTTCGCATACGGTGGTATCGTTACCGGCAAACAGAGCGGGAGAAGAAGAAACGTAAATGGTAGCCGTGTCGTATAATGTGGCGCTGCATGCTCCGCTGATATTTGCTGTGGCACGTAATTGCACCGGCTCAATTGTATCTGAAAGCACGGAATAATACGTAATCGGAGTCCCGGTATAGCTTGATAACGTTCCATTTCCTGTAATGATATCCCAGTTGATGGATGCATTTCCGCTAACAGAAGATGTTATCATGCTGGATTCCGTTGCCATGATGTTTTCTGGTGTGGCGGTGACTTCAAAAGCAGGAATGGAATCGATGGAGATCACGGCTGTATCTGACCTGGTGGTGCTGCATGGCGGAAGCGCGCTTGCTCTCAGAATAAGCTCAGCGCCTCCTGTCATTATGTCGGTTTCTCCGGGAGTGTAGGTGGTCTGAGCAGCTCCTGCGTCTGCAAAAGCACCGTCACCAGTAGTCTCCCAAAAGATAGAATCAGCATATTGTGCCGAGCCGTTCAGCGTAATAACCTGTTCGCCGCAGATAGAGATATCAGCGCCCGCATCTACCACAGGTGCAGGTAATAGGGAAAGCGTTAGCTCATCGGAGGCTTCCTCATTGCAGGTGCTTCCTGAATAGGCGTTTAATTGTAAAGTTACATTTCCTTGCTGACGGTCTGCCTGGCTGATGTAGTACAAAGGGTTTAGCGCATGGCTGTCACTAAAATTTCCTGTGCCAGAGGTTGACCAGATTACAGAATCTGCATTGTTCACATCTGGGTTGCAGGTATAGGCTGGCATTTCCGGACAAATCTCCTGGTCTTCTCCGGCATCCACGGTAAGTGCCTCGGTTATTGTGAGCCATACTGTGTCATCATCCATGTTTATGCAACCTGTGGTTGAGTGGGCTTCCAGGGTGAGCGAAACTGCTCCTGCAGTAACATCCTGGTCTCCGGGTATGTATGTGGTGTTCAGTTGATGTGGGGCATCAAAAGTGCCATCGCCGCTGGTAATCCATGCAAGTGAATCATAACGCACAGCGCTGCCGCTAAGCTCTGTATTATCTCCGGCACATATTTCCCTGTCGTCTCCGGCAGTTGCTTCAGGAGGCTGAATAATCGTCAGGAGCAAATAATCATTAGAAACGGTCGATCCACAGGTAGCGCTTTCACCTACTTTCAATCCCGGATAAGCAAAACCTGCTTCCAACTCTTCGGGTCCCGGATAATAGAGAGGATTAATTGCGGAAGAGTCGCTAAAAGTACCGTCGCCCTGCGTGATCCAGTAAAAATCATCGGTGCCCTCTACCGTGCCCTCCAGTTGATAGGCGGTATCAGCATAACACATTTCACCGTCATCGCCGGCATAAATCTCAGGCAGTGGGGCCTGTGTAAGCATGATGCTGTCGATAGCTTCAGATTCGCAAGCGCCTTCAGGAAGCGCGTGCAATCGTAGGGTGACTTGCCCTGACTGCTGAAAAGCGGTTCCGAATTGATAATAGGTGTTTAGGCTGTTATTGTCAGTAAATGTACCATTTCCGGAGGTTGACCAGTAAAAACCGGAAGCATTTGCAATGTCTCCATTTAACTGAAAAGGAATCCCATAGCAAGCTGTTGAGTCTTCTCCTGCATCGGCTTCAGGCGGATCAATAAAAGAGACAGGTATGGTTTCAGAAAAAATATCTGAGCAAGGCGCTTCAGGCTCAAGAACCAGTTCAAAAGTCAGGTTCTCCAAAGTGAAATCATCTTCAGCCGGCACGTACTCAGCCTCAATTCCGTTGACTGTAAAAGTGCCGGCTCCATTGGTTTGCCAGTAAGCATTGCTGTAATGGGAACCCGACCCTTGCAGCATAATGTTTTCCTGTCCAGGACATACAGCCAAAGGCCCTCCTGCATTCCCTTCCGGGGATGAAACGATTTGCACTGCAATATTAGCAGCAGCCTGGGCTCCGCAGTTTTCCTCTGAAGCTGTGGCAGTCAGCGTTACTTGTCCTGACTCTATATCCTCACTGCCGGGTGTGTAGGTAGTGGACAAACCGCTCGAATTAGAGAAAGTTCCATTGCCGTTAGTGGTCCATGATATCGTATTGTAATTATCAGAAGAAACGGTCAGGGATAATGAGGCATCATGACAGATGGATGTATCAGCCGGAGCTGAAATCGAGGGAGCAGGATAAAACTCGTACGTCACAGAATCAGTGGCATCATCGCAGCCCTCTGATTGCGCTGTAGCGTAAAGGGTAACTTCAGCATTGGTAATATCTGATTCGCCGGGGGTGTATTCTGTTTCCGGATTTTCAGGGGATGAGAAAGTTCCATCGCCGGAAGACTCCCATAAAAAAGCTGAATAGTTTTCTGAAACCGCCGAAAGGGTAATGGTTTCGTTTGGGCATAATGTTTCTCCCTGAGCAAGTTCTACCGTAGGGGGGTCAGTAACATCTACCGTAACTTCATCCGAGATTTCCTCACTGCCTGAAGTCATAACCACAGTGTATGTGGTGGTTTCTGAAGGCGTAACTTCGAGGATCGGTTCTTCAGAAAGGACTTCGCTGTTGGCAAACCACTGAAAGCTAAATTCGGATGAGCTGGAACACAGGTCATCAGGTAATTCCACACCCGGAATGGAACATATGCGAGAGAGGAAGTAGTTTTGTGTTACTGTGTCTTCAATCATCATTGCATAATCCATCGCAACGAGGGCATCATAAGCGTCTTCACTGTCTTCAGCTTTGGTAGTGAACTCTTCAGCCAGAGATTTTGGAGCAGGGATTACCCGCTCATTCCAGTTGAGGTTGATTAGCGCCTTCCCGTTTAGATCAGGATTGAAATCAGGATTCGTACCATCTTCTCTTTCAACCTGTGTTATTTCGATATCGCTGTCCACAAGAAGAGACAGGGCATAAAAGCGGAAGTCATCCGGAAGCGCTCCTTCCAATTCCACTGTGACTGTGTTGCCGGAAATTTGTGTGTTCAGGTTAATATTGTCCCGGACATAGAGATACTGGATCACCTCCTCGGAAGTGGCAAACCAAAGGGAGTCAGAACCGCTTTTTCCATATTGGTTTTCTATGGTTTCCATATCCTCTTTGAAATTCTGCCAGTTAAGCTGATGTGTTCCTGTGGTAGCCATGCCTTTTGTGCCGTTTTTCGCGGAATCAGCCAACAACTCAACAGTAGGTAAAATCGTAGAATTGCCGAAGTGTCTGCTTATTTCTTCATTGTAATATGGTTCGGTGTTTACGTTATAAAGCGGACTTCCCAGTTCATAATTGGCAGATAGAATCTGGTTGTAGCCATTGTCAATAGCAACAGGTCCAAGTTCTGTGGAGCTGGCAGGAATAACAAAAAGATTCATGTCAATTCCTCCGGGAATGTCCGGATGCGTGTTTCGCCTGGTATAGCTGTGGTTTCGGTTTATGGTGTAATCGAGGCCACCTTCCGTTCCGTTATCATAAAAGCCATGATTGTATATACCCCAATCATTTTCGTATAAGGAAATAATTTGTTCCCATGTAATGGTTCCGTTATCACCAAGCTCTGCGTAGCCATTTTCCGGATCATGCATGTCATTATCATTATAATCATTCCATGAATAATGAGCCGTAGCCATCTTAAAAGCTATGTCATTACCGCAGCCGTCAGTGTAATAAAGTCCGGGGAAAGTTTCGCCGTCAACCTCGCCACCTTCCAGTAAAGGAAAAGCATAATCAATGATGTGCGACAGACCATCGTCTACCTGTATCGAATAGGCAAAATGTTTATCATATTTCAGGTCGGATTTTTCTATGGAAAAGTCCTCCTCGGTGACCGGTTCTGCAAAAGTGATGGTAACAATGGGCCGGTCTCCCGGAGGTGGAAGCGGGGTGCTGTTAAAACCGGCTGTTGCCGGATAAGCTGACAGCACGGAGGTGCCAGAAGCACACAAAGACTGTGGAGAAGCTTCTGTGGTGATTTCAAGCTGCTGCGCCAAACCAGTAAGAGAGAGTGTTGAAAGTAGTGTGGCAATAATAATCCGAATCATGGCTGTGTATATGATTGCTTTTTGTCAAAAATAAAAAAAAGCCGGCAGCAAAACTACCGGCTTTCAAGAAAATATTTGAAGTTTTATTGGTTTTCTACTTCACCCAGATAACGCTCGGCATCCATAGCCGCCTCGCAACCGCTACCGGCTGATGTTACAGCTTGCCGGTATATTGGGTCTTTCACATCTCCTGCTGCAAAAACACCCGGAACGTTGGTATGGGTGCTGTCAGGTTTTGTTTTGATGTATCCGTTATTATCCATG
>JBNJGK010000036.1:20309-23174 GCA_051747665.1 Bacteroidota bacterium | reverse complement strand
ATAATTGGATTAATTCTGGCGATATCTATTTCGGGATTTCGTTTTCGTGATTTTTTACCATTAAAACAAAGTTTACGCCCCATAGGTATTACCATTCTGGTGAATTATTTTATATACGGAGCTGTGCTTTTGGGTTTAGCTTCGCTGCTTATCAATAATGAAGCTTATTGGATGGGATTCATAGTAATTGCGGCCACTCCTCCGGCTATTGCGGTCATTCCGTTTTCTATAAATCTGAAAGGCGATTCTGCTTTCAGCATTAAAGGAATTGTTGGAGCCAACATAGCCGGAATATTGATTTCGCCGCTTATTATGATGCTCTTTGCCAGCCAGGCTGGAGTTAGTACAATGGCGATGTTGGAATTGATAATGAAAATACTTGTGCTGCCCGTTATTTTATCCAGGGTAATTCGCTACATTAAACCCGTCTTTCGGTTTGTAGACAAACAGCGTAGCGTCCTTATTGATTATGGGTTTTTGTTTGTGGCTATGACTGTAATAGGTGTCAGCCGCGATTTATTGCTGCATAACACGATAAATGCACTTATCCCATTAGGTATTTTGCTGTTTATGATGTTTGGGTTAGGTTATTTGATACAAGTCATCTTAAACGCTTTTCGAATCGCTCCGGCTTTAATAATCAGCAATAAGCTTATTATGGTGATGAAAAATGCAGGCTTTGCCTCTGTGTTGGCGCTCAGCTTATTTGAAAATCCGCAGGTGGTATTGCCTTCAGCTTTCCTGAGCGTATTGCTCCCGGTTTATTATTTAGTGCAGTCTAACATGAACTTGCTTTCGATGCTTAAGCGAAAACAAAAACGAAGTTTTGCTATGCACGCTTAGCATTAATCATTCCGGCAAAAATCCGTATTTTAGCCTCTTGAACTCATTTGCGCTGCAAACGTTTTGGCGTTAAATGAAGTTGTAAGCTAACTATTTATTTCTTATTCTGAAATCTTGAATATGAAAAGAGTAAAACTGCTTTTGATTTTGTGTATGTTAGGAATGGGCTACTCTTCTTTTTCGGTAGCGCAGGAGAATGCGTTTCGTGTTATGACTTTTAATATCCGTTATGGAGACGCCGATGATGGTGAAAACAGATGGGATAATCGAAAATCGATTGTGCGGGATGTTATCCGCTATCATGAGCCGGGAATTATCGGAATGCAAGAGGCGCTGCATCATCAGATAGCTTATGTAGATAGTGTATTGTCTGATTACGAATGGTTTGGCGTAGGCCGCAGCAACGGCAAACAGGAAGGTGAGTTTTCGCCTGTTTTTTATGACACTACACGATTTGAATTGCTCAAAGAGAGTACGTTTTGGTTGTCTGAAACCCCGCAAAAAGCAGGCTCCGAAGGCTGGGATGCGGCTTTCCCCAGGATTGTGACATGGGGATACTTTTATGATCGCATTAGTCAAAAATCATTTTATGTGCTCAATACGCATTTTGATCACCAGGGAACTATTGCGCGACTGAATTCCGCAAAGCTACTGATTCAAAAAATCTCTGATCTTACAGAAAACAAATCATGGATTCCCGTTGTCTTGACAGGCGATTTTAACAGCCTGAAGAAGTCGGGTCCGTACCAGCACCTCACGCATTGGAATAATCCTGTTAAACTTACAGATACACAGGCTGTTGATGGCGTGCTCAGCCTGGGGCCAGATTATTCCTTTAACGGATTTGACAGGGAGAAAAGAGAAGAAATGATAATCGATTACATTTTTGTGAATGAGGGCCTTAACGTTCATAAACATCACATAATCAATGATGAAAAATCGGGTCGATACCCTTCAGACCATTTCCCTGTCATTACTGAGATTTCTTTTAAAAAATAATTCAATAAAAATGCGCAATTGGCGTTAATCAAAAAAACAATCATGAAAAAGTATCTTATCATCCTAACGCTGCCGCTTTTCTTTTTTCTTTTTGGGTGCCAGGAAGACAACGAGACAGTAGACCGCGGTACGTGGTCAGTGCAAACAACACCTGTAACTGAAAAGCTTAATGATGTTGTTTTTATCTCTGAAAACCAGGGCTGGATTGCCGGCAACGGAAGTTCGCTACTGTATTCTGAAGACGGAGAGAATTGGGAAAAGCGTAATATCAGTGATGGAAACACTTATAATTTCTTAAGTGTTGATTTTTCAGGGTCAGAGTTGGGGTTGGCTGCCGGAGAGGATATTACCAATAATCAAGGCGTGATATTCAGAACCCGGAATGGAGGTGATAGCTGGAACAGGGTTGATCTGTCATCTGATTATCAGCGGGTTTATAAAATCGCTTTCGCAGATGAAAATACAGTTTATGCACTTGCGCAAAGCCAAAAATTAATTAAGTCTGCTGATGGAGGAATGAATTGGACGGAAACACATGAGTTCAATTCGCAGATGGAAGATTTTGCCGTTTTAAACAACGATCTATGGGTATGCGGAAAGAACGGAAATTTACAATATTCCTCAGACGGTGGTGCAAATTGGATTGACCGCTCACCTGCAACAGGTTCATGGCTTAGTGCTGTTTATTTCTTGGGCAATAGTACCGGCTATGCTACAACTGCTTATGGGGATGCCACTGTTTTTAAAACCTCTGATTCTGGTAATAGCTGGGATTCTCAGGTAAATGCCCCGGAAGAATATATTTCTGATTTGTTTTTTGTGGATGAATCGCACGGTTGGTTTGCTGCTCAGAACAACATTTATTATACAACCGACGGAAGCGAATGGGAAATAGAGACAACTTCAAACAGCAGTAATCTGAATGCACTCTATTTTCTCTCTGAAAATAGAGGCTATGCAGTAGGCTTCAACGGAACTGTTATGCGTTACAGTAAATAGCGTTTATTGGCAAAATACCTCAAA
>JBNJGK010000036.1:0-20209 GCA_051747665.1 Bacteroidota bacterium | reverse complement strand
GCACTCTATTTTCTCTCTGAAAATAGAGGCTATGCAGTAGGCTTCAACGGAACTGTTATGCGTTACAGTAAATAGCGTTTATTGGCAAAATACCTCAAATTACAAAATACAAATAAGTTCTGTTTAATATGTTCTTAAGTTTGTCATTTAGTGAATTGATACCGGGGCTTGGGTATGTAATTTGTGTTTTCGATCCCGAACGTTTTCGGGATGTAAATTATTTTTTGGTTGTGGCTAGTCCACGTTGGGACATTGCCAAAAAACCAAGATTTTAACAAAATATCAATGTTAGTAAACGAATTATTTCCCAACCCTATGCCTGACCGTGATATCGCCGGGATATTGTATCATGCGTTCACCGACCTTGATGGAGGGAGATAATTTCATAGCAACTTCAGAACTTTTACTGCTTTCGCCGGTGAGGTTTGAAATCAGGTTCATCAGAGCATTTTTGTTTTCGTTGCTGAGAAGCTGCCGCAGATCAAAGTTCAAATCCATCGGGATTTCAGTCGTTCCGCCGTTGGGTGGGATGCGCACAGATTCTTCAAAAACTCCGCTGGTCATCAATTCATTGTCTATCAAAAGCCGCCAATCGAGCCGGTTCATTCCTGCTACAGAAGAGTTGGGGTTGCGGGCTTCAAGGTGAACACGGATGCTGGCCGGGATTTCATCTTTTGTCAGAGCCATCGTTAAATTCAGGGCATCCTGATAGGAGAAGTCGTCCCAACTGTTTTTGCCTTCCATATTTACTCCTGCCACAGTGAGGTTGCTTGTATTCTGGAGTTCGAACTGGCATTTAGAGAGCCTTTCCATCTGAGCGGCCTGCTCAAGTATGGTACAGCTATTAAAAATCAGCGCCACAGACAAAAATATGATTGACTTCTTCATGAGTTTTGATTTCGTTTTTGTTTGAAAAATGGGTAATACCACTTTAAATTTTTGAACTACATCAATTACGCTTATACCAGGAAACGAGGAAAAGAAAACCCGGAACAGCAAAAGGAATGGTATAAATGAGTGCTGTCATATGCGAGTTTGCACCTGTAGCCATGTAGGCATATACCCCGAGGGCCAGCCCGCCAACGGTAAGTATCAAACCGCCTAAGACTTCAATAAACCAGCTAACGATAAAGCCTACCATAACAGAAAAGACCATAAAATATACAGGCCCGGTTTCAATGGATAAGGTATCTTCAAGACGGGTGATTTCCTGGGTGAAAAAATGATACAAAAACAAGGCAATAAGAATTACAGCCAGGATTCTTGCACTCCACATCCAACCTTTATTTGCTACTTTTTCGCTCATATTTAAAATGCTTTATTTAATGTATAATAAATCTAAATTGCTTAGTATGACGTAAAATTCGTAATTCCTTTTCAAAATTAAAAGATTAATTACGATATTTGAGTTTTTTAATACGAAAATCACAAAAATGGCTAAAATATTCAGCCTTTCTGAAGCTGCTTCTATTGCGATCCACAGTATGGTGCTGATTGCCCGTTCAGATAAAATGATCAATGTAGTAAAGATAGCAGAACGAACCGGATCTTCGAAGCATCACGTAGCTAAAGTGCTGCAGCGACTTGTAAAGGAAGATTACCTGAGCTCTGTGAGAGGCCCGCATGGGGGTTTTAAACTGTTAAAATCACCTGAAGAGATTACATTGCTCGAGATTTATGAAACCATCGAGGGGCATCTTAATATTTCGGAATGCCCGATGGATAATCCAATATGCCCGTTTGAAAAATGTATTTTAAGCAATGTTGTATCGGATATGACTGCCAAATTCAGGGAATACCTCAGCGAAAATACACTCGATAAGTATATTTAAGCTTTATTGAGCAAAGTTTATCCCGCGAAAGCGAAAGAATAAAATAAGGGTATTGCTAAAAATCCGGAATTCCATTTGCTATGCCGGCTAAGCGAAAAGAGGTTGTTTTTTGTTACTTACGTGATAAAACAGCCGCTACCAGAAACATCAGCCAACCCAGGATGAGGATGCCTCCTCCAACAGGTGTAATAAAACCCCACCACGGATTTTCTATAAATACTTTGATGATAACGGTTGATGAGAAAATGAAAGCGCCGCTGGCAATCATTCCTGATGAAAACTTCAAGAGAAATGAATCCTGTTTTTCGAGATGGTAAGGCATTATTAGCATAACCACACTGTGGAAAAACAAGAAAAGGGTTGCAGTACGGTAATTGGCCTGGCCTGAGTCGCTTATTCCAGAAAGTGCATGTGCGCCCAGCGCTTCAGCAATAACGGCGGCAAGCGCAAAAACAGCACCTGTTATCCAGAGGATCTTTTTATTCATGCCCTGAAAACGCTTCATTGCAGTGTTTTGTTTACACAGATAATCAACAGTTTCAAAACTTTCACTGTCGTATAATGTTATTTTAGCATGAAAATATTGATTACCGGTGCGAACGGATACATTGGAAAAAGGATTATACCATCATTGCTTGAAGACGGCCATGACGTGGTTTGCTGTGTGCGTGACAGAAACAGGATTAATTTAGAACCTTCTGTTCGGAAGCAAGTTACGGTAGCAGAAGCTGATTTCCTCGACGTGAATTCATTGGAAAACTTGCCCGGGGATATTGATGTAGCTTATTACCTGATTCATTCCATGACTTCATCCATTACGGATTTTATGAAGATGGAGGAGGACAGCGCTGCAAATTTTGTAAGTTATATTGAAAAAACTACTGCCCGGCAAACCGTTTATCTAACCGGCCTAATCAATGATACCGCAAAACTTTCTTCGCACTTGCAGAGCCGTTTAAATGTAGAAAAGATTCTTATTTCTTCATCAGTACCTGCCACGGTATTACGTGCCGGTATTATTGTAGGCTCCGGAAGCGCTTCGTTTGAAATCATTCGCGATTTGGTAGAAAAATTACCTGCCATGATTACGCCGCGCTGGCTGAAAACCAGAACACAGCCTATAGCGATCCGTGATATCCTGCAATACCTTCGCAGAGTTGCAGGAAGGAAAGATACTTACAACCAGATTTTTGACATAGGCGGGCCTGATGTGATGACGTACAAGGAGATGCTTTTGCAGTATGCTGAAGTGCGTGGCTTAAAAAGGGCGATTTGGGTTGTTCCGGTTATGACTCCACGGCTTTCTTCTTACTGGCTTTATTTTGTTACCTCTACATCATACAAACTGGCTGTAAATCTGGTGGATTCGATGAAAGTAGATGTAGTTTGCCGCGAAGAATCCTTAAAAGAAAAATTAGCTATAGAGCCTACGCCATACAAGGAGGCAATTCGCAGGGCTTTTGAAAAGATAGAGCAGAATGCTGTAGTATCCAGTTGGAAAGACGCATTCATATCCAGTTCTTATTCCAAAGCCATAAATGATTTTATTCAGGTGCCTCAAAATGGAGTTTTAACAGATCGCAGAGAAGTTGCTCTAAACCTTTCTGAGCAAGAGGTCTTAGATAATATCTGGTCGCTTGGTGGTAAAAACGGATGGTTTTATGCTGATAAGCTATGGGCCTGGCGTGGGTTTTTGGATAAAATGGTTGGAGGGGTTGGCCTCAGGCGTGGACGCACCAACCCTGATGATATAAATCCTGGCGATGCCCTGGACTTTTGGCGTGTGATTGTTGCTGACAAAGACTATAAAAGGTTATT
Organism: Bacteroidota bacterium; assembly: GCA_051747665.1. Lineage (GTDB taxonomy): Bacteria > Bacteroidota > Bacteroidia > Bacteroidales > JAIPAH01 > JAIPAH01. The sequence goes on along the minus strand of JBNJGK010000036.1, from coordinate 16,559 downwards.
GCTCTTTGCGGAGATGAAAATGCCTGGTGAAGCCTGGCTGGAATTCAAAATTGATGATAACCGGCTGATACAAACGGCCACTTTCAGACCCAAAGGGCTAGCCGGGAGGCTTTACTGGTATATGCTGGTGCCTTTTCATTTGATTATTTTCAGGGGGATGGCCCGGCGAATTGCCGGCTTTTAAAGCATTGCTTTCCACAGAAAAAACAGCTTTTCTATTGATGAATCTCCGCAATAACGCGGCGTAGCTCAGTCTCTAGATTACCGGGGTTGAAGCCGAGTTTTTTGGCTTTGTCATTTTTCATGGATGTGTTAGCGGGCCGGGAAGCTTCAAACTCGATTTCATTCAGTTTGCGTTTTATTATGAGGTTTTTTGATGTGCCCAGGATATCCGAGAGCAATAGCCCAAAATCATATCGATTGATAGCCGTGTTGCCGGATAGGTGTACAAGTTGTTCGTTTTTACTGGCCATGAGCACCAAGCCTTCAGCCGCCTTGTAAGAAGATAATGGTGTTCTTACTTCGTCGATAAACAAATTCAGGGGTTGACTGGCTTTCAGAAATTGTATCATAGGCTGCAAAAAACTACCTGAGCTGGGCGATTTGGGCCCAAACATCAAGGGCATGCGACAGACGGTTCCATGCTCGTAGGAGAGCACTTTTTGTTCGGCTTCCAGCTTTTGACGTCCGTAACGGTTTACCGGTTCGGGTAAATCTTTTTCATTATAGGGTGCATGCTTTCCGTCAAATACCAGGTCTGAGGAAGTAAAGATCAGTTTTGCCTGATGTGTTTTCGCACATTCTGTTAAATACCTTGCAGCGCTTACATTAACGGCATAGCTTAATTCGGGGTTTTTTTCACATTGATTGGGGTTAGACAATGCAGCTAAATGAAAAATAGCATCAGGTTGGGTTTTGTCAATCAGTTCACTGACTTGCCGGTAGTCGGTCAAGTCAGCCTGAACAGTATGAACGCCTGGAAGCTGCAGCATGTATTTGTGATAACAACCGAACACTACATGACGGTCTTTCAACTGGTTCATCAGCGTATATCCTAAAAACCCGCTGGCTCCTGTTATCAGGATTTGTTTTGCTTCCATGTTTTTTGCTTAAATGCAACTTTATATCATAAAACGATGCTAATGATTCAATGTTTGAGAAATTTTTAAAAAAAAGCCTTGAAAATTGTTTGTCAATTTGTAAATTTATACAATCTTTAAAATAAATCCATAATTCCCGGGTTTTAATAGAAAGCAAAAGCGTATGAGAAAATGGGTTTTGATGATCGTTTTGTTTTGGCCTGCTTATACAGTAGCCCAAACCCCCTATGAAGACATTACAGATTCACGCCAGGATATTCAGGCTGGTGCAGGAATCGCATTTACAGGTACAGATGCAGCCTGGGGATATTCGATGCATGCTTCATATCATTATTACTTAACTGAAAACTTTAGTTTTGGTTCCGGGTTGGCTGTCATGCATTTTCGTGATAATGAAAAAGATGTATTGCGTATGGCTCAGGCAGAAATGATGGAGGCTGGTGTTTTTTTACACCTGATGCCGAGGCGGCCTCTTTCCTTTGAACTCGGAGGAGGTGGAAATCTTAGGTACTTTCACTGGGGAATCGCAACAAATCCCGGTAGCTCATATACCTTTGATGAAACCTTAATACGTGCCGGAAATAAGAAGGTTTTTGATCATTTTACAGGGGGCTATTTCCTTTCGGCCGGATTCAGCTATCGGCTTAATCCTGTAATAAGCCTGTTTTTCAGGGAAATGCTGCAGAACGACTCTAAAAACAATACAACCTGGGATTCAAGGCTTGGATTGAAAATCAGATTTTAAATTATGCCCGAAAAAGACCATAACAACAGAAAAGTGTATACTTTGCTTGAGGTTACCAAAAGCCTTCAATCAGTTATTCGGAAAACGTATACAAGCACCTATTGGATTAAAGCTGAGATTGCCAAATTAAATTTCTATCCCAAAAGTGGCCATTGCTATCCTGACCTTGTTTATAAGGTTGATGGGAGGGTGAAAGCTGAGATGCGCTCTATTATCTGGCGTAATGATTTCCGCAGGTTAAACAAGGCTTTCCGCGATGTGGCCAAAGAAGAGCTCAAAGACGGAATGCAGATTCTTTTCCGTGCCCAGGTTAATTTCCATCCTAAATACAGCTTATCGCTAAATATTTTGGATATTGAACCCGCCTTTACACTTGGAGAAATGGCCCGCGAGAAAGCGGAAACTATCAGTAAACTGAAAAAAGAGCGTGTTTTTATGCTGAATAAGCAGTTGCCATTTCCGCTATTGCCTAAAAAACTGGCGGTGATTTCTGTAAGCACCAGTAAAGGATATCATGATTTTGTGAATATCCTGGAGAATAACCGTTATGGATTTCAAATTTCACATGATTTATTTTCTGCACTGCTTCAGGGCGATAGGTGTGCGGTTTCAATAGGTCAGCAGCTTGATGCTATCGAATCGCAAAAAACGCAATATGATGCTGTAGCCATCATCAGAGGTGGTGGGGGAGATGTGGGGTTGAACGCCTATGATGACTTGGAGTTGTCGAGGCGCGTAGCTCGTTTTCCAATTCCTGTGATATCCGGTATCGGACATTCTACCAATGAAACGGTAGTAGAAATGGTGGCACACATGAATAAAATTACGCCGACCGATGTTGCATATTACATTTTAGGAAAATTCCAGGATTTGTATTTCGATTTGATTAATCTCAAAAAGCAACTTTTGTCGCAAACGCAAAAGCAGATAGATTCCCATCATCAAACCCTGGATAATCTTCAGGCGCTTTTCAGCATGAAGGCTTTACATTTTACAAAAAAACAAAAGAGCTTGCTGGATGCTTATGGCAAAACCCTTAGCAAAGATGTGACAAGACAGCTTCATGATGCTGAAAAGCAATTGAGGAGCTATTCATCATCAATAGGTAAGGGTGTGAAAATTAATATCTCTGCCCGCGCCAAAGCAGTTGCTCAAATCAGCTCAGATATACGTAAAGCGGCCCGGCAACAGGTATCTAATAATCATCAGAAACTGGCAACAGCCGAAACGAAAATACGATTGCTGGATCCTCAAAATATTTTAAAAAGGGGATACAGCCTTACCTATAAAAACGGGAAACTTTTGAGAAATATAAGCGAAATACAAGAAGGTGAAATAGTTACAACAAAATTAATGAATGGAACATTTGAAAGTGAAATAAAATCCAAGACCGATGAATAATGAAATGTCATACGCCGAAGCGATTGCTGAACTGGAAACCATTGTTTCTGAAATTGAACAAGATGATGTGCCTGTAGATGAGCTACTGGAAAAAGTAAAGCGGGCATCGGACCTGATAACCTTTTGCAAAGCCAAACTCACTAAAACGGAAGATGAGGTACATACTGTTTTAGAGTCGATACAGGAAAAAGAGCCTGTGGAGGCTGATGATGCGGAAAGTGAGGAATCCTCAGCAGAGTCACAAGTGGAGGATGAGCAACAGGCTCAAAGTGAAGAAGATAGTGACCACCTGGTGCAGGAAGATGAACCGGAAAACACGGATGAATCACGTGAAGAAGAATCTGATGAAGAGGTTCCGTTTTGATTAACAGGCAACAAATAAAATTTTCCTTTCTCCTCAGGTTGCAATCCTGATGGGGAGTTTACAGTTTCAGGTGGAATTTTACCCGGAAGTGTTTTTTCATCGCAGAGCATGAGGTTTGAGAAGTGTTTCCGAAACCTCAACCAACCGCTGTGCTAACCCCTTAAGGTTTTATTATTCAGCTTTGTCTGATAGTAGCAGTTTTCATAATCCATACAAAAAATAAATGCCTTAAAACATTAGTCTTAAGGCATTTTAGAATTCTGCAGATTCACTCCATCCTGAATTTTCTGGATAATGAATCAGCGTTGCTGTTGGATAACTAAATAAGCTTTGAAATATTCAGTTTGAGTCAGGTGCTTTCCAATCAAACCTCGCTTTTTAAAGTTACAACCAATTTGCTAAGATTACGACATTCCTAAAATTTCATAATTGAACCTTCTTGGATTGATGCACATAACCGGTATCTGAGAGGTGTTGAAAATGATCTCTTCATCATAGCTCCCCAGCAGGAATGTTTTAAAACTGCTGTCGGGGTTGGTCATGATCATAATCATATCTGCGTTATTGGCTGTAGCATATTCAACCACTTGCTGCGTATAATTGCCACCCTTTTCAGCTACTCCGTGAGTAAATTTCACGTTATTTTTTTCAAGGTAACCTGCAATGCGGTTAGTAGCTTCTTTTACTCCTTTAGGGGCGGAGCCCATTTCGTAAATATGAATGGTTGCATCAAACTCTTTAGCCATAAACACCGCCCATTTTGTTTTTTCCCATGGTCCGGCTTCGTTTGTGATAGGAAGGACTATTTGCTTAAATCCTTTTTCAAAAGCGCGCTTTTGCACTACGATAACCGGGCTGGGAGAGTTTGTAATTACTTTTCTGGCATAACTTCCGGTAAGTTTCTGCATACCGGCTTTGCCGTGGGTGCCAAGAAATACCAGTTTGGCTTCGGTCCGTTCGGTTTCTTCACCAATCGTAGTAAAGATGTCACCCGGCTTGCTTAGCGCATCAACGTTAATGTTGAATTCCTTTTTAACCTCGGCTGCTTTTTTCTGCAGCAATTCGGTTACATAGCCTTCACCTTTACCTTCTTTGCGAAGGAATTCCTTAGAGTTTTTATCAATGACATGAAGCAATACGATGTCATAATTCAGAAATTCAGCCGTTTGTCCGGCGTGGTGAATCGCATTATCGCATACCTCAGAAAAGTCTGTGGGAACAAGAATTACATTTTTCATATCTGTTCAGTTTTATCTAATTTTTGGAGCCGAAAGGTACAAAATATTCCGGTCCGAGTTATTATATACACTATCATATCTTTAAATATTGTCATTTTGCTTGAGTATTTTTTCAGCATAACCCCACCTTATAATGGCTTCTTCTATCTTTTTAAAGGAAATGGGTTTGGCTATAAAATCAACCATGCCAGCAGTGTAGGCTTTACTGCGCGTTTTTTGTAACGTATTGGCCGAGATGGCAATTGTTTTGATTTTTTCTCCATACAGAATATTGTCGCGAATATATTTTGCTACTTTAAAACCATCCATAACCGGCATTTGAATATCAAGAAAAACCAGGTCATGATAATTTTCTCTGAGCATATCAAGACCTTCTTTTCCGCTCATAGCTGTAGTAGCATTGTAGCCTAACTTTTTCAAAAGCATAACCATGAGCTCAAGGTTTGTTTTGTCGTCTTCAATCACCATAATCGACAGGGGTAATTTGTTGGCGAGTTTGGTATCCAACTTATGAGGTTCACGCGTAATTTTACCCTGGCTGATATTCTTCAGCAGTTTTTCAAAAATACTAGTACGGTTTTCTGAAGAATATATCTCATCTATAAACATTTCATGGCTTCGCAGCAATGAGGGTTTTGATTTGAGTTCCAATATCGGGATTTCTACTTTGCCAGGAAGTGTCTTGATTTTCCGGGCAAGGCTTTTTGCCGATGTATCTGGTAATTCTTCAGATATAATAATGAAATTCAGTGTTGTTTCACGAATTGTTTTTATTATCGCATCTTTTTCTGATTGAGCGATGAATGTTTTAATACCCCAAAACGAAAACACTTTCTTCAATTGCTGCTGATGCGCAATGTTGCTGGAGACTACCAGTGTGCTTAAACCATTAAACTCCGGGATATTTGTTTTGCGTGTAGCCAGCGTTTTATCATTGAGCTTTTGCATGGGAAGCGTTAGATGTATTTGGGTAACGTCTTCTCCTTTCTGAACAGTGAACGTGCCGCCTGCAATTTCCGTAATGCGTTTGGCAAACATAAACTTGAAAAAACTATTGCCGTTGTTTACAGATTCAAGCCAGGTTTTGGTGTTATTTCCCGTAAGGTGCTGTATATGCTGGTTATTCAATACAGCGGGCTGATGTGTGATTTTAATATGAAGCTGAGAAAGAATGCTGTCATAATCCGTAACTTCGAGGGTGACTTTTTTCTGGCTGGCATCCTGAACCGGCTCGCCTAAAGCAAGAAACAGGATTTGCTCAAAGCGGTTCTGGTCTCCTTTCAGCATCACCTGAATGTTCTCCGGGATGAGGGGCACTACTTCAACATTCTTATTGTTGATAGCGTGTGTATAAAATTGCTGGATTACGTCATAGATGCTTTTTTCAATATTTATTTCCTGTAATTGAATTGCTTTTTCGTCTGCGTCAAGCTGGGCAAAGTCCAGAATTTCATTGTAGATGTTTACCAGCGAAATGCCGCTGTCTTGGATCCGCTCAGTGAGCAGGTTCTGTTCTGCATCCAGTTTGGTTTCTTTGAGGAAATTCGTCAGGCCTATGATGCTGTTCATAGGAGTTAGAATCTTGTGCGTCAGCACTGCAAGAAAATCATGGAACGAGATGTTTTCTCCCATGATGTTTTCCTGTTTCTTTTTAAGCTGATCCAGCTCATTCTCAAGCCGCTTTATCTTCTCCTGAAGCTGTTCTTCCCGTTCTTTGATGTTGCTCATCATTGTTTATTGGTTTTCAAAGATAGCAAGTTCACTTCAAATCTCAATACATCAGATGTAAATCAATTAAGTTTTTCTTTAAGAAAACGTCCGGTGTGTGTGTCAGCGTGGGAAAGCGCCTCGGGTGTTCCCTCAAAAACAACCTTGCCACCGTGTTTGCCTCCCTCCGGTCCTAAGTCAATTACCCAGTCAGCGCTTTTAATGATTTCCGGATTATGCTCTATAACAATAACGCTGTGTCCTTTTTCTACTAAGGCATTAAATGAATTTATCAGTTTGTTGATATCATGAAAGTGCAAACCTGTTGTGGGCTCATCAAAAATAAATAATACCGGTTTATCATTTTCGCCTTTTGACAGAAAAGAAGCCAGTTTAATACGCTGTGCCTCACCTCCTGAGAGAGTACTGGCCGATTGACCGAGCTTTACATAGCCCATTCCCACATCTGCTAAAGGTTGCAATTTTTGCAATACTTTCTTTTCTGCGCCGGCGGGTTTTGATGAATCCTTTAAAAAAGCAATGGCATCGTCAATAGTCATATTAAGCATATCGCTGATTGACTTTTCCCGGTATTTCACTTCCAGCACTTCGTTTTTATATCTGGTGCCTCCGCAGTTTTCACATGTAAGAAAGATATCAGCCATAAACTGCATTTCAATTTTAACCACACCTTCGCCTTCACACTCTTCACAACGTCCGCCGGGTATATTAAATGAGAAATAACCCGGTTTGTATCCGCGCATTTTGGCTAGCGGCTGGCTGGCAAAAAGCGTGCGAATGTCATCAAAGGCTTTCACATACGTAGCCGGGTTGCTGCGCGAGGATTTCCCGATCGGGTTCTGATCCACCATCTCAACATGGCTGATGCGGTCATAGTCTCCCTGCAAGCGGTTAAATTCTCCCGTTTTTTCACCATATCCTCCGTACATCTTTTTTAGGGCCGGGTATAAAATTCCTTTTACCAGTGAGGTTTTCCCCGATCCGCTGACACCCGTTACAGCCGTGATGGAATTCATAGGAAACTTTACATCAACATTTTGAAGGTTGTTGTAGCGTGCTCCCAGTATTTCAATAGCATCACGCCACTTTCTGCGGTGTCCGGGAACAGGAATCATCCTTTTGCCGCTTAAATAATCACCGGTAAGGTTTCCTTTTTCTTTAAGAATTTGGTCCATAGTTCCCTGGAAAACCAACTGACCGCCATTTGAACCGGCTTCGGGGCCGATGTCTATGATTTCATCGGCTTCCTTGATAATCTGTTCTTCATGTTCCACTACCAATACAGTGTTTCCGATATCGCGTAGTTTCTTTAATACTTTCAAAAGTCTGTGCGTATCTCTAGGATGTAGCCCGATGCTGGGTTCATCAAGGATGTACATTGAACCTACTAGATTACTGCCCAGGGAAGTAGCCAGGTTGATGCGCTGTGATTCTCCGCCTGAAAGTGTATTGGAAAGTCTGTTCAGCGTCAGGTAACCGAGCCCTACATCATTTAGATATTGCAGCCGGTTGGTAATTTCTGTAATGAGGCGGGAGGCAATTTTATAGTCATGATCGGTGAGCTGGAGGGTTTTAAAAAAGGGATAGAGTTCATCTATGGGCATAATCAAAAGGTCATGAATCGGATAGCCGTTGATTTTCACATAAGCGGCGTCTTTTCTTAATCGGCTGCCTTTGCAGGAAGGGCACGTAGTCTTCCCTCTGTAGCGGGAAAGCATAACACGATATTGTATTTTATAGGCTTTCTTTTCCAGGTATTTGAAAAAAGCATCCAATCCTTTGAAATACTTGTTTCCGGTCCATAGTAATTCTTTCTGCTTTTCGGTTAAATCGTAATAGGGCCGGTGGATGGGGAAATCAAACTTATCTGCATTACGGATGAGGGTGTTTTTCCATTCACTCATTTTTTCTCCCCGCCAGGGCGCAATGGCTTCTTCGTATATGGATAAGCTTTTATCAGGGATTACCAGGTCGCGGTCAATGCCGATAATGCTGCCGAATCCTTCGCAGGTTTTGCATGCACCGTATGGATTGTTGAAACTGAAAAAATTAACCGAAGGTTCTTCAAACCGAATCCCATCTTTCTCAAAAGTTGTAGAAAATCGCTTTATCTCTTCCTTCTGGTTTTCTACAGTTAGAATTTCACACTGATTTTGTCCTTCAAAAAATGCGGTTTGTATAGAGTCGCCCATACGGGATACCGTATCTTTATCGTTTTTGGTTACGATGCGGTCAATTACAATTTGCACTGGGGTTTTGCTTAGGTCTGCCTCTTCTTTCAATGCTTCACTGATACGCATTACTTTCGCATCTACCCTTATCCGGCCAAATCCTTGTTGCTGAAGGATGTTCAGATGCTCTTGAGAAGTGCGGCCCGCAGGAAGGCTTATGGGAGCCAGGATCATGGCTTTTGTGCCTTCGGGTTTGTTCAGTAGATAATTCACTACATCCTCAGGGTTATCACGTTTGACCATTTCACCGGAAATCGGTGAGTAGGTTTTTCCGATGCGGGCATACAATAATTTCAGGTACTCATAAATCTCTGTATTTGTACCTACAGTAGAGCGTGGATTACGGGTGTTGACTTTTTGCTCAATTGCAATGGCGGGCGCAATTCCCCGGATATATTCCACCAGCGGTTTAGACATTCTTCCCAGAAATTGCCTTGCATAAGCGCTCAGGCTTTCTACATAGCGCCGCTGCCCTTCAGCATATAACGTATCAAAAGCCAGCGAGGATTTGCCTGAACCTGACACGCCAGTGATAACAATAAGTTTATTGCGTGGAATAGCCACATTCAGATGTTTCAGATTATGAATGTGAGCGCCCTTAATTACAATATATTTTCGTGCATCTAACTGATCAATGTATTGTGTCAAATGTAGTGATTTTAAAAAATTTTAATAAAAATTTGCTTGCTGTTTGAAACTATTCTATATTTGCTTTCGTAAAAACATCACAAAAGTATAACTTTTAAAAAAAGGAGGACTATCGAGAGCATATTTACGATTTAACATTAAACAGGAACATTTATGGAAATTCGTCCCGGTATTAGTGACAAGGACCTGATTCGTAAGTATCTCGATGGTGATGAAACATCCCTCGAAAGGCTTATCAACAAACATGAAAGCAGAGTTTATGCATACATCTTCACGGTGGTGAAAGATAAAGATTTGGCAGACGATGTTTTTCAAGACGCATTCATTAAAGTAGTAAACACCCTTCGGTCAGGAAATTATAAAGAGGAAGGCAAGTTTTTGCAGTGGGTTATGCGCATTTCTCATAACCTGATCATTGATCATTTCCGCAAAGAGAAGCGAATGCCCGTTGTGAATAACAATTCAGATGAGTATGATATTTTTGAAACCCTGCGGATGGAATCTCCTTCGATTGAGGATTCTATGGTAACCAGCCAAATTCATAAAGATGTAAGACGTTTGGTGGAGTTTTTGCCGTCAGAGCAAAAAGAAGTACTCAAGATGAGACATTATGCCAACATGAGTTTCAAAGAAATTGCGGAGCAGACCAATGTAAGCATTAACACAGCATTAGGGCGCATGCGATATGCATTGATTAATTTGCGAAAACTTGTTGAAGAAAACAATGTAATTTTGTCAAAATAATTTACTGTCTGTGTAATAAATTGGGTAGAAGATGCGTTAAATAATTGAAATTAATTGTTAAACTAACGCATTTTTTATGAATAAATACTTTACGCTAAAATCTCTATTATCTCAACAAGAAGAGCCTGATAATCAGGAGCAAGGAAGAGATAATCTGAAACCCGGAAAAGCCGCGATCCGCAATATTCTGAGTTATTCCAAGTCGTTGCGGGTCTATTCTACCCATTACGGGAATCTGAAATTTAATATGAACTAATAGTTGAAAACCAGTCATTGTTTAACTTTTAATTAAAGGCCGTAAAAGCTATTTTTGCGGTCTTTAATTTTTTATAGTCATAGAAAATGCGCAAAGCGGAACGATTTAAGGCTTTTTTAGATTATTTTTCTAAAAATCATCCTGTTGCTGAAACAGAGTTGCTTTATACAACTCCTTATGAATTGCTTGTTGCCGTTATTCTCTCAGCCCAGTGCACGGATAAAAGAGTGAACCTGATTACGCCGGGCTTTTTTAAACGTTTTCCTACAGAAAATGAACTGGCCGACACTGACACAAAGGAGATTTTTTCCTATATCAAATCATGCTCATTTCCAAACAACAAAGCTAAGCATTTGCTTGGTATGGCTAAGATGCTTCGCAATGAGTTTAACGGCACGGTGCCCCAGGATGTAGATACATTGCAGAAGCTTCCCGGTGTGGGAAGAAAAACCGCAAATGTTATTGCAAGTGTGGTTTACAATAAACCGGCTTTAGCTGTAGATACACATGTTTTCAGGGTTTCAGCCAGACTGGGTTTAACAACAAACGCCAAAAACCCGGCTGAAGCTGAGAAGCAACTGGTAAAGCATATCCCTGAAGATAAGCTTGCTATTGCTCACCATTGGCTTATTTTACACGGGCGATATATTTGTACGGCACGTAATCCGAAATGTGAATCTTGTCCACTTACGGGATTTTGCAAATACTACGCAGCTAAGCAGCGGAAGGAAAAATCCCGGAGAGCAAAAAATGAGGATTGAGATGGCATCCAAAGATGGTGTTTAAAAAAAATTCATTTGACAAGGGAGCCGACGCAGAATTTTAAATCTATAGGGTGCATTATTCTTGAGCAAATCTTATCTTTGTAAACCAAACCAAATAAACATATAATGACATATCCTGAACAAGGCCAAAAAGCGCCTGAATTTACAGCAACAGACCAGGATGGCAATACGGTGTCGTTGAGAGACTATTACGGTAGCAAAGTGGTTCTGTATTTTTATCCTAAAGCCAGCACTCCCGGATGCACCGCAGAGTCATGCAATTTGCGGGATAATTATGAAGCCTTGCTTGAGAAAGGTGTAAAAATTATTGGTGTTAGCGCTGACTCCCCAAAGCGTCAGCAAAATTTTAAAGCAAAAAATGATCTTCCCTTCCCGCTCATCCCGGATACCGAGAAAGAAATTATTAATGCTTACGGGGTATGGGGGCCAAAAAAAATGTATGGCAAAACGTATGAAGGAATCCACCGCATGACATTTTTGATTGATGAAGAAGGCAACATCATGCATGTGTTTACCAAAGTAAAGACGAAAGACCATACATCGCAAATTTTAGAAGTGTTAAATCAATAAATAAAAAAGATATGGCTAAGACAAAAACAGATACTAAGCAGGATAGCGGCAATGAAAAGAACAAAGCGCTTGATCTGGTAGTGGATAAATTAAACAAAGAATATGGCAAGGGCGCTGTTATGCGGATGGGAGACCAGAAGGTAGAGGATTTTCCCTCCATATCAACCGGCTCAATCGGGCTTGATCATGCCCTGGGAATAGGGGGCTTACCCCGTGGAAGAGTTGTAGAAATTTTCGGGCCTGAATCTTCAGGGAAAACCACATTGGCAATTCACGCTATAGCTCAAGCCCAGAAGGCAGGAGGTCTTGCGGCTTTTATCGATGCCGAGCACGCTTTTGACCGTTTTTATGCCAAAAAACTGGGTGTGGATATCGATAACCTTTTGATATCGCAGCCCGATCATGGTGAGCAAGCCCTTGAGATTGCAGACAACCTCATACGTTCAGGAGCGCTGGATATCATCGTTATAGACTCAGTAGCTGCACTTACACCAAAAAGTGAGATTGAAGGCGATATGGGGGACTCTAAAATGGGATTGCAGGCGCGATTGATGTCGCAGGCTTTAAGAAAGTTAACCGCTACCATCAGCAAAACTGGTTCTACATGTATTTTTATCAATCAGTTACGCGAAAAAATCGGGGTGATGTTTGGCAATCCGGAAACCACTACCGGCGGTAATGCCCTGAAGTTTTACTGCTCCGTGAGAATTGATATCCGTCGTATCGGACAGCTCAAAGAAGGCAATGATGTAGTAGGAAACCGCGCCCGCACTAAAGTGGTTAAAAATAAAATGGCGCCTCCATTCCGGCAGGCTGAGTTTGATATTGTCTACGGCGAAGGCATCTCAAAAATGGGAGAAATTATCGATATGGGTGTGGAGTACAATATCATTACCAAAAGCGGTTCGTGGTATAGTTATAGCGATACTAAATTAGGGCAGGGCCGCGATGCGGTTAAAAAATTGCTGCTTGATAATCCTGAGCTTGCCGAAGAACTGGAGACCAAGGTCAAGGAACACCTTTTCAATCTCAATAAAAAAGAATAATTACACAAAATATAATTTTAAGGGAATGCGGAACACGTTTCTGCATTCCTTTATTCAGATAAAGAAATATGCATCAATTATTTAGAAGAAGATGGATTGTTTTCACAGCAGCGCTTTCTTTTCTCATCCTTTCCGGATGTGATACAGGAACTGAGGAGAAGAAAGATAAACAGGCTGATAAAACAAAAGAAAAAGATACAGTTGCAGTTTTAACATCCCGGATTCAATCCGACTCGTCTAATGCCAATTTATTCTACCTGCGAGCCAAAGAATATTTTGGGCGGAAAGAAATTAACGAGGCTTTACGGGATGTAAGCCAAGCTATGCAGCTCGATGGTAATGAGGAAGAATATTTTGTGTTGTTGTCTGATATATATCAGGAACAGGAGAAATATGAAGATGCGCTTGATGTTTTAAGAAGGGTTGCTGAAAAAAGCAATGTGAGTTCTGATGCCCTGGTCAAACTGGCTAAACTCGAAATGGCTTTTGAGAACGAAAAGAAAGCCACACGCCAGATCAACAGAGCTATCGAGGCTGATCCGGAAAATGCTTTTGCCTGGTTTATTAAGGGATATATTTATGAAGAGCAAGGCAGAATTGAAGATGCGATAAAGCATTATACGATTTCTATTGATAAAGATGCGGATTTTGTAGAGCCTTACATCAATCTCGGGATTTTGTATTCTGACCGGGGAAGCGCCATGGCGGCGGATTATTTTAACGGCGCCTTAAATATTGAACCCAATAACGTAAATGCCATGTATCTGCTGGGTTTGCATTATCAGGACCAGGAAAAGTTTGATAAAGCGGTATCATCTTATCAGAATATCATCTCTGTGAATCCGGATTATCCGCATGCTTATTACAACATCGGTTACATTGCTTTGGTGTATCAGGAGGATTATGACAAAGCCATCGAATACATGAACAAGGCTATTGAAGTGCAGCCGGCTTTTTACAGGGCTTATTATAATTTAGGATATGCTTATGAACTGCAGGGTGACTATCAAAAAGCGCGGGAAGCTTACAAAAAATCCCTGCAGATTATGCCTAATTTTGAAAAAGCTGTTGAGGGCATGAACCGTCTCGACCAACTAATTCGTTAGTTGTTTTCGTTATTCCAGTTGTCCAGCTCAGGGATTAGCTGTTGCTCTATGGTATTTTCTAGTTGGTCTATTTCTGTGGCAATATCTGTGGTATTTTGCCGGCGTACTTTTGTCAGCAGCGCTTCAGTAGCCTCAAAAAGGTCATTAGCGGCAAATTGAGAAAGATCGTTTTTCAAAGCATGAATCTCAAACTCAAGTTTTCTGGCTGAATTTTCATCCATCGCATTTTGAATGTTTTCTTTTCTTTCGGGGTATCCGTCTTTAAAAATCTCAATAACTTCAGTCATGACTTCCGGTGAGAGCATTTCTACTCTTTCTTTGAACTCTTCCTTGTTGATTACCCTATTCTCACTCATAGTCCTTCTTAATTTGTTCGAGTTCATCCAGCATTTGTTCAATTTGGTTCAAGAGCTTATCTTTTACCTGCTCTGTTCCTTCAAGATCTTTTGCTGCGCCTTTATCTTCAAGTTCTTTAGCCAGTTTGCGCGGCTCATCGGCATGAAAATGAGCAATAACACCCTTTAAACTGTGAGCTGAGGTACGCAGCAGTTCTGCATCCTGCTCTTTTAAAGCGCTGTTGAGTTGTTTCACCCTTTCAGGATACTCTTCAAAAAATAACTCAATGATTTCGAGTATGGTTTCCTTGTCGTATATCTCAAAACTTTCTTTCAGCGCTGCTTTGTCTATAACCATATTTACCGGCATTATTTATACATAAGCAAAAGTATATATTTTCAGTTTACAATGAAAGAGTCCGGTTTAATAAGTTCATAAGTTTTTAGGTTTGTAAGTTAATAGTATGGGAATCAAATACATAAATATAAAAATTAATATTTTATAACATTCATATAAACAATACATTATATAGTGTATTAAAATAGTGAGCGCTTTATGGACCAGATTAATAAAAGGATTTTTAAAAAGCTAACCTTCGGCCTCAAAGGTCTCACAGGTGACGATATTCAAATTGTGATGGAAGGGTGTGGCGTGAGGACAATGACAACACTGATAATTCCGATAACACCGATAACAAGGGATTGCAACCCCTTGTTATGCAACTCCTTGTTTGTGGAATGGATATTCCTGTCATATTGCCCTTCTGCGGGTTTGGTTTTTTAAAGATTATATTGTAGAAATTGAGACCAGGTGTGTATAAACAGGCACAATTAATCCGGTTTAGTTGGTACAGATTGCTTCAGTTTATCAACACCAAACTTAAACCGTTTCCAGGGGGTCAATATGCTCCGAATTTTACCTGCATTTTCTCGATTTGGGTGTTAGCATTCGCCGGAATGACAGAAATAAATCTTGCTTTTTATAGGTAGAATATGGGGGGCAGCTTACTCTGTTATATGCACAGAAAACCGGGAAGGCATGCGAATTATCCAAATATAATAAATACAATCGCACGCCTTTAGGGCTTTTATTGGTGATTTTAACTCATTACCAATGGCTTACACCATAGATAATGATAACACCACTTTGCTCTCTGCCAGATTGCCAATTTGTTAATGCTTAAACAGGCAAATCAGAAAAGTATTCGATATGAATTTCTCTCCTAAATATTGGAAATCATTTTTCTTATGCAACCTCATGCTATAGGGCATCACTGAAAATATGACAGATGCGCTTTAAATTTTATTTAGAAAGTTTCTAAACAAATGTATAATCCTTCTGTTTAGCTCTAAATCCAAAATATTGTATTTTATGAAACATCACAAACTTTTGTTTACATCGCTGATTGTTATTTTTTCTATCGGATTACTATCGTGTGAAGAAGAGGATAGTAATCCTGAAACGTCGGATACGGTTACCTCAGAATTTGCTGAAGATGCAGAGGGCTGGACCATTGAAGGGGATGCCTCTGGCGGTTCCAGCGTGGACGCTGCCTATTCCCCGTTTGACGGATTAGACGACTCGGGGTATATTTATGCCGAGGATGACGTCGCCGGCGGCGTGTGGTATTTTGTAGCCCCTTCCAAATATCATGGTGACATGTCTGATTATGCAGGCGGAAAAATTTCTTTCTGGCTGATTCAGGAGAGTGCTATGGACGACCAGTTCAATTCTGAAGACGTGATACTTGAAAATGGCGATGGCGAAAAAATATACCATTACCATGAAGCGTATCCCGGACTAGACTGGACTTCTTACACCATCGCCCTCGATGAAACAGGTAACTGGATGAATGGAAATGATGA
Source organism: Bacteroidota bacterium (assembly GCA_051747665.1). Lineage (GTDB taxonomy): Bacteria > Bacteroidota > Bacteroidia > Bacteroidales > JAIPAH01 > JAIPAH01. Next base: position 396 of record JBNJGK010000036.1, on the reverse strand, counting down.
ACAAGCTACAATGAGCGAAATCGAATCTGTAATTTCCGATTTAGCCATGCTGTGGATTCGTGGTGAGTACCAATCCGGGCCAGACACTGGTGGATTGGACCAGTTTCAAATGGAGAAATAATTTTCTCTTTTTTACAGTAGTCACCCATCATAATGAGGCTTTTCTTATCAAGAGACTTGTCTTGTGTTTTCGTGCATTTCCTTGTTTCCCGATAGCTAACGAAATTGTAAATTCGTTAATTGGGAAGAGTAAGATTGGATTGGGTAGGGCTAAAAGCTAAAGGCTGAGCACTTGGGGCTTATGATCCGCAGTTTATGATGAGGGATACTGCCGCGGGGAAAGGGGAGGTTCGCCATGCTTCTCTGCTTTCTTCATGTCTTTTTTCAGGTCGGCCA
>JBNJGK010000035.1:11255-23319 GCA_051747665.1 Bacteroidota bacterium | reverse complement strand
CTATAAATCAGGCGACAAAGTCATTTCTGTTGATCAAACAGGAGCCTTTATCGTACGCATACAAGCCGAAGAAGGCATAGCCACCGAAAAAGTCATCATCCAATAAAATTAATAACAAAAAACTTTAGAACTATGAAAAAGATAACAAACATAATAGCGACATTACTAATAACCATTCTGCCATTAATTTCTTTCGGGCAGAATGTACCCCCTCCACCAGAAAGTCATGGAGAAACCACTGATCAGGAGCCGCGTAGCGCCCCCATCGGCGGAGGAGTAGCCATGCTGGTAGCCATGGGCGCAGCTTACGGCGGTAAGAAATATTACGACTACCGCCGAAAGCTGAAAAATGAAATGGAAGACTAATGTATATCTCCCTGCCGGTAACAGAAATTTTACCGGCAGGGAATAATTCATTTTCTTATTAGATATTATCTGTGTCACGCATCCAATCAAAATCTGACTTGGACGTGATAATCTGAAGCCTGCCTGATTTTCCGGTTTGAGTTTTATATTCTATAACCGCAATAAAATCCACGTATATACTTGCTTTTCGAAATCCATCAAATCCGCTTACCCTCAAAAACTGAAAAGCGTATTAAACAATTGCCATAGTTTATTGTCTGTTAGAATAAAGGGTGTGTGTTTGTAACAAGGTTTTCATTAGTTTACAGATACATGCTGCGGCTGGTTTTGGCCGGATTATAACAGATAAAAGATGATTGCAACAGCACCACAAGTTCCTTTTACAGATTTCCTGAACTCATTTAAACAGACTTTAAGAAGTGTTTTTTATGATAAGGCAGATATCACAGAATTTATCCGCGAGCGTGGATTCCCGAAGCAAGTGCTTGATGATATTATGGCCACGAATCCTTTTTCAGTAGCGATACCTGAAAAGTATGGCGGCAGGGGAGGCAAAACGAAGGAAAACCTGGGGATGCTGGATGCTGCCTCTTACGAATCGCTGCCTTTGTCGCTGATGTTTGGGATTAATATGGGTTTGTTTATCGGACCCGTAGCTAAATATGCCCGGGAGTCAGTTAAGGAAACCATATTTGACCGTTTCCTAAAACATCAGAATATGGGCGGGCTTATGATTACTGAACCTGACTTTGGCAGCGATGCGCTGAATATGCGCACGACAAACAGTGTAAGAGGCTCAGGATATCATATCAAAGGTGTTAAGCACTGGCAGGGACTTACCGGTATGGCCGACTATTGGCTCATTACTTCCAGGCAAAAGCTGGAGACAGGTGAACTGGGCAGAAATATTGATTTCTTTATCGGGGATGCCCATCAATCAGAACAACATATTGAGGTAGAGGAATATTATAATAACATTGGCTTATATCCGATCCCTTACGGGAAAAATAAGATTGATATACAAGTGCCTGCAGAAAATAAGCTGCAACCGGAAACTACCGGATTAAAGCTGATGATGGACTTGCTGCACCGCAGCCGGTTTCAGTTTCCCGGCATGGCGATCGGGTTTATCCGCAGGATGCTGGATGATGCCATACAGCATACCAATGCCCGGGTGATAAAAGGCAAGCCGTTAATGGCTCTGGACCAGGTGAAACACCAGATAGCCGGTATTCAGAATGCGTTTACGGTAAGCTCTGCTATGTGTGCAAGAAGCGCTGAGTATAGCGGACTGGAGCATGACCTGGCCACGTCTACTGTAGAGGCCAACACCATGAAAGCATATGTCACCGACCTGATGCATCAATCGGCGCAAACACTCACGCAGCTCTCCGGAGCAAACGGCTATAAGATGGAGAGCATTGCTTCGCGGGGTATTATGGACTCGCGCCCGTTTCAGGTGTTCGAGGGTTCTAATGAGATGCTCTATACGCAGATATCCGAACTGGTGCTGAAGACGATGAACCGCATGAAAAAAATGAACCTATCGGAGTTTTTAAAGGATTATGAGCTTACGCGGAATGCAGTGGATTATTTTGACTCGCTGCTTGATTTTAAGGTTGATATCAACTTGCCACAGCGGAAGCACGTAAGTTTGGGAAAAATCGTCAGCCGGATAGTGGCCGCAGATTATGTTAATGAATTAGGCGCTCGCGGATTTCGAAAAGATCTCATAAAGGACAGTTTTGAGACGATTAAGCATGAGGTTTCAAGCCTGGTAAGTGCATTTAAATACAGCACAAACGTTGTGCCGGTTGAAGAATACAAAGAAAAAAGCTCCTGGCTGGATTATTGCAAATAACCCGGCGAAAAGAGATGAGTTTCACGCAGAGGGCGCGGAGAAAAAAAAACCTTTGTTTTCAACCTCACATGGTGTTTTTCAGGACTTTCTGGTGTATGATGCGATTGTTGCTCAGTTTAAGTCTTATTAAGTAAATACCATCAGGGAGTTTATACATATCAAGGTTATCCTGTGACCAGTTTACCTCATAATGTTTCCCGTTAACATCAAATACCTGAATTTCTTCAATCTTGATCCCAGCTTGAATGTCAATCTTAACGTCCCCATTCGTAGGGTTAGGATGAAGTGCTTTAATTTTCGGCCTTTTTATGTTTTCTATTTCTGTTATGAAATTATCGACCGAGGCTAAGGTAAAAAACAAAACATCCGTTGTATCATTATTTGCTGTAATCATTTGATGTGTGGTGTGGGTAAATTCGACAGTATCCTGACTGTCCAAATAAAACGGACCCTGTTCTCCGCCATGGACGGCATCAAACCATCCACCCGGATGCCAGTCTGTGATAAGACTTTGTTGAAGACATGTTGCCTCAAAAAGCGAGTGTTCCCAGTAAACTTTAATTGGGTATGTGACTTGGGAGAGATTGATAGCAGAGACCAGCGGGAAGTCTTCCGATTCACAGTCCTTCTCTTTGATTTGTCTTTTTGTTTGAAAAGCCGCAGGTCCCGGTAGAAACAGCTCGAAGTCAGGATAGGTGAAATCCGAAATACGGACTTCGAAATTGCTTGAAAAGTCAAGGTTGCTTATGTCCTCTTCACCAAAAGCTGGGTCAATGGTGTCGGTAGCTCCGGCATCATACCCAAAGGTTAGGGTGTCAAGCTGCCCATCGGCATCCTCAAAGTACATCTGAAAGCTGAATTCCTGTCCGCAGGAAATCTGGACGAGTATCAGCGCTGCGATAGACAATAAAAATTGTTTCATGATTAATGGATTTGTCGTGCAATATAGTAAGAATCAATTACATTGTCAATAGTCACCATTTTTTTGATATCGGATGTTAAAAGTTTCAGGATTGTTTATCAAGTAAGCCGATGATTAATCAAAAACCATTTCCCTGATCTGTAGTCCTTCTATCTCAGAGAGCGTGTTTTTCAGGTTTTCGATTTCCTGGGGGTCTTCTTCGGCCGCAATTTCGAGCAGGATGATTCCTTCGTCGGTGCCGGTTTCGTCTTTATTCAGCCCGATGCGGGTGCGGATGGCACAGCCATATTTGGTGAGGGCGTTTTGCAATTGCTCCCCTTTATCGGCTGTTTGCCGGACTTGTATTCCTAAGATTCTCTTTTTCATGGGAGTCGGTTTTTATGTGGTAAATTCCATGTTTTGCAGTTCAATGCCTTCTATCTGTTGAAGGTTGCTTTCCAGGACAGGCCATTCTGTTGGGTTTCCTTTAAGTTGCAGGATGATCATACCTACCCGGCTGCACTTTTCGGTGCTCACCTCGTGGAAGCCAAAGCGAGAGCTGATAAGGTGGCGGTGCTGGCTGAGCACCTTTTGGGTTTTGCCGGCTTCCTTAATGCGGTCTTTGATAAGGATGCCCAGTACTTTGATTGTTTCCATAGGTTTTTTATATTTAAAAGTATAAATCGCGTTCTCCTTGCTTTATAAGCTCTACGCGTCGTTTTATTTCATCCGTTTTCACATGTTTGTGTCCTTCCAGACTCTTGATGTTTTCGTCGATTACGCGCCAACCTTTTTCTTTCACATCTGGTGTGGCATAGTCCATCAGGTATTCTGAGAGTGTAAGGATGGCGTTGGGGGCACAGTATCTTTTGATAAAGCCCGGCACCGAAAACTCCATAAAGTGCTCTCCTGTCCGTCCCAGCCGGTAGCAGGCAGTGCAGAAGGAGGGGAGGAAGTCTTCATCGAGCAACTCGTCGATGATTTCGTTCAGTGAGCGGCTGTCGTTAATTGTAAACTGCTCTTTGTTCAGGTTTTGATCTTCGTTCTGGCTTTGGCTATATGAACCCAGTTCCAGCTTGGTGCCGCCGTCAATTTGCGACACGCCATATTCCATCACCTCCCTGCGGATGTGTTCAGGCTCGCGTGCTGTCAGTATCAGTCCCGTGTACGGCACTGCCAGCCTTAATACGGCGATGATGCGGGTGAACTCCTCATCGCTTACCACATATTTGTCGGTCATGCCTATCGTAGAAGCCTGTGTAATGCGAGGGAACGAGATGGTGTGCGGCCCCACGTTGTAGCAGGCCTCCAGGTGGTTGGCGTGTCGTACCAGTCCCAGCACCTCAAAGCGCCAGTCATACAACCCGAATAGAGAGCCAATGCCGACGTCATCCAGTCCGGCTTCCTGGGCTTTGTCGAGTGATACCAGGCGGTAGTCGAAGTCCCGCTTTTTCCCGCCAAGGTGATAGTCTTTGTAAACCTCTGGGTGGTAGGTTTCCTGGAAAATCTGATAGGTACCTATGCCGGCGTCTTTTACTTTGCGGAAGCCCTCAATGTCGAGTGGTGCCGCATTGATGTTGACACGCCGGATTTCGCCGTTTCCGGATTTTACCTGGTAAACGGTTTTTACGGTATGGGCAATGTAATCGGCATTGTATTGCGGATGTTCTCCATAAACCAGTATCAGGCGTTTTTGTCCGTTGTCTTCCAGTGCTTTTACCTCTTTAATGATTTCTTCATCCGATAAGGTTTTGCGTTCTGCGTCTTTGTTAGAGATGCGGAAACCACAGTATTTGCAGTCGTTTGTGCATTTGTTTCCGATATACAGCGGGGCAAACAATACAATCCGGTTGCCGTAGATCGTGTCTTTCAGTTTTTTAGCGCCGCTTTTGATTTCTTCTATCAACACCGGATCATCGGCCTGCACCAGCGTGGCTGTTTCTGCAAGCGTGAGCCGTTCTTTGTTTAACGATTTGGCAATGATTTCTCTAACCCTTTCGCGTGTGGGTTTAGCGTGGTTTATATGGTTCCATATTTCGTCTGCATCAATGAACGGTTTTTTCCGTTCATCAGGAATGCTGCATTTTTCCGGATTGAATTTCATAGCAAATTATCTGTTATTTTATTAACAACAAAATTACAATTTTTTACTGCTAATGTCGAGTTTTTGATTCTAAATAAGCCTTTAAAATATATGTTGAAGACGCTTAATAAATAGCATTGAATCAATATGTTAAATTGTTTTTGATGAATTGGAAAGAGTCGGATTCTAAATAAATTGCGATTTGCATTTGAAAGGATCGGGCCAAATCTAATGGAACACCGGCTTCCAGCCGGTTCTTCATAGCGCCGGGCTCAGGCCGCAGGCCTTTGCAGCAAAAACCTTTCAGCGTGCGCAGCTCCTGAAAAGCGTTTTGGTTAGAAGCAAGTTTTTTCTGAATTTCTACAAAGTAATAAATTCATTTAAATCCTGTTTAAGGATGCGTTCCAGCTCTTTGAAATTATTTTCGTGCGTTTCCGTAAAAAGAAAGCCAAACTGCGGAAATGTTTTGAAATCGGCTTTTCTGAGCTCTAAAGGCTTTTCAAATAATTCCAGCACACTGTCATAATCAAAACTCTTTATGTTTTGCGGATTGATTTCGGCAGGCCGGTCTAAAATGACGATGCTGAAGAGTTTGTCTTCATTCTGACGGCTTAATTTATCCCAGTCGGGCTCAAGCTCTTTGCAGAAATAAAGGTATGGATTAAATCCATAAGCTTTGTGCATCAGGTCTGCCGATGTGCACCAGCCGCCGAAGCGGAGCGGGTTGACTTCGATGGGCAGGATATTTCCGGCCGGGTCAACTCTTAGCTCAATGTGAAGCGGGAAATTTGTCAACTCAATTCGTTTCCCGATATGCCGGATAAAATCCATAAATGGCTTATAATACTTCTGAATCAGCTTGCCGGATGTGAAATAGACGCGGTCGCTCACGTCCTGGTCAGAAGCAAAAATGTGTTTCATCATACCCAGCATAACCGGTTCGCCATTGCTGTTGAAATAGGCATCTACGGCAAACTCTTCGCCTTCAATGATTTCTTCGGTAATGAAATGGGAAGCATTTACTACTTTATCAGGATAGAGGTTCTTCAGGGTATCCAAATCGCGATTGAGGTTTTGAAGCGTTTGGCGCCATTGCGCTGCATCTTCTATACGATATACGCCCATGCTGAAAAAACCTACGGAAGGTTTCAGAATAAGTGGAAAATGCAACTGATCCGGGTCTGTATCCTGAAGGGATTCATAAGAAAACTCCCTGAACCAGAAATTCGGATTCAAATCGCGGGTGAGCCTGCGAAAGGTGGCTTTGTTCTTGAATTGCTCAATTTTTCCGGGTAAACTTGTAAAGTGCAGGTTGTCTGCTATCCACTGAATGGCGTTTTCGCTGGGAGTGTAGATGTGCAGCGGCTCTTGCTGTCCGGCTTTTTGAATGAGCTCTTCAGGTGTAACCAGGTTGTAATGACCTGATCCCAGCATTTCAACAGCTACCGGCGTTTCCAAAACCGGCAGGTTATGTTGCAGTAATGTTTCTTTCAGGAAATCCGAAATATAGGGCTTTTCTATGATGATCATTTGCTGTATTTTGTTTTTGCAAAAGTAGTAAGAAACTTTCTTTTTTACGGATGTAGCTTATCTTTGTATTTCATTTCAAAACATAAAAAGTATGAATCATGCCTTACGACTTTTGATAGCTACCCTCTTAGGCCTTGTTTTTGGGTTTGTTTGTTTTGGGTTTGCTTCCATGTCTCCCGAGCCTTTGCCTACAGCAGTTGCTTTACAGATTATCTTTAGCCGGGTACTTTTAGGTTTTGCTATTGGAATCAGCAAACTTCGCATAGTTTGGTGGCTTCATGGAATCCTGCTGGGCTTGCTTTTCAGCTTGCCGCTTGCTTTCAGCGGTCTGATGGCTCCGGCTTCAGAAGAGTTCACACAGGAGATGATGTTTTTTAGCACATTGATGATGGGAGCCATTTATGGGTTTTTGATTGAGTTGGTGATGTCTGTGATTCTGAAGCTGAAAAACAGTTAGCTTAGAATCAGCCGGCTTGTAAAAACAAGTTCTATACGCATATCAATATGTGTTTGATAAGGCTTCTGTTTTTTCATTGAAATTTACAGGGCTAAATACGCTGCAATGAGATTTAGAGGAAGCTTTTGCGGAAAAAATGACACTTACTCTGTTTTTCTGAACCGCTGCCATTGTGCTGCAATCATTCCAGCCAGCATCAGTGAGGCGCCGATACCTGTTCTGATCGTTACCGTTTCCGATAGCAGGAGCCATCCGCCAAGGACAGCAAAAACAGCTTCAAGGCTCAGCAGAATTGCGGCGTGACCGCTGGGAGCATCTTTTTGAGCTACCACTTGCAATGTATATGCTACTCCCGCTGAAAAAACGCCGCCATATATGAGAGGAATTGCCGCTTTGAGAATATCCTGCCAAAGGATTTCTTCTGCAATCATAGCGGCTATAAAGCTAAGTAGAGCAGTTACGAAAAACTGAATGATGGATAACCTGACGGCATTGTGTTTCGGCGAAAGCCAACCTACAATGATCACATGCAGGGCAAAGAAAAATGCACAGATAAGAACCAACAAGTCGCCAAAATTGATGGTAAACCCTTTTTGGATGCTCAGGAAATACATGCCTGCTGCCGCCAGGATTGCGCCGATCCAAACGCCTTTACCTGCTTTTTGTTTGCTGAAAAGGCCGATGGCAGGAACAATGATTACATACAGGCCGGTAATAAAACCTGCGTTTCCGGCGGTAGTATACACAAGACCGATTTGCTGAAACGATGATCCCAGAAATAGCGCCAGGCCTGCAATCGTTCCGGCATAGATGATTTGCATTCCCTGCCTCAGCGGATATTTTCTTTTGTGCGTTTTTAAGAGCAGCAGTGGCATGAGCGAAAATCCACCTAAAGCGAACCTGACGCCATTAAAGGTGAACGGGCCTACATGCTCCATGCCTGCGCGCTGGGCTACAAAAGCAAATCCCCAAATGGCTGCTGTTAGCAACAGCATTGCATCGGCTTTAAGTGTTCTGACTTTAAGCATGACATTTTCTGTATAAATCAAATAGCAAGCCCCGGCAAGGTAGCCGGGGCTGCTCCCCTCTACTCCTGTTGCCCTAAGGCAACGGAGAGCCTCCCATGGGAGTTGAACCCACGACCTGCTCATTACGAGTGAGCTGCTCTGCCACTGAGCTAAGGAGGCTTGTCATAGCAAAAATAAGAAGAATATCTTTTCCAAAACAAATGCACGGCTATTTATCAAGGGATTGAGATATATCTTTTCGCAGGCGGCTTTTTATTGTATTTTTGCGGCGTTTAAAAGAACCATCAGAATTAGAAAGCAATGGAAAAGCGTTTAGCCGAACTTACATCATCCATAATACAGTCGCTTTATAGCCAGGATTTTCCCGCAGATAAAGTCACGATACAAAAAACGCGTCCTGATGTAACGGGCGACTTTACTATCGTTGTATTTCCTTTCTTACGTTTCAGTCGCAAGAGCGCTGAAGAAACAGCCCGTGAGATAGGTTTGAAGCTGCAGGAATTGGAGGATAATATCGCATCTTTTGAAGTGATAAAGGGATTTCTCAACATAGAGCTTAAAACCTCTTACTGGCTTGATTTCTTAAAGCAAGAGTCTACAAATGAGTATTTCGGAATAAGCAAGGAGCAACAAAAGCAAGATCCGGTGGTTATCGAATTCAGCTCACCAAACACCAATAAGCCCCTCCATCTTGGCCACATCCGGAATAACCTTTTAGGTGATGCGGTTTCCCGGATATTGAAGGCTAACGGTCAACAGGTTGAAAAAGTGAATCTGGTGAATGATCGCGGGATTCATATTTGTAAATCCATGCTGGCATGGCAAAAATGGGGTAATGGAGAAACACCTGAAACTGCCGGTATGAAAGGCGATCACTTAATTGGTAAATATTATGTGCTTTTTGATCTGGAGCATAAAAAAGAAGTGGAAAGCCTCGTAAGCGCAGGCTATGAGCCAGAAAAAGCCAAAAAGGAAGCGCCTTTGCTGAAAGAAGCTCAGCAAATGCTGGCGCAATGGGAGCAAGGTGACAAGGAAGTGATGGAGCTATGGAATAAGCTCAATAACTGGGCTTACAGCGGATTTGATGTGACCTATAACCGTATGGGCATTGCTTTTGATAAAATTTATCATGAATCTGAAACGTATCTGAAAGGAAAAGACATTGTAATTGAAGGATTGCAAAAGGATGTTCTGTTCAAAAAGCCGGACGGATCGGTTTGGGCGGACTTGTCTGATGAAGGGCTGGATGAAAAACTGCTGCTTAGGGCCGACGGCACTTCGGTTTACATGACTCAGGACTTAGGAACAGCAGAAATGCGCCATGAAGCCTATAACCCAAAGGAAATGATTTATGTGGTGGGTAACGAGCAGATATATCATTTTGATGTGTTGAAAATCATCCTGAAAAAGCTGGGCTACAAATGGTATGATAAAATAAAGCACCTCTCATATGGCATGGTAGAACTTCCTGAAGGCAAGATGAAATCCCGTGAAGGAAAGGTTGTGGATGCAGACATGCTGATGGATGAGATGTTTGAGGCGGCAAAGGAAACCACAACGGAGCTGGGTAAAATTGAAGGGCTTAGTCAGCAGCAAGCTGAGCATTTATTTGAAATGATAGGACAGGGTGCATTGAAATATTTTATTTTGAAAGTAGACCCCAAGAAGACCATGATTTTTAACCCGGCTGAATCCATTGATCTGAATGGAAATACCGGGCCTTTTATTCAATATACACATGCCCGAATCCGTTCTTTAATCCGGAAAGCCTCAGACAGGGAAGTGCCCCGGGAGTTCTCATACGAGCTTAGCCTGGATGATCGTGAAAAAAAACTCATCAAACGGTTGTATGAGTTCCCGAAAACAATCACAAACGCTGCAGAGAGCTACAGTCCTGCTTTGCTGGCCAACTATATTTATGAACTTGTAAAGCAGTACAATCAATTTTACCAGGATATCCCGGTACTGCGAGCCGAAAGCCCGGATGCAATGGCTTTCCGGGTCAGGTTATCGGCTTTCACTGCTTATGTAATCAAGCAGGGCATGCAGTTGTTGGGAGTACAAGTGCCTGACCGCATGTAGCTTCAATGAATACAGTCTGGTATATCAGTTTTATCCTCTCGTAAAAACCGGTTTGCCGGGCGCTGATAATTCGTCGTTGTAGTAATACCCATCTTTATCAAAAAGCTTGATCTGGTCTGGGTCTGTTATTTGATTTTCCGTAATAAACCGGGTCATCAAACCGCGGGCCTTTTTCGCATAAAAGCTGATAATCTTGTATTTGCCGTTTTTGTTGTCTTTAAATTCAGGTGATATAATATCAGCGTTAAGCTTATCCGTTTGCACGGCTTTGGAATACTCGTTGGAAGCCAGGTTTAACAAGACATTACTATCGATTTCCTTAAGTTGTTGATTCAGATTGTTGGTTATAATGTTGCTCCAGAACTCATAAAGGTTTTTGGCTCCATTTACACCAAAGCGGGTTCCCATTTCCAGGCGGTAAGGCTTCATTAAGTCGAGCGGGCGCAAAACTCCATAAAGCCCGGAGAGGATTCTAACATGTTCCTGGGCAAATTGCAGTGAAGCTTCTGAACTTTCGGCCGGGTTCCATCCCTGGTAAACATCGCCCTTAAAGGCAAAAACAGCTTGCCGTGTATTGTTATCAGGCTTTTGCGGGATGTCCCACTCCATAAATCGCTCTTTGTTGAGGCGCGCTAAATTATCGCTCAGGTTCATCAAATCGCCAACTTCTTTTTGCGAAAGATTTTGCAGCGATTCGATAAGTTGTACGCTTTGTTTTGTGAATTGCGGCTTAGTGTATGTGCTTACAGGCACTTCACTTTTATAATCCAATTTTTTAGCAGGTGATAGAATGATTAGCATTTTTTATTTTTTATAACAAGCTATCACCTGAATTGTTGACTCAGAAAGGATCGGGAGCAAATGGAGAAGTCCTGTCAAATGGAGAAAAGCCATTGTAATAACTGTTGTTATAGCCGCCGTATCCGAATGGATCAGCTCCTTTGTTGTAATGGAAGGATGCGCCTATGCTTGAATTTTCAGAAAGTTGATACCGGAAGCCTACGTTCATACCATGTGCATCAAAATTAAAGGCCTGCGGATGGGTTTCCTGCTGCATCTGGCTGTTCATATTAAATTTCTTGTATGCGCTTCCGCGGATAACCAGATTGTCGTTAACCTGGTAAGTTCCTGAAGCAAAAGCATACGAGTCTGTAAAGTTTGAATTTATGCTGTTTTGACTCATTTGCCCGGCGGCGTTGTATGGCTGAAAGTTGTTCATCGATGTATTTGTCATAAGCACGCCGGTTTCTATTTGCAAGTCTTCATTGGGACTCATCCTCAATTTAGGGAAAGCATAATTCATAAATGCACTGCCATTGCCCGAAGACATGACAGTGGATCCCAATGAAACATCCACATCGGTTTTTAAATTACCGAAAGCCGGCTTGGTGAGGTCATTGTTTAACTGACCCATCAGAAGAACCGGAGCTAAAAGAAGCGCGAAAATTCCAAAATACGTTTTCATAATTCTTTCTTTTACTGCTGTAACAAAAAAGCAAAGTTGTTTGTTTTCAGACCTTACAAAGATAATAAACATTAAGAAATTTTCTGCTTAAAACTTGTTAAAACGATTTTATGCTGTTTCATAACTACAAAACCCGGCAAATTGACTTTTACAATAGCCGGGTTTTGGTTTATCAGTAATAATATTAAGCTCTTACTTCGCGTAGTTTACGGCCCTTGTTTCGCGTATCACCGTGATCTTGATTTGACCCGGATAGGTCATTTCGTCCTGGATTTTTTTGGTTAAATCCAT
>JBNJGK010000035.1:0-11155 GCA_051747665.1 Bacteroidota bacterium | reverse complement strand
TTACTTCGCGTAGTTTACGGCCCTTGTTTCGCGTATCACCGTGATCTTGATTTGACCCGGATAGGTCATTTCGTCCTGGATTTTTTTGGTTAAATCCATTGACAGTTTGTTGGCTTCCACATCAGAAACTTTATCTGCACCAACAATAACACGTAATTCGCGACCTGCCTGCACCGCATAGGTTTTTACAACGCCGGGATATTCCAGGGCTAATTCTTCCAACTGGTTCAGGCGCTGGATGTAAGCTTCAACCACTTCGCGGCGTGCACCGGGGCGTGAACCGGATATGGCGTCACAAATCTGCGTAATCGGTGAGATGAGTGTTTCCATCTCGATTTCATCATGGTGCGATCCAATAGCGTTGCATACGTCCGGCTTTTCCTTGTATTTCTGGGCGATTTTCATACCCAGCAGAGCGTGAGGCATTTCCTCTTCGCTTTCAGCAACTTTGCCGATGTCGTGCAACAATCCGGCTCGTTTGGCTTTTTTCTGGTTGAGCCCAAGCTCTGCAGCCATAGTAGCTGAAAGGTTGGCTACTTCTTTAGAGTGCTGCAACAGGTTTTGGCCGTAAGAAGAGCGGTATTTCATTTTCCCGATTAGCTTTACCAGCTCATGGTGTACTCCATGAATACCCAGGTCTATCAAGGTTCGTTTTCCTGTATCAATAATTTCCTGGTCTATCTGCGCCGTGGTTTTAGAAACCACTTCTTCGATGCGGGCCGGATGAATGCGGCCATCAGTAACCAGCTTGTGCAGCGATAAGCGGGCAATTTCACGGCGAATGGGATCGAAGCCAGACAGAATAATAGCATCCGGTGAATCATCAATGATTATCTCTATACCGGTTAATGACTCCAGCGCACGGATGTTGCGGCCTTCACGGCCAATAATACGGCCTTTAATTTCATCGTTTTCGATGTTAAACACTGAAACGCTGTTTTCAATAGCATGCTCGGCAGCCGTTCGTTGAATCGTTTCAATTACGATCTTCTTGGCTTCGCGGTTGGCGTTGATTTTAGCTTCTTCGAGAATGTCATTAATTTGCGAGGAAGCTTCTGTGCGCGCTTCTTCTGTGAGGTTTTCCAAAAGTTGCTGTTTTGCCTCTTCGGCTGATAAGTTTGCGATGGTTTCCAGTTGTTTAATCTGCTCGTTGCTCGCTTTTTCCAGCTCTTGTTGCTTTTTGTTAACGATTTCCAACTGGCTGTTCAGGTTTTGTTTTAGCCTGTCAACTTCCTGGTTTTTATTTTTTAACGCTTCATTTTGTTGGTTTACCTGATTTTCTTTTTGTTTTAAACGGTTTTCAGTTCGCTGTATTTCGCTGTTTTTCTTTTGAATCGTTTTCTCATGATCGGCTTTTAGTTGCAAAAACTTCTCTTTTGCCTGAAGGATTTTGTCCTTCTTCAGTACTTCTGCTTTTTCTTCCGCTTCTTTCAGAAGAACGCGGCTCTTTTTTTCGAGTTTTTTTCTTAAAAAAGATGCCGAAGCAGCTATACCCAGAGCAAGACCTGCAACAAGCGCAATCAAGATAAATAGTAGTGCATTTTCCATTTTTATGCTTGTTAAATTCTGGTTCGTATGTAATTATTTGACAAAAAAAACCCGCGCAAATAATTGAGCGTAGAGAAAAACCCCAGAAATGACACGAATAGAGTTGCCGAGTTTTTCGGACTTCCAATGTCTCCGCCCTAAAGCGGAAATCCCCCGAAGGGTAAAATAGGCCTGTCCTAGAAACTCCTGAGCTTTTTACTCTAATTTGTATAATGTTGAGTTTTCACACGACTTAATTATAATGCGCGGGAATATTATTAATATTTTTTATTTCAAAGAACGCGAATAAACATCTTAAATGTTTTCTTCCAAAAGCTGATCAATTCCTTCTAACCGGGAGATGAGTTCGTTTTTTACAAAAGCTTGCTCTTCATCAAGCTGGATGTATCGCGCTGCAATATCAAGCGATACCATAGCCAGCATATCGTGCCGGTCTCTTCCTTTAATGTTTTTTATGAACGTCTCGATTTCGTCGTTTATCAGTTTTACAGATTTGTTTAATAAAAGCTCTTCATTTTCATCTGATACCGTAATTTTATACGGCCTTTGATTTACATGTACTGTTCTTATTGTCTGCTTCATCAATAAACCTCCGGTAAAAGAGGAATCACTTATTATTAAAACTATTTAAAATGCTTATACTCTTGTTTATTTCCCGCACTAATTCATCAATACGTTGATGAATGTTTTTATTATCTTTATTAGATAACAACACGCTGCTTACTTTTATTGTTTGTATTTTTTCTTCGAGCGCTTTGTTATCATTTTTTATTTCTTCCAGTTCTTGTTTTAAACTTTCAACCTCACTTTTGAGGTTTTCATTTTCCTGCTGAAGCAGTTTTTTTTGCTCAATAAGTCTTTTTACTTTATACTCAATGCCTGCAACGAGTATTTCTGACTGCTTCATGCGTGTTTTTCTTCACACTGTTCAAAGCAAAATTAACTATATGTTAACTGCTATGCAAATATTTTTTCAGATAGGATAAAAATTATTGGCCAATAATTTTGTTTCAGCTTTTTTTTGCTTGCAGACTATCTTCTTTTAGAACCACTTCTGGAATAGGGTGCAATTTTTTGACTGGCAAATTTTTTTTCAAGGTACTTAAAGTGACCTGCCATGGCAATCATAGCCGCATTGTCTGTACTGAATTGCAGCTTTGGGAGGTAGATATTCCATTGTAATTCCTGTCCGGCTTGCTCTACAGCATCACGCAACCCTGAGTTGGCTGATACGCCGCCGGCAATAGCGATTTCTTTGATGCCGGTTTGTTTCGCAGCCAGCTTCAGCTTTTTCATTAATATTTTGATGATGATGTTTTGCACTGAAGCAGCCAGGTCTGTTTTGTGCTCTTCAATAAAGTCAGGTTGCTCTTTCAGTTTATCACGAAGAAAGTAAAGCACGGAAGTTTTGAGACCGCTAAAGCTGTAATCCAGATGAGAAATATCCGGCATGGGAAAAGTGAAAGCGCCCGGATTTCCTTCTCTGGCCATTTTGTCAATTACCGGCCCGCCAGGGTATGGCAGCCCCATAATTTTTGCAATCTTATCAAAGGCTTCGCCGGCAGCATCATCGATGGTTTGCCCGATCACCTCCATTTCAGAGGCACTGTCTACTTTAACGATTTGAGTGTGTCCTCCGGATACTGTGAGGCATAAAAAGGGGAATTCCGGGTGGGACGAAGCTTTTCCAGGTTCTTCGATAAAATGAGCCAGGATGTGTGCTTCCAGATGGTCTACTTCTATCATAGGGATGTTCTGAGAAAGAGCGAAGGCTTTGGCAAAGGAAGTCCCTACCAGCAACGATCCTAATAAACCGGGCCCCCGGGTAAAAGCTATAGCATGAATATCATTTTTGTGTATATTTGCTTGACGGATGGCCTGATCGATTACCGGGATAATGTTTTGCTGGTGAGCGCGTGAGGCTAACTCGGGAACAACACCGCCATAAGCTTCATGGACGCGCTGGTTAGCAATAATATTGGATAATACCACGTTGTCACGAAGTACAGCGGCTGACGTATCATCACATGAGGACTCGATTCCTAATATGTTTATGTTCATGAGTATTGTTTATTTTGGAGGGCAAAATTATTAAAAAAGGCAGAAGAAATATACTGAAGTGGTTTCTGTTGGTATTGATTATCATGGTTACTGCCATAGTTGTGCTGGTTAACAACGTTCGCTTTCAGCGTTACCTGGGTCAGGTTGCCAGTGATGAGGCTACCAGGGCTCTGGGTATACCGGTTACTGTTGAGCGGGTAAAACTGGGGCATTATCTCCGTATAGAATTACATAATTTGCTTGCTTTAGATTACAGAAGTGATACACTTGCCAAAGCCGATGTCCTTAAAGTAAGGGTTTCGGAAATAAACGCATTCAAGCGGGTGATGCGTTTCAGCGATGTAGAGGCTGAAAAGCTGCGCTTTGGTCTTATTACGCATGAATCAGACACAGCCCCATCCCTCACTTACCTTACGCAGAGACTCCAGGATAGCGCAACATCCGGTGAGTCCTGGCAAATACAGATAGGTGCGCTTGAATTGCATGACAGCCGGTTTATCCTTGAAAACAGAAACGAAACCCGATCCCCTGAAGGAATGGATTTTAATTATCTGGATGTGAATGAAATTGATGCCAGACTACAGGAGTTTGCCGTGAAAGATGATACTATCAGCGCGAATATCCGTTTCCTCAGAGGTGTAGAGTCGTCGGGCTTTATACTCAGCCGGCTTGAATCAAATAATATGCAGATTAGCTCTACAGGATGGAAATCAGAAGTTTCCAGGATTGTTACACCAACCACGGACCTGGCTTTTGATATGGAGATGGACTACTACGATTATCAAGCCTTCAGTATGTTTTTTGACAGCGTTTCTTTGGATGTGGATTTTCAGCAAAGTACGCTGTCTGCCACAGACTTGAATTATTTCTCTCCATCACTGCTGCCTGAAGGCGAAAAGATAAAGATGAAAGGGCTTTTGTCTGGGACTGTAGCTGACATGCATGCCACGCGGATGGATTTAAGCTTTGGAAGAAATTCCCGCTTTGAAGGAGATGTGTATGTTAAAGGATTACCTGAGACCGCCGAAATGGAAATTGATGCTGAAATCATGGATCTTTACGTGGATTATGAAGACATCCGCGATTTTGAGTTTGAGGACGGAAAGAAATTCAGCTTACCTCAACCTTATGATGCTTTGGAATATCTTGCCGTAAAAGGAAACTTCAAGGGAAAACCGGATAATTTTATTTCCAGGGCTGAATTCAAAACCAATATGGGTGATTTGGTTACTGATATCAGGCTTAAAGATACTCTGAATGATGTTAAGATTTACAATGGCAAAATTCAGGCTACTAATCTAAATGCCGGGAAACTGCTGAATATGGAAAAGGATTTGGGCACGCTCGATTTATCAATGAACGTAAATGGTCAGGGATTGGATAAATCAACGCTTGCTGCTGATGTGGATGGGTATATAAATGCACTGCAGTTCAGACAAAACACATTCGACAGCATTAACATCCAGGGGAACATAGCCGGAGAGCGATTTGGCGGAGAAGTTCATATCAATGACGACTTACTGCAGTTTGACTTTACAGGATTGGCTGACTTTAGCACAAAAAATGCCGATTTCCAATTCAGGGCAGAGTTACGTGATGCTTATCTTACCCAGTTGCGGTTGACCAACCTGGAAGATTCTTTATCGAATATTTCTGCTACACTTGAAGCAGATTTCCGCGGAAGCGATATTGATTCCATTTCCGGGAATGTTTTACTCTCTGATTTGGTTTATCATCAGGATGACTTTACTTACCGGATGGATTCACTTCGTGTAGAATCGGATCAGTTTTCCTCAGAAAAGTATGTAGAGATTCGGTCTGATTTCCTTGACGGCGATATATATGGTGATTACTTGCTGAGCGAGTTGGGCAAAAGCTTTAACCTTTCCATGTCACAGTATATGCCTTCTTTGTATACGGATTCAATCACCTCCGGTTTCCGGCAGCGCTTAGACTTTGATTTACGTCTGAAAAACACCAGAGGACTTAGTCAAATCTTTTTCCCCCAATTAAGAGTGGCCCCGGGAACCTCTATTCAGGGAAATTACCATGGAGAAGAGGCCGATCTGGTTGCAGAAGTCCATTCAGATTCTGTGGTGTTTAATGATATTCGTTTTCTTGATTTTCGATTTGCATCCGGAAAACAAGACTCATTGTATAAAACTACCACAAAAGTTAAAAATGTGATTCTTAGTGAAAGCAAGAAAGAAGATGAAGATGAAGATGAAGAGCTGCAGCTTGGGCTGGAAAGGATGCGCCTGGAAAATACATTTGAGCAGGATAGTATGAGATACGTCCTGAGGTGGGATGATTTTGATACAACGGATTATAACAAGGCTAATATCCGGGGTATATTGGATGTGCACAATGCAGGGCACTTTGAAAATCGCATCACTCATTCTGAAATCATAATAAACGACAGCTTGTGGCGCATCACCCCTGAAAACCGCCTAACGTATAATGATTCTTCTCTTGTTTTCAGTAACTTCATCTTTAAGCATGACCGGCAAAGTGTGGGTATTGATGGCATTTTATCCGATAATCCGGAAGATACGTTTAAATTGCTTTTTACGGATTTTGATGTGTCAAATTTTGATCTGATGCTGGCGCCGGGTGGCGTAGATTTAGACGGTATAGCCAACGGAGATTTGGTGTTTAGTAACCTGAGCGGAACGCCTCGTTTTACGGGAGATTTAAACATCAGCGGGCTCTATTTCAATAAACAAAAGTTGGGAGATATGCAGCTTTTCTCAGAGTGGGATGAGTCTGATAATAAGCTGCACCTAAGTTCTGAGATAGTTTATACAGGCAGCAGCGGCTCAAGGGATTTGCTTAACCTCGAAGGTTTTTATTATCCTCAGGGAGAAAATATGGCCGACTCCATTGATTTTGAGGGCGAGGTTCGCAACCTGGCCATTGCCGTCATGCAGCCCTTTTTTGATGATTTTTTGTCGGAGATGCAGGGATATGCTTCAGGAAAGCTGAAAATTACTGGTACATCCGCAAAACCTGAGCTAACCGGAAATATCGGGCTGGTCAGGTCAGCACTGAGAGTCAGCTTTCTTAACACGAAATATTATCTAGCCGATGAGATTAAGCTAAAGCCGGATGCCATCGCCTTTGATAGCATAACGCTTTATGATTCACTGGGAAACACTGCTTTGTTGAATGGAAATATCAAACATAATTATTTCAAAGATTTTGCTTTGGATATCAGCATTGCACCACAACAATTTGCAGGTCTGAATACAAACCGTTCGCATAACGAGCTTTTTTATGGTACGGCATTTGCCTCCGGGGCGGTGAATATTACCGGGCCGGTTAGTGATATCAACTTGAGCGTTAAGGCGCGACCCGATGAAAACACCAACATCGTCATACCTATCAGTACTTCAGAATCTATGGCTGAGAGTGATTTTATCACCTTTATTGATAAAACAGAAGAAAAAGAGGAAAAGCTTACATTCAACCAAACAAGCGATGCCGGCTTTAACATGGATTTTCAGCTTGATATTAACCCAAACGCCAGAGCAGAAATTATACTGCCATTCCAGATGGGAAACATTGAAGGCCGCGGCTCAGGGAATGTGCGTATGGAAATAAACTCTTCCGGCGACTTTAATATGTATGGTGATTATTTCATTGAAGAGGGTGTATTTATATTTAAGCTTCAAAATATTCTGCGCAATACGTTTACGATCCGTCGTGGTGCTTCCATCTCCTGGAGTGGCGATCCGTATGATGCCGATGTGAATATCACCGCGGTATACAAAGCCCGGCCTTCTTTGCGGGGGTTGCCTGCTGCGCAAGGTATTGATCCGGAATTAGCCAATGAACGTGTGCCTGTAAATTGCATTATTACATTGAAAGACAAACTTTTTAATCCTACGCTGGATTTTAGTATCGAGCTTCCTAATGCTGATGCGAATGTGAAAGAGCTGGTTTACAGCAGTATTGATACAACCAATAACGCCGAAATGAATAAGCAAATGCTCTATTTGCTGGTTTTGAATTCTTTCAGCGTTTCAGGTCTCGATAATAGCTTATCAAGTGGTTTTGGTGCTCAGTCGTTTGAATTGTTGTCGAATCAAATCAGCAACTGGCTTTCTCAGATAAGCAAGGATGTGGATGTTGGTATTAATTACCGGCCTGGCGATTCCTATACTTCCGAAGAGCTTGAAGTGGCTTTGTCTACACAGCTTTTTGACGACCGGGTATCGATAGACGGAAATTTCGGAATGAGCGGCATGCAAGAACAAACCTCGGCTAATACGATTGTGGGCGATGTTAATGTAGAAGTTAAAATAACCCGAGACGGCCGTTTCAGGATACGCGCTTTCAACCGTACCAACAATACAGACCTGTTAGCAGTTGATGCTCCCTATACGCAAGGGGTGGGTGTGTTTTACAGGAAAGAGTTTGATACACTCGAAGAGCTGTTCAGAAAAAAAAGAGCGCGGGAATTGAATCAATAAGCCAACAGAACTTGAATTTCTGAGTATACCTTTCTATGAATTGGTCGGTGGCTTCAAATCAAACTTTTTATATCTTTGAGAATCTCAACGAACGCTAGCAATATGCAAAGAAACCTATTGGTTTATAAGTCATCAGCCGGTTCAGGCAAAACCACCCAGATAGTAAAGGAATACCTCTCTCTTGTGATTCCTGAGCCGCACAAATACAGGGAAATCCTGGCCATTACCTTTACAAATAAGGCTGCGGCGGAGATGAAATCGCGTATTGTAGAGGTTTTACAGGAGTTGGCAGAATACAAGAGCAAATCTTCTAAGCTGCAAAAAGAGCTGAATGATAAGTTTCTGATTGATATTCTTGAAGGCAGCAACATGTCGATCGATGATGTAAGTGGTAATGCTTACCAGGTGATGAAAAACATCCTTCATGATTACTCGAACTTTGCTGTTTCAACTATCGACAGTTTGATGCATCGCATAATCCGTGCTTTTGCTTTTGATTTAAACCTCTCGCAGCGTTTCGAGGTTGTTCTGGATCAGGAAGAACTTATCCAGAAATCGGTAGATATGCTGCTGGATGAGCTGCAGCCTCAGCATAGAATGACTGGTTTTTTAACAGAATTTATCAAAGCTCAGACAGATGAAAGCCGCTCCTGGCATATCGATCGTTCGCTCTATAGCTTTGGATTTGTACTTCAGTCTGAAAACGCGCTTGATTATATTCCTGAACTTCGTGAATTAGATCTTAGTGATTTCATAAAGACCCGGGAAGCTATTATGCAATTCATGGTCAAATTTGAAAATGTGATTCAAAAACAGGCCAAAGAGGCAAGAGATCTCACAGATCAGATACCCCCAGAGGCATTTTACCAGGGCAAACGGGGCGTTTGGTCGTACTTCAGGAAGCTTATCAATAAAGAAAACTACCAGAACAGCGCTATATTCAGAGGAAACTCTTACGTAGAAAAGTTTTTTAATGAGGGTAAGTTCTTCAGCTCAAAGGCAACCCAGGCTGATAAAGATGAAATTGGAAAAGTCTTTCACCAGCTTGAAGATATTTATAATAGCATAAAAGACTATGCTGCAAAGGATGCCGGCAAGTATTTCTTTTATAAGGTATTGCTAAGAAATATTCATGGCATGGCGGTTTTAAAAGAAATAGAAACACGTCTGGACCAACTGAAAACAGAGCAGGATTACGTGCACATTTCTGAATTTAATCGTCGTATTGCTCGCGAGATACAGGCTAATGCTCCGGTTCCGTTTATTTATGAGCGCATTGGCGAAAAATACAAACATGTGTTTGTGGATGAGTTCCAGGATACCTCGGTTTTACAATGGCATAACCTTTTGCCGCTTATACTGAATGGTCTTTCTTATGGCGAGAAGAATATGTTGGTTGGCGATGGAAAACAAAGCATATATCGCTGGCGTGCCGGGGAGGTAGAGCAGTTTGCGCGTCTTCCCGAGCTTTTTGAAAAACAAAAACTCCCGGAGGGTGAAAATTTTGAGGCAACACTAAAACAGCAATATCAGGAAAGGCCATTGAATGAGAACTATCGCACTGTAGATACAATCGTGAAATTTAATAATGATCTTTTCAGATATATCAAAACCAATACAAATGATCGCATCAGGAAAATCTATGATAATCACGAACAAACAGCTCATAAAAAGGAACATGGCAAAGTACAACTGCAGTTTGTAGAGGGGCAGGGAGAAGATTTGGAGGCGGGTCACCTGGAAGCCCTGCTGTCTTCAGTAAAAGAGTCGTTACACGCCGGTTATGAATGCCGTGATATTGCAGTGCTGTGTCGCACTAATAAACATGGAGTAAAAGTAGCCCGCTATTTGACCGAACATGATTTTCCGGTGGTTTCTTCTGAGTCACTCTTACTATCCGGATCACCGAAATTACACTTTTTAGTGGCCGTATTTAAGCTATTGAATAACCCACAAGATAATGTGGCCTGGTTGGAGGTAATGCATTTTTTGCATCAAAAGCGGCAAACGGATATGGACTTTCATTCGTTTGCAAACCTGCCTGAACATAACTGGTTGAATAAGGCATCAGGTCCGGATAGCAGTGCATACCACAAATTTTTAGAATTGCTGCAATTGGGCGACAGCCAATGGGAAGATTTTTCACTGTATGAGTTGTCAGAACACCTTATCAGAACCTTTCAACTGCATGATCCGGCAGACCCGTTTGTGCTTTTCTTTTTGGAAGAAATCCATGGCAAAGCGCTGGAAGGAGATACGGACTTGAACGATTTTTTAGCGTGGTGGGAAAAGAACAAAAACAAAAAGTCAATAGTAGCTCCTGAAAAGCTGAATGCCGTTAAGATATATACCGTGCATAAGGCTAAGGGGCTGGAGTTTCCGGTGGTGATGGCTCCTTTTTTAAGTAAAAATGCCATTCAAAGCAAGCAAGACAGCATGTGGCTTGGTCCCCTGGATGATTTTCCGGAGACCGGTTCACTCTCTGTAGCTTATCTGCCTGCCAGGAAACAAATTTTAGATACGCCGTTTTTTGCTGAATATCAGGAAGAGCAAGAAAAGTTACTGCTCGATGAGGTA
The DNA here is from genome assembly GCA_051747665.1 of Bacteroidota bacterium. Classification (GTDB taxonomy): domain Bacteria; phylum Bacteroidota; class Bacteroidia; order Bacteroidales; family JAIPAH01; genus JAIPAH01. The sequence goes on along the minus strand of JBNJGK010000035.1, from coordinate 494 downwards.
AATGTGCTTTATGTTGCTTTTACAAGACCTTCTGAAAGGTTGTATGCGTTTTGCGATATGCCTTCTAAAAATCCTGCCGGGTTTTCTGTTTCTTCTTTGCTGGGAGGTTTTGTTGCAGAGCAAGGATATGACATTTCATCAGATGAACCAATACTTTTTGGTGAAGTCCAGAAGGCTGTTGAAGAAGATAAAACAAAGGAAACGCAAGCTTGCGGTGATTCGGAGTCTGGAAACTCAGCGCCCATGATATCTTCAACCTGGCGAAATAAAGTTGTAATAGCGCCTTATTCGGGAGAGTTTCCGGTGGGAGAACATTCTCTTAACGAGAAAAACCGGGGGCGCATGCTCCACGAAATGCTGGCTTTAGTGATCACGAAAAAGGATATCCCTAAAGCGCTTTCGTGGCTACAAAACCACGGTGTGGAAAACCCGGAAATTATTGCTGAAACCGGGCAGCTACTCAATAAAGTTGTTACACACCCGGAATTACAGTC